>RFFT01000074.1 GCA_003696795.1 Zetaproteobacteria bacterium | reverse complement strand
GCTCGGTGGTGGCCTGCTCGGTGGTGGCCTGCTCGGTGGTGGCCTGCTCGGTGGTGGCCTGCTCGGTGGTGGCCTGCTCGGTGGTGGCCTGCTCGGTAAATGAATGGAACAGGGTAGGTTTCAGGACGGCCACGACAAGCAGCGCCAGGCAGGCAAGTACGATCGCTGTGGCGACCTTGCGTTCTTTCGCGGTGGCAAGCAGTGACTCACGCATGTTCGGGCGCTGTGGGTTCGAGCAATTGATCCAGTGCGTTGTGCAACTGGTGATACCGGAACGGTTTATGCAGGACTTTCAGCTCATGCTGCGGGAAAAGCTTATACAGGTCTTCCGGATAGCCGGTCACAAACAGAATCCGGTCGATGATCTTCGGATGCACTTCACGGATGTCATGGAAGATTTCATCGCCGCCCATCTTCGGAATGCGCACATCGAGCAAGATGGCATGGTATCGTTCGCCCGCGGTGGTCATTTCCAGCAGCGCATCGGCGGGATTGCTCAGGCTGCAGAGTTGAAGTTCACGTCGCTGCTTTTGCGCATAGCGTTGCAGAAAGGAGGAAAGAATCCGCTGAACGGATTGCTCATCATCGATGACCAGAATGCGCAAAGGTTTCATGCCGTTGTTCCTTGTCGAAAGTCCTTTGCCTCATTATGGCAGGTTTTCCTCTCCTGCCAAGGCCCGCTCGGGCAGCAGGCTGTGTGGGTTAACGCGCGCATGCCTGAAGCGTACGCTCCAGTGCAGATGCGGGCCGGTTGCGCGCCCGGTCTGGCCGACCGTACCGACGATGTCGCCGGTGCGCACCCAGTCACCAGTTCGCACCTTGACCTGCGACATATGCGAGAGCACCGAAACAAGGCCCAGTCCATGGCCGATCACTACCGTGTTGCCGTTTAGGTACATATTGGCGACATAGAGGATCTTGCCGCCCAGTGGTGCGTGTACGGGGGTGCCGAGCGGAGCGGCAATATCGATGCCGCTGTGCGGTGAACGCTCCACACCATTGACGAAACGCCGCGCCCCGAAGGGCGTCGACTCAATGCCTTGAACCGGCAATTGCATGCGGATTTGGTCGGGTCGGGATGGTACGTGCATCCCATAGCATTGTTTCAGTGCGCGCACCTCGCGTCGGATGCGGCTCAGCGTGGCTGGGTCGAACTCGGCCATGGCCTTGCGTACGGTAATGCGGGAGATGCGAAAATGACCGGCATGCACGGTTAGCTTGGTGTCCCATTGGCGATGGTCGCTGCGCCAGTGGCACGTGTACGTGGCGGGAGGGGTGCGCAGGTCGATGCCAAGCCAGCCACGCCAGCGGCCCTTGCCCGCAGGCAGCACTGGCCAATGGCGCTGCAAGCAAAACAGGTCCGGTTGTTGCTTGCTTTGCTGGATGGGGAGGGCAAGCACATCGCCTTGCGTTGCCTCGATGGCGTGTGTTGGCATCGGTGCAAGCGAAAGCGCCAGCAGTGCCAGCATGCATCCGACCTTCATGACCATTCTCCCTTGTTGCATTCCTTGACTACCCGGCTGCTGATCGTGCCATCCTGAAACTGGGTGTGCAGTAGCGTCCCCTCGGGCACGGCCCTGGCGTGCGTGATGATTGTTCCCGCCTCATCACAGGTGATGGTGTAGCCGCGTGCCAGCACCCGCTTGGGATTAAGCATGTACAGTTTGCCACGCATGATTTCAAAGCGGGCCTGGTGCGCATGAAGGGATCGCTGTGCGGCTCCCGGCAGCTTTTGTTGCTGGCGGCGGAGTTCATACCTGCGCGGGTCCAGCAATCGCAGCCGGTGCCATCGATGCAGCAGGGACTGTAAACGACGCCGTTTTTCCAGCACGGGACGGCGGGCAACCTCGTTCAGCCGTTTGTCCAGCTGGGTAAGGCGTGTGTGCTGTTTGCGCAACCGGTCGCGAAGGGCGCGCTGCAGGCTGGTGAGCAAGGATTGCACCCGCCGTTGCCGGCGCTTGAGTTGATAGGCGGGCGCCTGCAGCTGCAACCTTCGCTCCAGTGCGTGCAGGAAATTGCGCCGTTGACGCAAGTAGATGGGAGTCGTCTCATACAGCCGTTCGTCCCATGCGCGGACGCGAGACCGCCAGTCGTTGTATTGCCTTTGCAAGATGGCCTGCAGCTTTTGGCGATATGATCGAGTACGCAAGCGGTGCAGCGAAATTTGGTGCTGTACCATTTGCCGCCATCGCGCTTCGGGCACCAGCCGTTGGCGCAATTCGTCTCGCGAGGGACAAGCCAGTTCTGCGGCATTGGATGGCGTGGCCGCACGCTTGTCCGCAGCCAGGTCAGCCAGGGTCGTGTCGATTTCGTGGCCAATGCCGGTAATGATTGGCACGGGACAGTCCACGATTGCCTGCACCACGCGTTCGTCGTTGAAACACCAGAGATCCTCCAGGCTTCCCCCGCCGCGCACGAGAAGGATGAGATCGGGGCGTTCCTTGCTCAGTTGGGTGATGGCATGGACGATGCTTGTCGGCGCCTCGGGGCCTTGCACCAGACAGGGTGCAAGGGTCAGCCGCAGCCAGGCGGGGCGGGTTGCCAGTACTTTGCGCACATCTTGCAGGGCTGCGCCCGAGGAAGAGGTGACAATGCCAATATGCTGCGGCAGCGGGGGGGTGGGGCGTTTACGGGCCGTGTCGAACCAGCCGCGTCGGGCAAACAATTGCTTGCGCCGTTCAAATTCCGCGGCAAGGCGCCCAATGCCTAGGGGAGAGACTTGGCGCACGATAAGTTGGTAGATGCCGCGTGGTTCATACACGGCAATACTGCCGCTGAACACGAAGGACTCTCCTTCAACGGGTTGACAGGCAAGGCGCGCAACGGTTGAACGCCAAATTACGGCTGCTATGACCGCATGCTCATCCTTGATGGTGAAATAGACATGGCCGGAACGGTGTCGGGTCAGGCGGGAAACTTCGCCGTGAACGCGAACCCGGACAAATGCCTGTTCAAGACGAACCTTGATTTTTGCCGTCAACTCGCTGACGCTGAGCGGGGCGCTGCTATCTTCGCATTCCATGTGCGAGGAACGTAGCGCGGGCTTGGGCGCGCTGCAAGCGGTTGAGACAGGCTGGATAAGCCTGTCTCCCACCTATGTTTATCTCGTCGGCGACAGTTCGACGCGCCGGTTCTTGGCGCGACCGTCTGCAGTCGCATTGTCGGCCACAGGTCGCGTTTCTCCAAAGGCTTTGGTGCTTAGCCTTGCGGCGGCGATGCCGTGCTGCACAAGGTAGTCGCGCACCCGCTGCGCACGCTTCAATGACAGCTTTTCGTTGTATGGCTCCGAGCCGACACTGTCCGTGTGCCCGGCAATGACGACGTGGAGGAACGATTTATGGCGCAGGGTGTCCACCGCGTGATCGAGGATCGTGCGTGCCGTGGCATCCAATTCAGCGCTGTCCACCGCAAAGTGCACGGGCTTCAGCGGCATGCAGTGAGCGGCAGCCTCGGCCTTGGCCTGTCGGGCGTAGGCGATGGCGTCGTGGATCAGACTCGCGTTTTCATCGGGATGATATTCCTCCTCGGTGATTTCATGCGCAGCCCAGTACAAACGCCCTACCGCCTTGGCTTGCAGCGCCGGCGCGCAGTATTCGGCGTCGGCGGCTTTGGCGTCGGCGATGGCCTGCCGGGCTTCGGCCAGCCGCGCATCGTCAATGGGTAGCGGATTGTTTAGCGAGAGCAGCGAGCATGCGCTGAACATGAAAGGGGTCAAGGTGATCAGGAATCGTTTCATTATTGCCTCCCGCTCTTGGCCGCTTCACGTTCAGCCAAGGACATCAGGGCTTGCGCGACTTTGGTGTCGTGCTGGGCCTTTTCGGCACTTGCCGCCATGGCGAGTTCTCTGGCTAAATGCGCGTGATAGTCCGTTTTTCCCTTGACTTGCGCATCAAGCTCCGCCGCTCGCTCCTCAATGCTTTTGCCTGTCAAGCCGAAAGGGGCGGCCATGGCCGAGGTGGCGGCCATGAGCGCCAAAGGGATGATCAATAGGGGGCGCATGGTTTTCCTCCTCCGCTGGAATGGTGCCGGGTGGCACTCTCCCTTATTATAGACAAAAAAGTTTACAATGCAGGCCCTCTTCTCTCCGGGCGCGTTGTCTTGTATGTTTGCGCCTCTATTTGGGTTTGTTTCAAAAGCGCACAGGAAATAGAAATCTTGGGAGTAGAGTCATGATTGAGATAGCCGTCAAGGCGGGGGCTGCGCACAAGCAGCGCAACGATGCGGTGGTCCTGCCGATGTTTGAAGGCCGTAAGCTGGCGGGGGCGGCCGCGCAACTTGTGCGAGAGATAAGAGAGGTCAAGGGTTATCTGCGCAAGTTCGATCATCTGGGCACCTTCGGTCGCATGGGGGTGTTGTACGATGTTCCTGGTATGCATACACCGCGCTTGCTGTTCGCGGGCGCTGGGGAAGAGCGACGGTTCGATTTGCATGCGTTGCGCCGCCTGGCCGCGCGGGCTGCTCGCTGGTTGCAGGAGTCGGGCGCGCGCGATGCGGCACTCTATCTGACCGATGTGCCACTGCGCGGTACTACGTTGGCGGAGCGGGTTCAGGCCGTGGCGGAAGGGGTGTGGCTGGGCCTGTATCGCTTTGACAAATATCAAGGTCGCAAGCAGGAGCAGAAGCGACCGTTGCGCGCGGTCACGATCATGATTCCTTCCAGGCGCGATTTGGCCGTGGCGGAACAGGCGGTGACGCGTGCGCGCGCGGTGGCGCAGGGAACGTATTTTGCGCGGGATTTGGCCAACGAGCCGGGAAACGTGTGCACGCCGGAGTACCTGGCCGAGCAGGCGGCTGCACTTGCCGACGATCGTCTGCGGGTGACCGTGATGGACAAGAAGGCGATCGAACAGGCGGGCTTCACCGCATTGCTCGCTGTGAATCAGGGTTCGGACAAGGAGCCGAGGTTTATCGTGCTGGAGTATCGGGGCGCGGATGAGGACGAGGCGCCTGTCGCGCTGGTGGGCAAGGGGCTAACTTTTGATGCCGGCGGGATTTCGCTCAAACCGGCCGCCCAGATGGACGAGATGAAATTCGATATGTGCGGTGCCGCGGCCGTGCTTGGTACCTTCAGGGCGGCAAGGGAGTTGGCGTTGCCCGTAAATCTGCTGGGGGTGATCGCCTCGACCGAGAACCTGCCGGGAGGTTCGGCCTACAAGCCGGGCGATGTTGTGCGTACCTATAAGGGGCTGACCGTTGAGGTGCAGAACACCGATGCGGAAGGGCGCCTGATCCTGGCCGATGCGTTGGCATATGCGGCGGAGCGTAAGCCGGCGGAAATCATCGATTTGGCGACCTTGACCGGTGCGTGCGTGATCGCCTTGGGGAGCCAGGCATCGGGTCTGCTGGGCAATGAGGAGCGCCTGCTACGGGCGTTGCGCAAGGCGGGCGAGCGGACGCATGATCGCGTGTGGCCATTGCCACTGTTCGATGAGTATCAGGAACAGCTCAAGAGCAAAATCGCCGACCTGCGCAACATCGGCGGGCGCGAGGCGGGCACCATCACTGCCGCATGCTTCTTGTCCCGTTTTGTCGATGACATACCGTGGGCGCATCTGGACATCGCCGGAACCGCCTGGAATATGAAGGGCTCGGAGTTGGCGCATCCAGGCGCGACCGGTGCCGGGGTGCGGGTGTTGGTCGAGTATCTGCGGATGCGTGCCGAGCCGTAAGCGGTGCGGCCGGTTTCGGTTGCTTGAATCCTCTCCGGGCTGGCTTGCCGGCGGGGGCGCCGGTACACTGCCGCGCCAATGAGTGACGCGTTCAAACGGCATATCCGCAATTTTTCGATTATCGCGCATATCGATCATGGCAAGTCAACGCTGGCCGATCGCTTGATCGAGGATACCGGCGCGCTGTCCGAGCGCGAGATGAAGAAGCAAGTGCTCGACTCGATGGAGCTTGAGCAGGAGCGCGGTATCACGATCAAAGCGCAAACAGCCAGTCTCAACTATCGGGCCGAGGACGGCGAAAGCTATACCTTGAACCTGATTGACACGCCGGGACACGTCGATTTCACCTATGAGGTGGCGCGTTCATTGCAGGCCTGTGAGGGCGCGCTGTTGATTGTGGATGCGACCCAGGGTGTGGAGGCTCAGACCCTGGCGAATGTCTATCTCGCGCTGGAAAGCGATCTGGAGATTATTCCCGTGATCAACAAGATCGACCTCCCCAGCGCCGATGTGGATGAAGCCAAGCGGCAAATCGAGGAGGTTATCGGCCTGGATGCCGATGATGCGATTGCGGTGTCCGCCAAGACAGGCGAGGGGATCAAGGATGTCTTGGAGGCCATCGTGCGGCGTGTGCCTCCACCGGTGGCGCGTGACGGGGAGCGTTTACGCGCGTTGATCGTCGACTCCTGGTTCGACCCCTATGTGGGCGCGGTAGCACTGCTCAGGGTGTTCGATGGTTGCTTGCGCAAGGGGGACAAAATCCGCCTGATGTCGACGGGGGCCGCGTATGAGGTGCAGGACGTGGGGGCGTTTCTGCCGAGGCCGACATCGCGCGTTCGGCTGGCTTCCGGCGATGTCGGCTTCATGGTGGCCGGCATCAAGGAATTGGCATCCTTGCGGGTGGGCGATACGGTCACTCTCGATCGTGCGCCCGCCCATGCACCACTACCGGGGTTTCGCGAACCCAAGCCGATGGTGTTTTCCGGGCTGTATCCGGTGGATTCGGGCGATTATGGCGAGCTGCGCGATTCGTTGGAGAAACTGCACTTGAACGATCCCGCGTTCACATTTGAGCCGGAGACCTCTTCCGCCCTTGGTCTGGGTTTTCGCTGCGGTTTTCTTGGCATGCTGCATATGGAAATCGTGCAGGAGCGCCTGGAACGCGAGTTCGGACTCAATCTGATCACCACGGCCCCAAGTGTGATCTACCGCGTGCACTTAACCGATGGTTCGTGCAAGGAGATTTCGAATCCCAGCGAGTTTCCCGAGCCGCAGCGTATCGCCCGGATCGAAGAGCCGACCGTGCAGGCCAATATCTTCGTCCCGGAAGAGTTTGTCGGGGCGATGATGAAGCTGTGTCAGGAACGGCGCGGGATTCAGACCAATATGCAGTTTATCGGCCAGGGGCGGGTTATGCTGAGCTACAATCTACCGCTGGCCGAGATGGTGATCGATTTCTATGACCGGTTGAAGTCGCTGTCCCGCGGCTATGCCTCGATGGACTACGAGTTGGCCGAGTTTCGGGAAGAGGATGTGGTCAAGCTGGATGTGCTTGTTCATGGCGAGCCTGTCGATGCGCTGAGCCTGATTGTCCATCGCTCGGTGGCCGAAAGTCGGGGGCGCGATCTGGTGAAAAAGCTGCGCGAACTGATTCCGCGGCAACAGTTCGATGTTCCCTTGCAGGCGGCGATCGGCGGGCGTATCTTGGCGCGGGAAACGGTCAAGGCCGTACGCAAGAACGTGACCGCCAAATGTTATGGTGGAGACATTACCCGCAAGCGCAAGCTGCTTGAGAAACAAAAGGCGGGCAAGAAACGCATGAAGGCTATCGGCAGCGTCGAAGTGCCGCAGGAGGCGTTCTTGGCCGTGCTGAAGCTGGGAGAGGGTTAAGTGAAACGAACGAAGCCGGTTTGGCGGGAATGGCTGGAAAGCCTGGTGATCATCGCGCTGTTTGCGGTCATTGTGCGCAGCTTTATCGTGGCGCCGTTCAAGATTCCCTCATCAAGCATGGTGCCCACCCTGGAGGTGGGCGATTATCTTTTTGTGCTGCGTTATCCGTATGGACTCACGATACCCTTTACGCATATCCAGTTTTTTCCACATCAGGCCAAGCGTGGGGATGTGGCGGTTTTCGTCTATCCCGAGGATGAAAGCAAGGACTATATCAAGCGCATCATCGGCCTGCCCGGGGACAGGATCGTCTATCGTGACAACCGGCTGTTTATCAACGGGAAGGAAATGCCCTTGCGCGCTAAGGGACGGCGGGCTTATTTCCTGGGCGATGGCTCGGTGGATGACTCCGGGCTGTTTGAAGAGGATCTGATGGGTGTGAAGCATGATGTTTTGCGCAAGCCGTTTTCCATTCGGGATGGCGAGTGGACGGTGCCGGAAGGCCACTATTTCGTGCTGGGTGACAACCGCAACAATTCCCGGGATTCCCGTTTTTGGGGTTTTGTGCCGCAATCCTACCTGGTGGGTAGAGCCGCCGTGGTTTGGTGGTCCTGGGACGGCGTGCGCCATCGGGTGCGTTGGGAGCGGCTGGGTCACTTGATCCATTGACGTGTTGGGAGGGCGTAGGATGTCGGAGCGGGGCTTTTCCAAATCGAAATTCCTGTTGATCGCCAGCGCGATCCTGATTCCGCTTTGGTACGCATGGTTGCTCGTGCCGGTGTATATGACCAAGTGGAAAGCGCAGCAGGTGTTCGAAAGTGTGGCCAGCACGATGGCCAATGCGAGCGAGGAGGAGATTCGTCGGCGGCTGCCGCAGTTGCTGGATGCGCAGTACATTGATCCGGACGATCTGCCGCAGGCGTTTTACAGCAATCTGGAGATACAGGCCGACGGCACCCGGGTGTCGATCTCGACGATCTACGATGTGACGATATGGCCGCTGGGGCCGGTCGGAAATGTGCGTGATTGGCAGGGAAACTATGTGATTGGGGAGCTGGACCAGCTTGACCGCTGGCGGGACGCATTACGCATCGATCTTGAGTTTTCGTTGCATGCCGAAACCCCTTGAAGCAAAGCTGCTGCAGGCGTTGGAGGACACGATCGGCTATCGCTTTGCGGATCGTGCGTTGCTCAGGCGGGCGCTAACCCATCGCTCGGCTGCGGTTGAGCATATGGAACGGCTGGAGTTTCTTGGCGATGCGGTGCTCGGCATGGCCATCGCTTCGTTGCTGTATGCACGTTTTCCCGCCCTTGACGAAGGGGGGCTGTCGCGCATGCGTGCGCACCTGGTCAGGCGTGAGGGTTTGCTCACGGTTGCCGATGCCTGGTCGCTGGATCGCTTCTTGCGGGTGGGTGAGGGCGAACGCAGCGGTGGTCGGGTGCGTTCGCGTTCGATTGTCGCCAATGCCGTCGAGGCGCTGTTGGGGGCTGTGTATCTGGACGGTGGATGGGAGGCGGTGCAGGCGGTGATTGCGCGCGCCTGGCAGCCGCTGTTGGCGCAGTTGGACCCGAATCAAGTGCTGGATGCCAAGACGCGGCTGCAGGAGTGGACCCAGGGTAAGGGTTGGGGATTGCCGGAGTATCGCGTCGAGGATCGGGGGGCGAACGCCTCGCCTCGCTTCTTCGCGTTGTGCCTGGTGCGCGGGGAGGTGCGCGGACGTGGTGTGGGCGAGCGTAAAAAACAGGCTGAGTTCGAGGCGGCGCGGCAGGCATGGGAGGCGTTGCAGCGATGACTGGGGAGCAACAAGCATATCGCTGCGGCAAGGTTGCGCTGCTGGGACGACCGAATGTCGGCAAGTCGACGTTGATGAACAGGGTGATTGGCGCCAAGGTCGCAATCGTCACGCCCAAGCCGCAAACCACGCGCCATCGAATCCTCGGTATCTATACCGACGAGCGGCGGCAGATCGTGTTCGTTGATACGCCGGGCATCCATAAGGGAAAGCGGCAATTGAACCGGAATATGGTGCGGGTGGCCTATGCGGCGGCCGAAGAGGCCGATGTGCTGGTTTTGATGCAGGATGCGAGCAAGCCAATGGACCGGGGAACGCGCATGCTGATCGAGCGGTTTGCGCGCGGCCAGCTGGCCCAGCCGCGCATCCATGTGCTGAACAAGATTGACGCGATTGCGCGCGCGCGCCTGTTGCCGCGTTTGGCTGAATTGCAGCGTTTGGATCCGGAGGCGGTGGCATTCGTTCCCGTTTCCGCGCGCAAGGGCACCAAGGTGGATGCCCTGTTGGAGGAGATTAGCCGTCGCTTGCCGGTTGCGCCGCGCATGTATGATGCCGACTGGTTTACGGATCAGAGTCAGCGTCAGCTTGCCGCCGAATATGTGCGTGAGCAGGTGTTTCTTGCCATGCATCAGGAGATTCCCTTCCAGACGGCGGTTGATGTGGAAGGGTTCCGCGAACAAGGTGATGGTGTGGAAATCGATGCGGTCATCCTGGTCGGCAGCGAGCGCCACAAGCCGATGTTGATCGGGCGTGGCGGAGAGCGGCTCAAGGCGATTGGACGCCGTGCACGACTCGGGCTGGAAGAGCTGCTTGGCTGTCATGTGCGTTTGCACCTTTGGGTGAAAGCGGATCCCGAATGGTTCGACAAGCCGGTCAAGCTGCAGGAGTTGGGCTTGCATGGCTGAGGCGCGTTCGCGCGCGTTGCTGCTGCGTCGCATTCCTTACGGCGACAGCTCGCTTATATGCCATCTTTTGAGTGAAAGCCATGGGCGAATTTCCCTGTTGGCGCGCGGAGCGCGGCGGGTGCGCAGTCCGTTTCGCGCCACGCTTGAGCCGCTGTATATGCTGCATGTTCGCTGGCGGCCGGGACGCACGGGCATGGGCTATCTGCAAGAGGCGATTCGTGGTTCCGCGCTGCTGCCTCAATCGCGCATGCTGGCGGGACTGGAATTGTTGGCCATGGCTAAAGGCTTGTATCGCGAGCAAGATCCTCATGGTTTTGCGGAGGTGTGCACGGCACTGCGTTGCCTTGCTGAGGGAAGGATGCCGGGTGCCAAGTGGGCTGCGATGTGGAGGTTGCTTGAGCTCTGTGGCTGGGTTGGCGGCATGGAGGCATGCTGGAGCTGTAATCGCGAGGTGGCGCACACGAGCGCGATGTTTTGGCGCGACGGGTTGTTGCTGTGCCCGGCGTGCGGGCGTGGACGGATGGTGCGACCGGAGACGCGCTTGCGCATGCGCGCATTATTGGCCGGTGCGGCTCCCGATTTGCCTGTCGAGGACGGACATTTGTGGCGGGAAATGATTGTCAGCGTGCTTGGCAAACATCATATTCGTCTTCCGGACCTTGACCAACAGAACTATCATTGGGCGTAGCTGAGGGAGGCGACATGCATCTGGGCGTGAATATCGATCATATCGCAACGCTGAGACAGGCGCGCAAGACGACATATCCCGACCCGATCGAGGCCGCCTTGCTGTGCCTGGAGGCGGGTGCGGACGGGATTACCGCGCACTTGCGTGAGGATCGGCGGCATATCCAGGATGCGGATATGCAGCGCCTTGCTAGGCTCGCCGCCGAGGGTAAGTTGCACTTGAACATGGAAATGGCGGCAACCAACGAGATGGTCGCCATTGCCTGCCGACTCAAGCCTCAGGCCTGTTGCCTGGTGCCCGAAAAGCGGGAGGAGCTGACGACCGAGGGTGGCTTGGATATCGTGTCCCATCAAACCCGCATGCGGAGCGTGGTGCGTACGTTGGCGAATGCGGGCTGTCGAGTGTCCATGTTCATCGATCCGGTTGAGGCACAGGTGCGTGCCGCCAAGGCCATTGGGGCGCCGGTGGTTGAGCTGCATACCGGCCATTACGCCAATCTGAACGGCGATGCCCGCAGCGACGAACTGGCGCGTATTCGCGAGGCGGCCCAGCTTGCCGCAAGCCTCGGGTTGACCGTGCATGCAGGTCATGGCCTGACCTTGGCCAATACGCCGGACATTGTCGCCATTCGGGAAATCGAGGGATTGAATATCGGACATGCCATCGTTTGCGATGCGGTGTTCAAGGGTTTGCGCAAGGCTGTGGCCGATTTCAAGGAGATCATGCGGCGGTGAAAGGAATCGCCGGGGTGGGCGTCGATCGCATCCGAATCGATCGGATCGCCGCCAGTTTGCGGCGCTTCGGTGCGCGCTTCGAGCGCCGGGTATATGCCGAGGGTGAAGTGATCCGCGCCCGGCTGCGGGGCAATCCGTCCCGTCGCTACGCGATGCTGTTTGCCGGCAAGGAAGCGGTGGCCAAGGCGCTGGGGACGGGGTTTGCACAAGGGGTCGCCCCGCGCCATATCGAGATCGTGCATCAGGCTTCGGGCAAGCCGGAAGTCGTATTGCATGCCGCTGCCCGGCAGGTGGCTGCGCGGCTGGGTGTGGTGCGGGTGCATGTGTCCATGTCGGATGACGACGGGGTGGCCATGGCCTTTGCGGTTGCCGAGGTGGGTCCATGAGTGTGCGCTTGTATCGCCTGCTGCTGGTTTGCTGGTGTGCCCTGATCTTCACGCTTTCTGCGCAGTCGACGCTGCCCGGCGCGGACATGTTTGCGGCGCAAGATAAAATCGAGCATATGGGCGCCTATGCCGTCATGGCCTGGTTGTTCTGGCGTTCCTTTCCGCCGCGTGAGGGGGGTGCTGCGATGGCGGCTCTGGCGGCGGTGTTGTTCTGCATGCTTTATGGTCTAAGCGATGAGTGGCATCAATCATTCGTTCCCGGTCGCATGCCGGATATCAATGATTGGTTGGCCGATAGCGTTGGAGCGATGTTGCTCAGCGGCTGCATGCTGTATCGGCAGGCGAAGGCTCTGGAGGCCGGGGCATGAGCCGTTACATCCTGTCGACGGAACAGATGCAATGGGCGGATCGGCAGGCCATGCAGACCATTCCATCGCACGAACTGATGGCGCGTGCCGGGCGGGCAGTGGCAGAGGCGGTGCTGGACAGTCGCGAGGATGCCGGGCGGGTGGTGATCGTGACGGGGCCGGGCAACAACGGCGGGGATGGTTTCGCCGCCGCCTGCCATTTGCGGCGCCGAGGGTTGTTGGTGACGGTGGTGAGTCTCGTTGCCGGTGCACGATTGAAGGGGGACGCGCGAAGTTGGTATGAGCGCGCGCTGGCTGAAGGCGTCAAAGTGCGTGAGAGCGCTACGTCGTTGGTTGAGCTTAAACGGTGGCTGGCGCGCGCCACGCTTGTGGTCGACAGCATCTTCGGCACCGGTTTGGCGCGACCTCTCAGCGGGCACTTCGCTGATGCGGTGGCATGTATCAATGCGAGTGATCGCAAGGTGCTGGCGGTGGACATGCCCAGCGGTATTGACAGCGATACAGGGGCCGTCTTGGGGGCGGCGGTGCGTGCCGATGTCACCTTGCCCATAGCGGCCCACAAGTGGGGGCATTGGCTGGGCGAGGGCCGCGCTCATGTCGGTAGGATGTTGCCGGTGGCGGATATCGGCATCGACGCGAAGATACTCAAGGCTTCGTTCGCCGCGCGTGCCGTCGGGGCGCGCTTGGCGCAATTGATCGCCCGTACCGTTCTGCTCCGCTGTTGGTCGAAACGGCCGCCGGATGCGCACAAGGGCATGTTTGGGCATGTTTGGATTTTCGGTGGCTCAGTGGGTTTCAGCGGTGCACCGGTGCTGGCGGGAAAAGGCGCCTTTGCCGGCGGTGCCGGTCTGGTGAGTCTGGTATGCCCCGATACGGTCTGGCCGATAGTGGCCAGCACATTGCCCGAGGTCATGGTGCATCCGCAGTCTACCGACGCTTGGCGGCAAGCACGCATCGATGTCATCGTGGCGGGGCCGGGCTGGGGCGGTGGGCAGCAGGCGTTGTTGCGCGATTTGCTCGCGCGCGACGAGTCCCTGGTGCTTGATGCGGATGCGCTCAACATGATGGCCACATCATCGGAGCTGCAGGCGACATTGCGTGCACGCTCGGCACCGACGGTGCTGACCCCGCATCCCGGCGAGGCGGCGCGATTGTTGGCGTGTGATGTGGCCACCGTGCAGCGGGATCGTCCACAGGCGGCCATTGCGCTTGCCGAGCGGTTTGCCTGCTGGGTCGTGCTGAAGGGGGCCGGCACCCTGGTTGCCGCCGACGACGGATGTGTGTGGCTAAGTCCGTTTGGTTCGCCGAAGATGGCGGTGGCGGGCAGTGGCGATGTATTGGCGGGGCTGATTGGCGCATCGCTTGCGCGCTCGGGCGAGGTTGCGATCGCGGATCGGTTGGGTGCCGCGGTGGCATTGCATGGCTTGGCCGGCGAAAAGGACGATTGGTGGCTGGCGGGCGGGCTGGCTGAACGTGTAGCGCGCATGCGGCGGCGTATCGAGCAGGCCGGACGCATGGACATGTTTTGCACCAACTGCTAGGCTGGAATCGGTGGACTGGGAGTGACGATGCGACAATCTTCAACGCAACGACCTTTATCCCCCCGCCTTTCGGTCTATCGCTGGGGGGCGCCGATGGTGGCCAGTCTTTTCCACCGGGCCAGCGGTCTATTGCTGGTATTGTTCGTCCCGCTTTATCTTTGGCTGCTGCATGGTATGACCGGCAGCACCGAGGAATTTGACGAGGTGCTGCGGTGGATGCACTCCTTGCCCGGGCGGGTGATGTTGTGGCTGGCGGGAACGGCGCTGGTGTACCATGTCTGCAATGGGCTGCGCTTTCTCTGTCTGGATGCGGGCTGGTTTGAAACACGACGCATGATGCGTCTCACTGCCCGCCTTGCGCTTGCCACCGCGTTGGCGTTTTCCGTGTTGTTGGCGGTGTTGTTGTGAAGGTGCGCAAGGATCAAGGGGCTGCGCGCAGTGGCTTTGAGGATTGGTATTGGCAACGGCTTTCCGCCATCGTGTTGGCCTTGCTTCTGCCCCTGCCTTTTGTGCTGATCATTGCCGTTTACAGTGGACGTGTCGACCAATTCGGTTTGCTCGACCTGCTTGATCATCCACTTTCCCGTTTGCTGCATACCCTGTTGATTCTGGCGCTGATCGTGCATGCGTACATGGGACTTAAGGTGATCTGCGAGGATTATGTGCCGCACATCGGCTGGCGGGTGACGCTGATTGGCGCCATGCTGGTCGTGATGTCGGGCTTTGGCATCTGGTGGCTGGCCATGATTTGGGCCTGGGGCGGATAGCATGTCATACCTTTCAACGGACAGGGTCGAGCACCATTTCCACGATGTCGTGATCATCGGCTCCGGTGGCGCTGGCATGCGTTGTGCGCTGCAGTTGGCCGATGCCGGCCACCGTGTGGCGGTGATCAGCAAGGTGTTGCCGACGCGCTCGCATACGGTGGCCGCGCAAGGCGGTATCAATGCCTCGCTGGGTAATGTGCTGTCCGATCACTGGCTGTGGCATATGTACGATACGGTGAAGGGGTCGGACTATCTCGGCGACCAGGACGCGATCGAATATATGTGCCGCGCGGCGCCGTTGCTGGTGCGTGAACTCGAGCATCAGGGGGTGCCCTTTTCACGCCTGGATGATGGTCGTATCTATCAACGTCCGTTCGGCGGGCAGTCGCGCGAGTTCGGTGAGGGCGGACAGGCTGCGCGTACGTGCGCCGCGGCGGATCGTACTGGCCATGCGATTTTGCATACCCTCTACCAGCAGAATCTGCGCGCCGGCACGCATTTTTATCAGGAATACTTTGCCCTTGATTTGATTACCGATGATGAGGGTTGTCATGGGGTTTTGGCTTGGGATATTGCTGCTGGCGCCTATCACTTGTTCCAAGCCAAGGCGGTGGTGTTGGCTACGGGTGGGGCCGGCCGCATCTTCAAGGTGACGACCAATGCGCATATCTGCACCGGCGATGGAGGGGCGCTGGTGCTCGATGCCGGCTTGCCGCTGGAAGATATGGAGTTTTTCCAGTTCCATCCCACCGGCATCGCCCATGTCGGCCCGTTGATCACCGAGGGTGTGCGCGGCGAAGGTGGATACCTGATCAATGCCGAGGGCGAGCGTTTCATGGAACGCTATGCGCCGACCGCCAAGGATCTGGCCAGCCGGGATGTCGTGTCGCGGGCGATTGCGCAAGAGGTGCGCGAGGGGCGAGGCTGCGGTCCGGACAAGGATTACGTGCTGCTCAAGCTCGATCATCTTGGCGCCGATCTAATCATGTCCCGCTTGCCCAATATTCATGAGCTGGCGCTGCGTTTCGCGGGTGTGGATTGCACCAAGGAGCCGATTCCGGTGCAACCTACGGCCCATTATACGATGGGAGGCATTCCGACGAACCGGCATGGAGAGGTGGTGACCCTTGATGCGCAAGGGGAGGAGCGGGTTGTGCCCGGGCTGTATGCCATCGGCGAGGCCGCCTGTGTGTCGGTGCACGGCGCCAATCGCCTGGGTGGCAACTCTTTGCTGGAGATCATCGTGTTTGGTCGTGCGTGCGGCAACCGGGTGATGAAGTGGCTGACTGCCCATCGCTATCACACGCAATTGCCAGCCGACTGTTGGCAGCCGGGGGTGGCGCGCGTGGAGCGATGGCTGACCAAAAGCGGTGGTACGGGACAGCGGATTGCGGAAGTACGTCGCGCGATGCAGGAGATTATGCAAACCCATTTCAGCGTGTATCGCACGCATGAGGTGATGGCGGAAGGCGTGCGCAAGCTGGAAGCGCTTAGCGATGCGCTTGCTGCGGCCCAAATTGAGGATCGGGCCCGTCAATTCAACACGGAATTGATAGAGGCGCTGGAATTGGAGAACCTGATGGCGTTGGCGCGGGTGACTGCGGCGTGCGCGCTGGCGCGGACCGAATCGCGGGGGGCGCACGCGCGCGACGACTACCCCGAGCGTGACGATGAGCATTGGCTGAAGCACACTTTGGCAACGCTTACTGAGGAGGGGGTCGAATTGCGCTACAAGCCGGTGCGTTTGCGTCCAATGACCGTGCCCACCTTCCCGCCGAAGAAGCGGGTGTATTGATGCTGCGGGGGATGTCATGGGTGAAATGATCCGTTTGACCGTGTTCCGCTATGATCCCGAGCGCGACGCGAAGCCATCCATGCAGACCTTCGAAGTACCGCTCTTGAAGCCGGGCATGAAATTGCTTGATGCCCTGAACCATATCAAATGGGAGCTGGATGGGACGCTGACCTTTCGCCGTTCCTGTGGGGAAGGCGTGTGTGGCTCCGATGGCATGAATATCAACGGCGTAAATGGCCTTGCATGCATCACTCCCGTGGCTGGCTTGAAGCAGCCCATCCATGTGCGTCCCTTGCCGGGCATGCGCGTGATCCGCGATTTGGTTGTCGATATGGATCATTTCTTCGACCAATACCGCCAGATTGAACCGTGGTTGCAAACCTCCACGCCCACGCCTGAACATGAGCGCTTGCAGACACCTGAGGAACGGGCGGAACTCGATGGTCAGTACGAGTGCATTCTCTGTGGCTGTTGCACAACTTCCTGTCCCTCGTGGTGGTGGAATGGAGAGCGATTCCTCGGTCCGGCGGTGCTGCTGCAGGCCAACCGCTGGCTTGTCGATTCGCGCGACGAGGCCACGGGCAAGCGCCTGGATCAGTTGGAGGATGCGTTTCGCCTGTACCGTTGCCACCAGATCATGAACTGTATGGACGCCTGTCCGAAGGAGCTGAATCCGACGGCGGCGATTGATAGCATCAAACGGAAAATACTGGCTCGGAAATCCTGATGTCGGGTAATGCTGCGGGCATCGATCTGACGGTGCGCGGCCTTCGCTATCGTTTGCGAAGTCAGGGGATGTTGGAGCTGGATGCTTGGCTTGCGCCGCTGGCCGCCGCGAATCTCGACGATCCGCGGTTGCGCATGGCGGTGGCGGATTTGCTGCGGCGCGATCCTCCCGAGCTTGTGGCCATGATGCGCGGTCGCGCGCCGATTCCAAGCGTGCTGCAACCTTGGCTGACATGCGACTGACTGTATTGCTGTGTTCCTTACTTGTTCCGCTGGTCGCGGTTGCCGCGGATGGCATGAGCGCATTGCGGTTTGAGCCGACGCGGCTGGATCTGGGCGATGCGTTGGAGGGGCGAGCGGTGCAGGCTACCTTGCGCGTGCGCAATGTTGGTGACGCTATGGGCGAGATCGTTGCGTTGACGGCCTCGTGTGGGTGCACCCGGGTTTGGGCGGAGAGTCGGCTACTGATGCCGGGTGAATTCACCCGTGTGCATGTGCTGATCGATACCACCGCCAAGCGCGGTAGCACGCGCAAGTGGATTGAGCTGACCGATGCCAAGGGAGGGAAGGCGCGGGCTTGGCTTACGCTGAATGTACGCGCCAATCCGCATCTCACGACGAACAAGGGATTGTTCACGGGCGCATGCAGGCGTTGTCATTTCGATCCCGCGCAGGGTAAGCGTTCGGGTGCGGCATTATATCGCGCGCTGTGTGCGATGTGTCATGGCGCGCATGGCGAAGGACGTTATGCGCCGCGGCTGGCCGGTATTCGTGACCGCGCCTGGTTGCGCGCACGCATCGCGCAAGGCACCGGCAGTCGCTACATGCCCGGGTTTTCACGTGCGGTGGGCGGTCCATTGGATGACACGCAGCTCGACGCATTGTTGGGTTGGATATTGGCGCTGGACGCGGGCGTGGACAGTCGCTATAAATCACAGCCCGTTGAGGAGGAGTAAATGAAGAAGCAAGTCATCATCGCACCATCCATTCTTTCCGCCGATTTCGCGGATCTGGGCAACGAGGTTCGCGCCATTGACGAAGGGGGATGCGACTGGGTTCACTTCGATGTCATGGACGGATCGTTCGTGCCCCCGATTACCATTGGAGACAACGTTTGCAAGGCCATTCGTCGGCATACGGAGAAGCCCATCGACGTGCACTTGATGGTCAATCATCCGGAAACGCAGATCGAGGCCTTCGCCAAGGCGGGCGCGGACATCATTACCGTGCATCAGGAGGCCTGTGTGCATCTGGAGCGCACGTTGCAGTTCATTCGTTCGCTGGGGAAAAAGGCGGGTGTGAGCCTGAATCCGGCCACGCCGGTATCGACGATACAGCATGTGCTGCACTGCGTCGATCTCGTGCTCCTGATGAGTGTGAATCCGGGTTATGGCGGGCAGAAGTATATCCACGCGGTGACCGACAAGATTCGCGAGGCGCGCGCGATGCTTGATGCGGCGGGTAGCGATGCCTGGCTTGAAGTCGATGGTGGCGTGAACGCGGAAACGATTGCCGAGGTGGCGGGTGCGGGCGCCGATGTGTTCGTTGCCGGTTCAGCCGTATATGGCAAGCCCGACTACGCGGCGGCCATCGCTGAGTTGCGGGCGATTGCCGAGCGCGCCTAGTGAAAGGCCACATTCAGGGCATGGTTTGTCATCAGGTGAAAAAAAGTTTAGGCTTGCTCACGATGAACGGTCTGCTGTTTTAGGTTTTTATCGGCTGGCTTGAAAATTCGAAGGGAGGGGAAGCATGAAGTGGCGTAAGCCTCGTAATCTCATTATGCTCCAAGGTCTAGTTCTGTTTGCGCTTGGAATGACCATGGTGGTTGCCGGTGTGCAGGCCGATGATGTCAGTGACGCGCCGCAACCCATCGAGTTTCCGCATGATCGGCATGCCGGAAAGTTCAAGATCAACTGTATGTACTGTCACACCTACGCCAGGCGCAGCAAGGTGGCGGGCATCCCTCCCGTTGCCAAGTGTATTGGCTGTCACCAGCACTTGCCCAGCGTGCGCAACAAGCCGCGAATCAAGAAGTTGTTCGCCTATTGGAAGGCAAAGCAGCCGATTCCCTGGCGCAAGGTGCATGATTTGCCGGACTTCGTGTATTTTACCCATAAGCGGCATGTTCAGCGCTTTATATTCAAGGACGGCCGTCCTACGCAGCAGGTGTGCGGCATGTGTCACGGAGATGTGAAGACCTTCACCGTGGGCCGCAAGGTGCGGGCGATGACCATGGGTTGGTGTCTCAGTTGTCACCGTCAGTTCCAGGGAGATTCGGATATCGGGAAGCCGAAGCCTGCCGAGCGCTGGATGGTTCCGGCAGCGGCGACGGATATTCCGGTGATGGATGTCCGCTTCCCTCAGCCGGCGGTGCTTGATCCCGAGCATCCGAAAACGATGAAGGAATCCGAGATCAAGAAGATGAGCGAGCATCTGCCCCGGCGTATCCGTGAACACATGGTTCATGCGCCACACGACTGTTGGCAGTGTCATTTTTGATGCGCAGGCAAGGAGACGAGAACATGGCTCAGAAGCGGAATCAGGATCAGTGGACGCGCCGTGCCTTCCTTAAGGCAATGGGGCTTGGAGGCGCCGGCAGTGCGTTGGTGCTATCAGGTTGTGGTGATACGGATATCATCAATAACGTGGACATCGAGGTGCGCAAGGAGCTCGTTGAGCCCAATGTTGATCCACAGGATTTTGTGCGTCCCGGTGTTGAGACTTGGTATGCATCGACATGTCGGCAGTGTCCGGCGGGGTGTGCTGTGCATGCGCGGGTTCGCGAGGGGCGTGTGCTCAAGCTGGAAGGCAACCCCAATTCGCCCGTGAATAAGGGTCGCCTGTGTGCGATGGGTCAGGCTGGTTTGCAGGGGCATTACAATCCCGACCGTTTGCGCAAGCCGATGCTGCGCAAGCAGGGGGAGTTGGTCGAAGTGTCCTGGGCGGAGGCCGAGGATGCGTTGAAGAAGCACCTGGGTCGGAAGAATCGCAAGCTTGCCTGGTTGACCGGTGCGGTCAGCGGGCATCAGGCGGCGATTATCAAGGCGCATCTCGATGCGGCGGGCGTATCGGAGGATAGATTCTTTGTGTTTGATACGTTGCCGCCTGCGGTTGGTCATGCTGTAAATGAATCGATCTACGGGCACATGATGCCCAAGTACGACTTTGGCAAGGCGGAGCTGATTGTGTCCTTTGGCGCGGATTTCCTGGCGACCTGGATGTCGCCGGTGCATTTCGCTGCCGAATATGCCAAGTTCCGTATGCCGCCGCGCGGCACCTTGGTGCAAATCGAGCCTAAGATGACCCTGACCGGCGCGAACGCGGACCGCTGGATTCCGATCAAAGCGGGAACCGAAGGATATCTGGCCAAGGCGTTGGCCTCCTTGCTGGCGCGCGATAGCGAGTATGCATCGCGCTTGCCGGCAGATGTGTTGGCCTCGATCAAGCAGGTGAATATTGATGAGGTGGCACGCATTACGGGTGTTCCGGCGGAGCGGATTCATAAATTGCGCGCGCTGCTCACGACGAAGCGGCCATCGCTTGTGTTGTCCGGGTCCAGTGCGGAAGGAACCGCTCATGGTGCGGAGACCGCCAATGCGATCCAGTTGCTGAATGTGATGCTCGGCAATGTGGGCGCCACGATTTTGCCGCGCGCGTCCTCTCCGTTCCCCGATCTGGAGCCGCGCATGGGCGGTTGGCGAGAGTTGGCACAATTGGCCGATGGGCTGAACAAGGGTGCTATCGACACCGTTGTTGTCTACGGCAGCAATCCCTTGTACCAGGCGCCCAAGGCGCTCGGGTTCGAGCAGGCATGGAGCAAGGCGAAGATGCGGGTCGCCTTTTCGATGTTCCCCGATGAAACCACGATGGCCAGCGACTTGGTGCTGCCGATCCACTCCTACCTGGAGGAATGGAATACCTCGATGCCTGCGTACGCCGCGGAGGACGGAGTGCTGAATATCCAGCAGCCGGTCATGAATCCGGTGTTTGGTCCGGAGTCCACGCGCCCCTTCGGGGATCTGGTTTTGCAGGCGTTGGGTACGATTGACGGCAAGTATCGACGCTGGAAGTCCTTCGCTGATTATATCAAGGAATCACTGCTAGCCATGCGTCCGGCGCTGAAGGATACATTCGCGCCGACGGTAAAGGGACAGACCGCCGAGGAGGCGTTCCTGCAGGGGGCGTTGTCGCAAGGCTTTGTGCGCATCAAGACAGGCGAGGCGAAGACGTTGAAGGCGGAGCCTGCAGTGGTGTCGCTGCCGGCCAAGCCGCCTTCGCAGGGCGCCAAGTTTGCGTTGGTTCCCAGTCCTCGCTTGGGCCTGTGGGACGGCAGGCACGCAAATCTTCCATGGTTGCAGGAATTGCCGGATCAAATCGCGCAAGTGGTTTGGGACTCTTGGGTTGAGATCCATCCGGCTACGGCAGAAAAGCTTGGCGTCAAGACCGGCGATCTGATTCGAGTGAGCTCCAAGCAGGGCAGTGTCGAGGTCAAGGCGGTTGTGCTGCCATCCGTGCGCAAGGATGTGGTTGCGATTCCGCTTGGGCAAGGGCACACCGAATACGGTCGCTATGCCAAAGGAGTGGGGGTGAATCCCTATCGCATTCTGGACCCCGTGTATGACAAGCAAACGGGAGAGCTCGCGGTATATGCGACCTATGTGGATGTTAGCAAGGTGGCGGATGCGGGGCCGTTGGTCACGCTCGCGCATGGCGATCTTGTGCTGGAGAGCAATACCAGCACGCAGGCGGGACGCGAGATCGTGAAGACCGTCAGTGCCAAGCAGTTCAACCGGACCGAGAAGGAGGAGGGTTAAGCCATGGCGTTGAAACGCATGATCGAGAATTGGTCCCGACTGCGTAAACGGGATTATTACGAGGACTCCCCATTCATGTGGGGCATGTCGATCGACCTGAACAAATGCATCGGGTGTGGTGCCTGCGTAACCGCGTGCTACGCGGAAAACAATCTTCCCGTGGTTGGCAAGGAACACTATGCCACGGGGCATGCCATGCACTGGATGCGTATCGAGCGCTACTGGGAAGAGCCCGAGGGTGAAACGGACATCGACATCAAGGATGGCGAGTACCCCGAGCGCGGCGCGCATTATATCCCGATGATGTGCCAGCAGTGCAACCATGCGCCTTGCGAGCCGGTGTGTCCGGTTGCCGCCACGTATCACACAACGGATCACCTGAATGCGCAGGTGTACAATCGCTGCGTCGGATCGCGCTACTGCGGCAACAACTGTCCATATAAGGTGCGCTACTTCAACTTCTTCGATTATTGGAAGGATCTACCCTCTCCACTGGAGATGCAGCTGAATCCCGATCTTTCCGTGCGCAGCAAGGGCGTAATGGAGAAATGCACCTTCTGTGTGCAACGCATACGCGCAGCCAAGGACCAGGCGAATGACGAAGGACATCCGCACCATGTTGAGGATGGCGCGGTCAAAACCGCCTGCCAGCAGAGTTGTCCGACCCAGGCGATTGTGTTCGGAAATCTACGCGATCCGGAAAGTGAAGTAGCCAAACAGTGGGAGGAGCATGAAGTTGAGCTGGGTCGCCATGAGCAGGACAAGTCGGAAGACTTGCGTGGCTATCGAGTGCTTGAGGAACTGAATGTCGAGCCCTGCGTGATGTATCTTGATCGCGTTCGCGATACTGAAGCCTGACGTTTCACGCACAGTTTCCTAGAGGGGAAGGGAGAGCAATGAGCAATTACAGCATGAAAGACATTGAATGGGCCAAGATCAACAAGGATGTCCTGAAGAGTCTGGAGTCGCCGCGCAAGTCGTTCTGGGTGGTATTGGGCGTCTGCCTGGTTTTGGTCTTGATCGGTGTTGCGGCCGAGGCGTACCAGTATCAGGAGGGGCTGGGTGTCGCCTTGATGAACCGACCGCACTTCTGGCAGTTATACATTTCGAACTTTGTGTTCTGGATCGGCATGAGTCACTCCGGAACGTTGCTGTCGGCGATCCTGTTGTTGACCAAGGCCGATTGGCGCAAGCCGATCTATCGCTTCGCGGAGGCGATGACCTTGTTCTCGATTCTAACCGCCGCGATTTTTCCGGTGATTCACCTCGGGCGCGTGTGGGATATGTATTGGGTATTGCCGTACCCGAATCAACGGACCATCTGGCCGAACTTCCGTTCGCCGCTGTTGTGGGATGCGGCCGCGATCACGACCTATGCAACGAGTTCCGCCCTGTTCCTCTATATCGGTATGATTCCCGACTTGGCGATCTGCCGTGACAACGCCAAAGGATGGCGGAAGAAGCTCTACTCCGCGCTTTCGATGGGCTGGATGGGCCGCGCTCGGGAGTGGATCGCGTTCCGCAAAACCTATGTGCTGATGGCCTGCTTCCTTGTGCCGCTGGCCGTTTCGGTGCATTCGATCGTGGCTTCCGACTTCGCGATGTCGATCATGCCCGACTGGCACATCACCTCGTTCCCACCGTACTTTGTGGCAGGTGCCTTGTATTCAGGTTGCGCGGCCATCATTACCTTGTTCGTGCTGCTGCGTCATGTGTTCCGCTTTGAGGAGTACATGACGACCGAGATCATGGATAAGACCGCCAAACTGACATTTGCGATCGCGATGGTCTGGAACTACCTCAATCTGAGCGAATACGCATCGATCTGGTACTCGAACGACATGTTCGAAAAGGAAGTATTGATCGAGAAGTTTACCGGTCCGTATGCGCCGATTGTGTGGGGTATGCTGCTGTGCGCCACGGTTGCTCCGTTTGCGATGGCCTTCAAGAAGGTGCGCCACAATATGTGGGCCATGTTCTGGTTGTCGCTCGTGCTGCAACTGGGCATGTGGTTGGAGCGCTTCCAGATCGTGAGTCCGCCGCTTGCCTCCAACCATGAGCCGTGGACCTGGGCCGTGGTCTGGCCTGGCCTCGTTCAGCTTTCCATCACGCTGGCGAGCTTTGGATGGTTCACGATGCTGTTCCTGATCTTCTGCAAGATCTTCCCGAGTGTGTCCATGTACGAGGTGAAGGAGATGGTGTTCCATCGTCGGCATGCCAGCTCGCGAGCCGAGTTGCAGGATCTGGACAAGGTGAAGGAAGAAATGATCAAGACCGAGGAGGGCCTGCACCATGGTGCGTAGGAGGAAGAAACATCTGCTCTTTGCCACCTATGACGACTTCGAAAAGGCGCGTGAGGTGGTTGGTGAATTGAAGGTGCTCGATCTGAAGGAGATGGTGATCGACAACATCGAGCTTTATTCTCCGATCGAGCATCCCGAGGTGGAGGAGATCCTGGGCGACATTGACAAGCCCATTCAGCGGTTCACCTTTTTCGGTGCGATCACCGGTGCGATCTGTGCGTTTCTGCTGGTTGCCGCAGCCGCGCAGTCGATGTTCACGGTGCAGCCGCAGGGCGGCAAGCCGGTGATTCCGTTGCCGCCTGATATCGTGATTACCTATGAGGGCACGATTCTGTTTGGCGTGCTGAGTACGCTGATCGGATTCTTCATCTATGCGGGACTGCCCAAAAGCCTGCGCAAGTATTACAACGAGAAGGTCAGTGAGGATCAGATTGGCATTGAGGTTCAAATGCAACCTCAGCACAAGGAAAAGGTACGTGAGGTGTTGAAGAAGTGCGGTGCGATCGAAATCAGGGAAGTCGAGCTATGAAACGGATTCTACTTGCAGCCTGTATGCTTTCCTTGCCCATCACTGCTTGGGCATGGCCATGGTCACGCGATATGATGAATCAGCCATCGATCAAGCCGCAGGAACCACCGATCAATACCTATCCCAAGGACTCCGTGCCGGTAGGCGGACCTTGGACCAAGGTGAAGGATCGTGACGCGGCCAATGAGCTGACGAATCCGGTTCCCGCCACGAAAGAGTCGATTCTGCATGGCAAGGCCCTGTTTCGCATCTATTGCATGCCTTGTCACGGGATCAATGGCAAGGGCGATGGCCCGGTCGGGAAGATTTTTGAGGCGCAGCCGGCGGATTTGACCTCGGACTACGTGAAGAACGATCTGAGCGATGGCTGGATCTGGGGCACCATCACCTTCGGCAGCTATATCATGCCCCGCTATGGCTATGATATGTCGCCGATGGAGCGTTGGGACGTGGTCAATTATATCCGCCATGAATTGCAGCGGGAGATGACCGCCAAAAACAAAGCTGAACGGAAAGCGCAACTGAGCGCCGAGTCAGCGAATAGGGGGAGGGAGTAAGCCATGCATATGACGACGGCCAACTGGGCTGTATTGATGGATAACTATCTGTTTTCTCTGTATATCCCCCTCGCGGCAACGTTCTGGTGCGCGGTATTGCACCTGGTGAACGGCAAATGGCGCTACGAGGTGCGATTCTTGATGGCCTCCGCGCGTGCGCTGTTTCCACTCGGTTTCGTTCTGCTGCTGATCATCCTGTTTGTCGGTGGCGAGAAGGCTTTTCCGTGGATGGGGGGTGAGACGTTCGGCGAGCCGCTGAACGGATGGCATGATCGAACCTTCTTCATCGTGCGCGAGATCGTGCTGTACCTCGCCGTCTGGGGCTTCTGCAACTACTTCTTCAAGCTCCAGCGCAAGGAATTTCCGCATGCCGCGGCTGCGGACCGTTGGCGGTTCCGCAATGTCGCGTTGCTGGTGCCGTTCGTGTACTGCATTTATGGCACGATCGTGGCATGGGACTTCGAAATGACGCAGTGGCCTCGCTGGTGGAGCCCGATCTATGGGCCGTATCACTTCGAGAGCATGATGCGCGCATTCCTGGCTTTCTTCATTGTTTCGCTGTTCGTGCTGCGGATGCGTGACTCGCTGAAGCGGCGGATCAACGACTATGTGTTCAATTACTGTGCGCAGATTATGCTCGCGCTCACGATTATCTGGACCTATGCCTTCTTTGTTCAGTACCTCGTGATGTGGTATGGCGATTTGCCGGAGGAGATTGAGCGCTATCATAAGCTGACCGAGGGCCCGAATTGGTTCTTGTTCTGGGGCTTTTTCCTGCTGAACTCGTTCGTGCCTTTCTTCATGCTGATCTTTAAGACGGTGCGCAATTCGCCCTATCTCGTCCTGTTTCCCGCGGGAAGCATCCTGATTGGCACGTACCTTGAACGCTTCATGTGGATTATCAGTCCACATGCCGACGATATTGCGCATACGCCATTTTTGTCGTCATGGGTCGATGTCGTGATTACGGTTGGCGTGTTCAGCGTTGGAACCTTCCTCTGGGATCGACAGATGAAGAAAGACGGCCTCTATTATGAAGGCGAGGAAGAAAGTGGTGCGCAGGCGCGTCAGGCGAACGCTTGAGCAGCGCGGGTCGTGAATAACCGCCGGCCTCCAGCAGGCCGGCGGTTTTTGTTTCTTCTTCATGATGCTTCGTTTCCATGGCAACCTTGTCCCATGGTGATTGTGTCACATGAACGTTGCCTGAATCATGATCAGGCGCATGCTTCCTGTTCGGCTTGTGCCAAGGCTTGCCCTGCGGATGCGATTGCTCTTGGCAACGTGGCCGAGGTTGATGGGGACTGTTGTACCGGTTGCATGGCGTGTATCGAGGCATGCCCCGTGGCCGCCATCAGTTCCCCTGATTTCGATGCGCTGGCGATTATCGAAGCGGCGCACAAGTCGCTCCGGTCTGGACAATCTCACCTGCGCGTATCCTGTGCCGAGGCCGGCGGGCAAGCGCAGGCAAGCGACATGCAGGTGTCGTGTCACGCATGTTGGTCGGCACCTTTGTTGATGGAGCTTGCCGCACTCGGATTGCGCGAGATTAGCATGCAAGGCTGTGATAAGTGCTCGGGGTGCGCCCGTCGATTTGGCGCTCAGGTGCTGCAGTCCACCTTGCAAGAACTGCATATTCTGGAACGTTCGCTCTCAGTAAGAATAACGGTCAACACCGATCCCGATACGCCCGATGCCGCTTCTGAAGCGGATGCGCTGCCACCGCGCAGAGCCTTTTTCCGCAACCTCGTTCCCGAGCTAACCCGCAGTGCTGCGCGGGTGGTTGCGGAAGTGTCGCGTCATGCCGCTGGAGCTGCTAGCGACGAAGAGAAGACTTCGATCGTGAAGGATCAACCTTTGGCCAGGTTTCTTGCATTACTGCCCGCGATGCGCCCCAATTTCACCCCCGTTCCCCCCATGCGCGGCTTGCCCGTTGGGGCACTGCAGGGGAGCAAGCGGTGCGCAGGGCATGCTTCATGCGTTGCGCAATGTCCCACGCAGGCGCTTGCGCTGCGGCCTTTTGGCGCACGTGCCGTGCTCGAGTTTTCGGCCGGGCAATGCCTGGGATGCGCGCGCTGTGTTCAGGCATGCCCCGAGCAGGCACTTGAGCTTCTCCCTTCGATATCCTTGCCGTCATTGCTTTCCCGGCCGCCACGACCGCTTGCCATGCCGGCCAGAATTGCCAAGCTTTCAACCTGATGGTTCACTGATAGGAGGGAGGTGGCGATGGCCAAAGAGCAGGAAAAGATCATCACCGTGCGCGCGGGTTCCGGTGCAAGTGCTGAGGGCCGGATGTTTACCCGCCTCTATGAGGATGGCGAGCGCACGATGCGCGCAGCCAAGGCGCTTGGGATGTATTGGTTGATTGCGTTGCTGTGCGTGTTGATTCCCGTTGCCCATTTTGTGCTTGTCCCCGGATTTCTCGTTGCCGGGGTTGTGGCCGCAAAGCGCAAAAAGGACATGGCCGAGGAGGGGCTGCATGCGCAATGTGTATGTCCAGCTTGTGGCAAGGATGTGCGCATAGATCTCGAACATTCCGCGGACATCCCGCAGTGGCGAAAGTGTCCGGAATGTTCGACGGGGCTTGAGCTGGTTCAGGATAAGTGAGCGTTAGTGGCCGCTGTAAATACGATGAAGCAACAGGCTGCCCTCGAACAGCAATAACATCGGTAGGGCGAGCATAAACTGGGTGACCACATCGGGTGGGGTGAGGATGGCGGCGATCACGAATACGCCGAGAATCACATAGCCGCGGTTCCTTGCCAATTGTTCACGGCTGACAATCTCAAAATGAAGCAGTAGGAGAAGCAGCAGCGGGAACTCAAAGGCGAGGCCAAAAGCGAAAAGCATGCGCATGAAAAGCGACAGCGATTCCTTGAGCGAAGGCATGGCGGCGATATACTCGGAGGCGAAAGCGAAGAAGAATTTGAACGCGAATGGAAACACCGCGAAATAAGCGAATGCGCCGCCGCCATAGAACAGCAGGGCGCCTAGGATAAGTAGCGGAGTGAAGATTTTTCGCTCATGCGCGTACAACCCCGGCACCACGAATCCCCAGGTTTCCGCGAGCAGCCACGGGAAGGTAAGGAAGAATGCGGCAAACATGGATAAGCGCAGATAGGTGAAAAATGCCTCGTGCGGAGCAATGAACACCATGGTCGGTTTCTCGCCCAGCGCGTCACGCAGCGGGCCGGACAGCCAGGCAAAGATCAGATCCGCCTGCCAGAAACACAACGCGAATGCGATCCCCAGAATCACCACATAGCGCAACAAGCGGTTGCGGAGTTCAATCAGGTGGGAGAGCAAGTCTATTTCTCTAGGCGTGTCGTCATAGGCATGGCAGCCAGCGCTGCGCCCTGCCGGAAACGTACCATTCTAACTCTTGTCGCCGGCTTGGGGTGCGTCACTGCCTGGTTTGACCTCGACATCCTGAATGGCGGTATCAATGGTATTACGCACGTCGATCACTTCCTGTTGGATGGGTTCTCGGATTTGTTGCTGGATATTACGCCATTGTTGCATCGCATAACCCGCGATTCGACCTATGGTTTGCGCCGCTTGCGGGAGTCGCTGCGGGCCAACGACCAGCAAGGCCACGATGCCAATGACGAGCATCTCCAGCCATCCAATGCCGAACAATTCCATGAATGCCTGTTATCCAGTGGCGCTCAATCGGTTTTGGATTCTTTCTTGACCGAAGGGTCATCTCCTTGAAGCCCGTTGCGCAGTCCCCGCACGAAGCGGCCAAGGCCATCGCCAAGCTCAGGCAGCCGCTTGGCGCCAAACAGCACCAGGACGATAACCAGAATGACAAAAAGTTCGGGCATACCCCAGCTCATGGCAACCTCCGGAAACAAATAACAGCCGCCATTATGCGCCGCCTACGCAAGAAAATGAAGTCCCAATCGCGATCGCCGTCACTGTGCCCGTGCCGAGGCGATGGCGGCCATATTGACGATGTCGTCCACGCTTGCACCCGTTTGCAGCACATGCACCTGCTGCGGCAGGCCCAGCAGGATCGGTCCGATCGCCTGACCACCGCCCAGCTCCTTGAGCAATTTGTAGGCGATATTGCCCGCCTGCATGGTCGGGAAGATCAGCACGTTGGCCGGTTCCTTCAGGTGGCTGAAAGGATACTGACGCAGAATATCGGCATTGACCGCCGTATCGGCCTGCATTTCTCCATCGACGACGATGTCCGCATGCCGCTCATGCAGCAGGCGGACGGCTTCCGCAACCTTGCGCGTTTCGGCATGTTCGGCGCTGCCGAAGTTGGAAAACGACAACATGCCAATTCTGGGCTCGATGCCCAATGAGAGCGCCGTTTCGTGCGCCAGTACCGCCAGGCGGGCCAGTTCCTCGGCGCTCATGTCCACGTTCACTGTGCAGTCGGCCAGCAAATAGGCGCCATGCTCCATAATCATGATGTACAGCCCATAGACATGGTAGTGCTGTCCCTGTTGATCGTGGCCGAGCACCTTGAGCACTGGCCGCAGCACATTCGGGTAATGCGCGGTACGTCCGGAAAGCATGCCGTCCGCAAACCCCTGGCGGACCAGCATGGCGCCCAGCACATTAATATCGTGACGCAATGTGTTGGCCGCATCCTCACGCAACACGCCATGCCGTTTGCGATCGAAGTAATAGGCATCGGTCAGGCTGTCCATGCGCGCATCGATCCGGGTCGGATCCATGATTTCGATGCCTTCCAGCTGAAGATCCATCTCGGCGCTCAGCCGGTGCAGCACGTCCTCTCTGCCAATCAACATCGGTTGTGCGATGCCAAGTTCGCGCATGGTGATGGCGG
>RFFT01000073.1 GCA_003696795.1 Zetaproteobacteria bacterium | reverse complement strand
GGCCGGCGACGGCATCAACGATGCGCCGGCACTGGCCGCCGCGCATGTCGGCATTGCGATGGGCACCGGCACCGACGTGGCGATGGAATCGGCCGGCATCACGCTGGTCAAGGGGGATCTCGCCGGCATCGTGCGCGCCGTGCGACTGTCGCGCGCAGTGATGTGGAACATCCGCCAGAACCTGTTCTGGGCTTTTGCCTACAACACGCTGGGCGTGCCGATCGCGGCCGGCGCGCTGTACCCGTTCTTCGGGCTGCTGTTGTCGCCGGTCATCGCGGCCGCGGCGATGAGCTTCTCGTCCGTGTCGGTGATTTCCAATGCGCTTCGCTTGCGCCGTGCGCGTCTATGAGCGAGATGGTTGGGCCCTTTTGTGCACGACCCGGGTGCTGTATGGTTGGTGCGGATAATGAGCGCTTAAGGCGAGGAAGTTGATGCAGGAACGGATCGCGGTCATTTTCGATTTCGATGATACGTTGGGGCCGGACAGCACGAGCGGCTATTTGCGCAATGCTGGCATCGAAGATGTGGAAGGCTTCTGGCGCGAGGTCGGCCAGATGATGCAAGACGGCTGGGATCCGGTGCCCGCCTATTTGTACCATATGATCGAGGCCGCGCAGGCTGGGCGCATGCGCCCGATGACACGGGAGTCGTTGCGAGCCTGGGGGCGGAAGCTGCCGTTATTTCCCGGTGTGGAGCGCTTGTTCGGCTACCTGCGTGGTGTGGCGCGGGAGGCCAATGCGCGTGTGACCCTCGAATTCTATCTGATCAGCAGCGGCATCGGCGATATTCTGCGTGAGATGCCGATCGCCCATGAGTTCACCGACATCTGGGCTTCGGAGTTCCATTATGACGGTGAGGGCCGGGCCGTGACGGCCAAGCGGATCATCAGCTTTACCGATAAAACCCGCTATGTGTTTCAGGTGCAGAAGGGTATCATCGGCAAGGATACGCGGAGCAAGCCGTTCGCGGTCAATCGGCGCGTTCCACCGGATCAGTTGCGTATCCCGTTGTCGCAGATGATTTTCGTCGGTGATGGATATACCGACATCCCCTGCTTCTCATTGATCAAGCAGAACGGTGGCATTCCGATCGCGGTTTATGACCAGAAACACATGGAGAAGTGGGGCAACGCGTTTCAGTTCGTCACCGATGGGCGCGTCTCCAATCTTCATTCGGCCAATTATCGCGATGGCTCGGATTTGGTGAATTTTTTGACCATGGCCGTGCGCAGCCTGTGCGAGCGTATTGCGGTGGCCGCGAACAGCTACCAAGGTTGATCGTCGCCAAGTTGCCTTCCTATGTGCAGGTTGCGGTCTCCGGCCTGCTGTTTGCGTTGGTGCACAGTGCGCTGGCAAGTATGACCTGCAAGCGGTTCGCCACTCGGTATGGTGTGTCGATGCGCAGCTATCGGCTGGCGTACACCTTGCTGGCGATGGTGATGACCGGGATATGGATGAGTTGGCTGCGTCATTTGCCCGATGCGCCGTTGTATGCCTGGCCCGAGGGCTGGCGCTGGCTGGCCCGACTGGTGCAGTTCGTCGGCCTGTATGTCCTGTGGCGAACCTTCGTCTCGTTTGATGTCGCCGCGTTTCTTGGCCTGCGTGCAGGTGGAGAGGATGCGTTTCATGAACGAGGCATGTACCGCTATATGCGACACCCGATGTACAGTGGCGTCATGCTGATCTTGCTAGCCCGGCCAGAACAGAGCGTGAACGGTTTGGCGTTCACGCTCGTTGTGGGTTTGTATTTCGTGATCGGCGCGAGGCTCGAGGAGCGGCGCATGCTGCTCGAACATCCCGCCTATGCCGGGTATCGGCGGCGCGTGCCGGCGTTCATCCCTCGCCTGTCACTCCGGCATTAAAGGATCGCGTAGGCCGAGCTCGGCGAAGCCTTGCTGCCGGAAATGGCAGGAGTCGCAGTGGCCGCATGGGGTGCCGTCCGGGGCAGGGTCATAGCAAGATCGGGTCAGCGCATAGTCGAGGCCCAAGCGCAGGCCAAGTGCGATGATTTCGGATTTGCGCATGCGGATCAGCGGCGCTTCGATGCTGAGCGCTTTGCCTTCGGAGCCCGCCCGGGTGCCAAGCGAGGCGCAGCGAGCAAAGGCGTTCAGGAATTCAGGACGGCAATCCGGATAGCCGGAATAATCCACAATATTGGCGCCAATCACGATATGCCGGGCATCGATGCTTTCGGCCAGCGCCGTGGCCAATGAAAGGAAGATCAAGTTCCTTGCCGGCACATAGGTGCAGGGAATGCCATGCTGGTCATGGGCGTCCTTCGGCACGGCGATGTTGCTGGTCAGTGCCGAAGTGCCGATGCTGCGCAGATCCACCGCGATGACGCGGTGGTCGACCGCCCCCAACGCTTGCGAAACCCTGGCTGCAGCCTCCAGTTCGATGCGGTGACGTTGCCCGTAGTCGAAGGCCAGCGTATGGCACTCCCAGCCCTGTTCACGCACCGCCCAGGCAAGGGCCGTGCTGGAGTCCAGGCCGCCGGACAGCAATACCACCGCGCGGCTCATACGCCAGTTGCCTCGCTGCCCCAGATATATTTGTGTAATTGCAATTGCAGCCGTACCTCGAGGTGGTCACGCAATATCCATTCGGCAAGTTGGTGGGGCTCCAGTCGCCCCCAACAAGGCGAAAACAAGATGGTGGCCGGCGATGCCCGGAGCCGCTGGCGGACGATGTCGCGGCTCCAGGCATAATCCCGTTCGTCGCACAGCACGAATTTAACCTCGTCCCCGGAGCGAAGGTTCTCGAGATTGCTCCATTTGTTGCGTGCCGATTCGCCGCTGGCTGGTGTTTTGACGTCAAGGATGCGGCGGACGGGTGGTTCGATCGAACAGATGTCGTACGCGCCGGATGTTTCCAACTGCACGATGGCGGGCAATGCGCTGAGCGCCTTCAGTAGTTCCGGCAGGGCGCGCTGGGCCATCGGTTCGCCGCCAGTGACCAGAACGAGAGGGCGCATCGACGCGCGAACCCGTTCCACAATGGCATCAACGGACATGGGAGCCCCGCTGTCTTTGGCCAGACCCTGTGGCGTATCACAATAATCGCAGCGAAGCGGGCAGCCGGCCAGACGCACGAGCGTGCATGGTGTGCCGGCAAGGGAGCTTTCTCCTTGGATCGAATCATAGATTTCGAGTATGCGCAGCTGCGCTGGGTTCATTGCTGTCCCTTTCCGGTTGGGTTTTGCGCAGGCTGGCGCAGTGAGGTAAGCAGGTTTTTCGCGTTGGCGGCGACATCCGAGTCCGGATGTTCGCGCAAAAGGCGGCGCAGAATGGCTTCGGCCTCGTCCAGTTTGCCATTTTGGCGATAGAGGAGGGCTACCTTGAGCAGTGCGGCCGCATGCTTGACGCTTTTGGGATAATCCGAAGCGACGATGTGGTAGGCGCGCAGCGCTTCATCCCATTGTTTTTGATGATACAGGCTTTCTCCGAGCCAAAACCAAGCCTGGTCGGTATAAGCGCTGTTGGGGTATTGTTTGATGAACGCCCGGAAGGCTGCCGTCGCTTCAGCGAAGCGCAGGCTTTTCAGCGATAGATAGGCCGCCGTATAGGCATTTTTGATCTGTTCTCCATCCACGACCACCGGCTCTGCCTCGTGCGCGGTGGAGGGCTTGGCGACAGACTTTGGCTCCTGGGCAACCTTGACCGCTTTTGGCTTTGGAGGGTGGCGCATTTGCTCCAGAATGCGCGACATGGATGAAATTTGCGCACGCTGTGTGTTGATGATCTGTTCCAGTGCATCGATGCGCGTTTGCTGCGCCTTAAGCTGCGCTTCTATGGCCTGGTGCTGCGCATCCATGGCCAGCAAGCGACTTTCGACCTTGGGTTTGGCGTCGATCCAGCGCTCGGGTTGCTCCTTGCCGGCGCAGGCCGAAAGCGTCAGCAGGCACAAGCAAACAGCGGCCATCGACAGGGTCGATGGCCGCTTGTTGGGATGGAATGCGGAATGATTACTTGATATCCGCACGCCGGTTCTGTGCCCAGCACGCTTCGCCACTGGTCGTGCATACCGGCTTTTCTTCGCCATAAGAGACGGTGCCGATCTGACCTGCATCCACGCCATGGGCAACGAGGTAATCGCGCACGGCATCGGCGCGGCGCTGGCCAAGAGCCAGGTTGTATTCACGGCTGCCGCGCTCATCGCAGTTGCCTTCAACCGTCACATTCGTTCCAGTGGCCTTCAGCCAGGCGGCGTAGGCATCCAGCGTTGCCTGCGCAGCGGCATCGAGTTCCGAGCTGTCAAAGGCAAAATATACCGAACTCTCCGCCGGTCTGGTTGGTGCCTGCTCGGTTGCAACAGCACTGGTGGTTGCGGCGGAACTCGTCGAACTGCTGGTTTCAACGACCTCCTTCTTGGCGCAACCCGCAAACATCAAGCTTGCTGCGGCAAAGCTGATCAATGCAAGTTTCATGGATTGTGGTTTCATTTCGTCCTCCCGGAAGTGTTCAATCGCGCTGCTCGCACATACGATGTCGCATTTCTAGACGGTTTGGTCTGAAAAAGCAATGCATTTATCGAGGTTTGGCGGCCTCTCAGCGCTTCGACCAGGCGGGGTCCGAGGCATCGATGTTGGGCGGGGTGATCGGTTCGGGCCTGCCTCCCCAGGCGGGGATGCGGTACAGGCGGCGGATATGGTGTTCTTCAGCCGAATACATAATCATCTGACCGTTGGGCGACCATGTGGGCGATTCGACGCGGTCGCCGGTGGCCAGATAGCGGATGTCCGAACCGTCCGTGCGGACGGTTGCTATCGCATAACTCCAGTTTTTCAACGTGACCAGCGCGATTCGGTCCCCGTTGGGCGACCAGGAGGGCGAGGTGTTGTAGCTGCCCACGTGCGTAATGCGCACGGCTTTGCCGCCGCCAACCGGCTTGCGATAGATCTGCGGCGAGCCGGAGCGATTGCTCACAAAAGCGATTTGCGTGCCGTCGGGAGACCAAGTCGGCGTGGTGTCGATGCCGGGATCGAACGTGAATTGGCGCCATTTGCGTGTCTTCAGGTCGTAGATATGGATTTCCGAATTGCCGGTATACGACAGGGTCGCGGCGATGAAGCGACCATCGGGTGAGAATTCCGGCGTGCTGTTCAGCCCGTTGAACTCGCCGAACGTCGTCCGTTGACCAGTTTGCAGGTTGAAGAGTTCCAGTCGCGGATGGTTCCCGACATAGGTGTTCAGCGCCACCTGGCTGCCATCCGGCGACCAGTCGGGCGACAGCAGCAGGGAGAATCGACGACCGACGACCTGGCGGTTGGCCGTGTCCTGGTCCATGTAGATCAGGTCGGAGTATTGGCCATGCTTGCGCACATACAGGATATGACTGTTGAAATATCCGGGAATGTCGAGCACGGTTTGATAAACGAAATCGGCCGCCGAATGCGCCAGCGTGCGCAGTTGGTTCTCGCTTGCATGCAGTGTGCGTTTGCCCAGCAGTTTGCCCTGGAAGGGACTGAATACACGCACTTCAACCTGCCACTGATCGGGCGCATGGGTGATTGCGCACAGCACGAGGGTGTCCGTGCCGATCAAGCGCCAGTCTCCGAAGTCGACCTGTTTCCATGCCTCATCCGCCGTGGCCAGAAAGCTCATCGGATCCATGGCCTCGAACGATTGGCTGGATGTCAGGTCGTTGCGCACGATGTTGCTGAATATATTGGCTGTCGCTTCCATGTCTTTCCCGGCCTTGGTCAACAGGGCCAGGCGCAAGGGCTTGTAATCGGACTGATAGATGTCGAATTCCGCCGCCTGGACCAAACCGGCGACGAGGAGCAAGGGAATCAGCAGCCAATCACGCATGGCCGCTTTCTAGCAGGCCGCAGCGCGCAGGGCAATCGGTGCTAGGGTAGAGGGTGAAAGCGGATGCGGTTGACACGGAAGGCTTCGAACTGTTCGCGCGGGACGGTGAACGGTGCCGCCTCCTGAATGGCGCGTATCAGCGAGTCGTCGAACGCCCGATTGCCCGATGATTCGAGGATGCGGATGGATGCAACCTCGCCATTGCGTTTCAGGCGCACCTCCACCAGCGGGATGGTGTCAACCTTCATGCTGGCTGGAACCTTCCAGTGTCGTTGGACCGCCGCCTGCATCATCGCGATGTAGCGATCGATTTCCTGCTGCGATAATTGTTTGCTGGCCTCAGCCGCCAAACCGGCCGACGGGCGTGCGGGTTTATGGCGCACATCCGTATGGGAGACCAGCGGCGCGAAGGGGTCGAAATTGTCTGTTGACCGTTCCTTTGCCGGCTTCGGCTTGGGCTTCGGCTTGGGCTTCGGCTTGGGCTTCGGCTTGGGCTTCGGCTTGGGCTTCGGCTTGGGCTTCGGCTTGGGC
>RFFT01000072.1 GCA_003696795.1 Zetaproteobacteria bacterium | reverse complement strand
TTGGGCAAAGGTGGTGAGATTGACCCCTTGGTTGACCAGCGCACTTGCCGTTGCCGACGCTACAAGCACTTGAGCGGCGATATTGGGGTCAGTGTTCGGATTGAAGATGTCAACGGATGCCGGGCTTACCGGATTGCCATTGGCATCGGTCGTTGGAATGCCAAAGGACTGCAGGGCAAGGTCCCCCGCGGTCTGGATCGCCGCGGTAGGTTGCGCACCCTTGGCCATGGCCTGCTTGGCCAGTTCGGTCTGAATCGTGGCGATTGGGTTGACGTTGGCCTGGCCGGCTTGGGCGGTCGCCACATCGGGGACGACCACGGAAGTGGGTTGCGGCGTGGTTACCACCTGCCCTGAGAGTTCGTCCACATAGGGCCCACTGATCACGATTTCAAACGGCCCGTTATATCCAGGTGTGATGGTTGCGGTGTAACGGCCCGCATTGTCCGTGACCTGACCCTGTCCAGCGACCGCTGCGCGTGTGCCATTCGTGTTCAGTTGATAAACGGTCACCGTCGCTCCGGTCTGATACGGGCCTTTCAGGCCTGTTCCACTTACCGTGCTTCCCGCGGCGCCACCACCGCCTCCGCCACCGCAGTTGGCCAGCGTCAATACTGCTGCCAGCATGGCAGACACGAACGCTATCCTTCTCATTGATTTCCCCCTTTCAAATCCTAACGTGTGATTCATTCGCGAATCAATACGCCTGCAAGCGTAGATGTATTTTTTTTGAGCCGCAAGGCAATTCAGCAGAAAAAACATGACTTGGGTATAATTACCTAGGCTTGGCGCCATTGTTTGAGCAGCGCCATGCATTGCGCGTTGAGCTCAATCGCGCGGGCCTGGGTGTCCGCCTCGGTGTAGCAGCGCAATTCGGGCGCGTTGCCCGATGGTCGAAGGTGAACGATCTCCCCGTTTTCCAGCGTCATGCGCACGCCATCCGTGGTGTCGATCGCCTGCACCTTTCCCAGCGATGCTTCGAGTAGCGCATTCGCGGCCGGGATGTCGCCTTTTCCATTCTGACCGTAGAATGGTGCGAGTTTCGCCTGGCTCAGCTCGGTGGGAAAGTTCTCGAGGCGGTCGCTGTACGTGAAGCGCGCGGGCAATTGCGCGCATAATGCGGAGAGCGAACATCCCTGCCGCTGGGCAAGCATAAGTGCCGCCAGCGGCACAATCAGCGCATCGCGTGTGGGTAAGGCGGTCAGCGTTGCCTTGCCCAGGGGGATGTCGCACATGGTCAGGAAACCACCATTGGCCTCGTAGCCGACTACGCGGTTCCCCGGCATGTGCTGCATGGCCGCAATCACATAGGGCGAACCGATACGCGTGCGTTCGATATGCGTAAACCAACCGCACGCTTCCACGGCGCTGTTGCAACTCACCGGCAGGGCGATGCTGTCCGCTTCCAGGAAGCGGGCGCATAGGATGCCCGCAATGTCTCCGCGCAGCCAGTTGCCATGTTCATCGGCAAGCAATGGTCGGTCTCCATCGCCGTCGGCGGATACGATCGCATCCAGTGCATATTCCTGACTCCATTGCCGCGCCAGTTGAATGTCTTCGGCACGTATGGCCTCGGTATCGACCGGAATAAACGTATCCGATCGAGCGAGGCGTATGACATCGGCGCAGAGGCGTTCGAATACTTCGACCAGAAGGTCGCGCGCCACGCTGGAGTGTTCATACACGCCGATGCGCAATCCGGCAAAGCTATCGGCAGGAAACACGTCCAAGTAGCGCGCCAGATACCGCGCCCGCGCATCGGGGCAAACCTCGGGCAACGGCTCGGCATGCCGCAGCTGCCCGTCCGCATCGAAGCGTGACTCGTCCAGCTGGATGCTGCGCTGGATCATTGCCTGTTCGTCATCCTTAAGAATCTCGCCGTTGGGTTTGTAGAATTTGATGCCATTGCGATCGTCAGGAATGTGACTGCCGGTGACCATGATCGAGGGAATCGCTTTGCCGAGCGCATAGTGGGCGAGGGCGGGCGTGGGAATCGTACCGCAATTGATTACCTCCAGGCCGCGGGTGCGAATCCCCGAGGCGACCGCGCGCATAATGCGCGGCGTGCTCGGACGAAAATCGCCCGCCAGTGCGACCGCGCCTTGCTCCGGCCATTGCCCACTGTCCTGCAGCCAGTCGAGAAAGGCGAGGGTATAGGCGTAGCAAACGCGGTCGGACATCGCGCGTACAAGGCCTCGCGCGCCGCTGGTACCGAACTTGACCCCGGATGTGCGCATCAGGGTTGCAATCTCGATTCCTTCCATCCTCACCCCCCTGAATCGGGCGTATAGCCCAGATTGGGCGCCAGCCAGCGTTCAGCCTCTTCAAGCGTAAAGCCTTTGCGGCGCGCATAATCGGCAACCTGATCGCGATTGATCTTGCCGACCGTGAAATAATGCGCTTTGGGACTGGCGAAATACAAGCCGGAAACGGCAGCAGCCGGCTGCATCGCATAGGATTCCGTCAGTCGCATGCCGATACGTTCCTCAACACCCAACAACCGCCATAACGTACCTTTTTCGGTATGCTCCGGGCAGGCCGGGTAGCCGGCGGCGGGGCGGATACCCTGGTATTTTTCACGGATCAGGTCTTTGATGTCGAGATGTTCATCCGGCGCGTAGCCCCAGTGCCGGCGGCGAACATCCTCATGCAGCATTTCGGCCAATGCTTCGGCCAACCGGTCGGCCAGCACCTTGATCATGATCGCATGATAGTCGTCATGCTTGGCTTCAAACGCCCTGGCTCGTTCGTCCGCCCCGAAGATGCCCACCGCGAACGCGCCGAGATGATCCATCCGGTCGCCTGCGATGAAGTCGGCCAGGCACAGGTTGGCCCGCGCGTCCTTCTTGTCCGTCTGCTGGCGCAGGAAGTGAAACCTGACCCGTTCCCGGGCCGGATCGTTGCTATCGAACACGATCACGCTGTCGTCATCGGTTGCCCGAGCCGGGAACAATCCGAACACTGCCCGGGCATTGAACCATTGCTCGGCAATGATGCGATCAAGCCATCGCTGTGCTTCGTCGAACAGCTTGCGCGCCTCCTCGCCCTTGTGTGGGTCGGATAGAATGCGCGGGTAAGCGCCATTCAACTCCCAAGCCGAGAAGAACGGCGTCCAGTCGATGTAGTTGCGGATGCGTGCAAGGTCGATGTCGCGCAATGCCTGCACACCCAGTTCGCAAGGCTTAGGTGCGATGTCCGTTTCGTTCAGTTGCAGACGATTCGCGCGCGCCTGCTCCAGCGTCAGCCAGGCGGTCTGCCTCTGTTTGCCCAGGTGTGCCGCGCGCACGCGCGCATAGTCTTCCGCGACTTCGCGCACGAAGCGCGCGCGGTGTTCCTGAGAGACGAGGTTTTGCGCCACGCCGACCGCGCGCGAGGCGTCCTTGACCCAGACCACGGGATGCTCGTATTCGGGCGCGATCTTGACCGCGGTATGCGCTTTCGAGGTTGTGGCGCCGCCAAGCATGATCGGGATCGTGAAGCCTTGGCGCTGCATTTCCTTGGCGATATGCACCATTTCATCGAGGCTTGGGGTGATCAAGCCGGACAGGCCGATGATGTCCACCTGATGCTTTTTTGCCTCATCGAGGATCGTCTGTGCCGGCACCATGACGCCCAGGTCGATGACCTCGAAATTGTTGCATTGCAGCACCACGCCGACGATGTTCTTGCCGATGTCGTGCACATCGCCCTTGACCGTGGCCATCAGCACCTTGCCGTTGCTGGAGGTATCGCCCACTTGTTTTTCGGCCTCGATATAAGGCAACAGTACAGCGACCGCCTTTTTCATGACCCGCGCGCTTTTCACCACCTGGGGCAGGAACATCTTGCCGGCACCAAACAAGTCGCCGACCACGTTCATGCCATCCATCAGCGGTCCTTCGATGACCTCGATGGGGTGGGCGTATTGTTGACGCGCTTCTTCCACATCCGCTTCGATATGTGCATCGATACCCTTGACCAGCGCGTGCTCCAGCCGTTTCGCGACTGGCCATTGTCGCCATTCGAGATTTTCCTTTTTCGCGGCGGCGCCGTCGCCGCGATATTGGTCGGCGATTTCGAGCAGCCGTTCGGTAGCGTCGGCTCGACGATTCAGTACGACATCCTCGACCCGTTCGCGCAATTCCGCCGGCAATTCATCGTATACGGCGAGCTGACCCGCATTGACGATGCCCATGCTCATGCCGGCCTTGATCGCGTGATAGAGAAACACGGAGTGAATGGCCTCGCGCACCGGATTGTTGCCGCGGAAGCTGAACGATACATTGGACACGCCACCGGAGACCAGGGCGTGTGGTAGATGCGCCTTGATCCAGCGTGTGGCCTCGATGAAGTCCACGGCGTAATTGTTGTGTTCCTCAATACCGGTCGCGATGGCGAAGATGTTCGGATCGAAGATGATGTCCTCGGGCGGGAAACCGACCTCGTCGACGAGAATGCGGTAGGAGCGTTCGCAGATTTCGATCTTGCGCGCCAACGTGTCGGCCTGCCCTTGTTCGTCGAAGGCCATGACCACGACAGCCGCGCCATAACGGCGCAGCAAATGTGCATGCCGTACGAACGCATCCTTGCCTTCTTTGAGCGAGATCGAGTTTACGACGCCTTTGCCCTGGATGCATTTGAGCCCGGCTTCGATGATCTCCCATTTCGAGGAGTCGATCATGATTGGCACGCGCGCGATGTCGGGTTCACTGGCGATCAGGTTCAGGAAGGTGACCATGGCCTTTTTCCCGTCGAGCATGGCCTCGTCCATATTGACGTCGATGATCTGGGCCCCGTTTTCGACCTGCTCGCGGCAGATATCCAGCGCGGTGGCGTAATCGCCCGCGAGAATCAGGCGCTTAAAGCGCGCGGAGCCGGTGACATTGGCGCGCTCGCCGACGTTCACGAACAGGGTGTTCTCCCCGATATGCAATGGCTCCAGCCCGGCCAGCCGGCATTCCACGGGCAAATCGGGCAACGGACGGGGAGCGGCGTCGGCCACCGCCTCGGCAATCGCCCGAATATGTTCGGGCGTCGTACCGCAACAGCCGCCAACGATATTCAACAGTCCGGCGTGCGCCCATTCGCGAATTTCCCGCGCCATGTCCGCCGGCGTTTCGTCATAGCCGCCGAACGCGTTGGGCAAGCCGGCATTGGGATGAGCGCTGATGTGGCAGGATGCCGTGCGTGCAAGTTCCTCGATATACTGCCTCAATTCGGCGGGACCCAGGGCGCAATTCAAGCCGATCGACAAGGGTTTGGCGTGCGCCAACGAATCGTAGAATGCGGTGGCCGTCTGTCCGGACAGCGTGCGCCCCGAGGCATCGGTGATGGTGCCGGAAATCATGACCGGCAGGCGATACCCATGGTCGTCGAAATACTTTTCCACCGCGAACACCGCCGCCTTGGCGTTGAGTGTGTCGAACACGGTTTCGATGAGCAGGATATCCGCACCGCCATCGACAAGCCCGCGCGCAGCCTCATAATAGGTTTCGACCAATTCATCGAAGGTGATGTTGCGATAGCCGGGATCGTTGACGTCCGGGCTGATCGAGCAGGTACGGCTGGTGGGGCCGAGCACACCGGCAACAAAGCGCGGTTTTTCGGACGAATCCACCGCATCGGCCGCCTCCCGCGCGAGCATGGCGCCTGCGCGGTTGAGTTCGTAGACCAGCGCCTGCATGCCGTAGTCGGCCAGGGAGACGGCGTTGGCGTTGAAGGTGTTGGTTTCAATGATGTCCGCGCCGGCCTCGAGATAGGCCGCATGGATATTGCGGATGATATCGGGCTGCGTGAGCGAGAGCAGGTCGTTGTTCCCCTTGAGCTCGCTGGGCCAGTCGGCGAACCGTTCACCGCGGTAATCGGCCTCGTCCAGTTCGTGCCGTTGGATCATCGTACCCATGGCGCCATCAAGAATCAGGATGCGTTCGCTCAAGGCATGATGCAGAACGGCCGTGCGGGCCTCGGTGTTACGTTGGTTCATATGGCTTCCTAGACATCAGATTCAGGCGCGGATGGTAGCCTGCGCGCCGGTTGTGTTGCAATCAGGGCCTTGACAAGCTCATCGAAGGACTGTGCATCAAGATAGCGTCCCCCTCGTTTGACGACGGGGGCCTCGTGACACAAGCCCTGGCAGGGCAGGCGTTGCACTTCCGCGCCCAGTGCGCGCAATTGGCGAAACAATTCCGGCCCGCCGCACTGGCTGCATTCCGGTCCCAGGCATACTCCCAGCGATGGGTTTCGATCGTTGCCGTTCAATCCGCAGGCGCAAGCGAGGCGATGGCGGTTTGGATGCGTTCGACCGCCTGTTCCAAGGTGGGTTGCGCGACGGCATATGAGAAGCGCACATGGCCCGGCGCGCCGAAGGCGGTGCCGGGAACAAGTGCCACGCCGGCTGTCTCCAGCAGCCAGCTGCAGATGGCGACATCGTCGGCAAGCGTTTGTCCTTGCGGTGTGCGCCGTCCCAGCCAGGCATGGATCGAGGGGAAGACATAAAACGCTCCCTCGGGCATCAGGCAGTGCACGCCTGCCATGGCGTTCAACGTGTCAACCAGCCAACGCCTGCGTTGTTCATAGACTGCAACCATCCGGCGCAACGCGTCATCGGGCCCGGTCAGTGCTGCCCATGCCGCCTTTTGTGCGATCGAGTTCGGATTCGATGTGCTCTGCCCTTGGATTTTGGCCATGGCCTGAATCAAGTGCCTGGGCCCTGCGCAGAAGCCGATGCGCCAGCCGGTCATACAGTAGGCCTTGGATACACCGTTGATCGTGATCGTGCGCGCCTTGAGGTCGGGGTTGACCTGCGCAAAGGTGACAAAAGCGCGTCCATCAAAGACGATCTTCTCGTACATATCGTCGCTGGCCACCGCGACATGCGCATGGCGTCGCAACACTTCGCCAAGGGCGGCGAGATGTTCGGCGGCATAACACATGCCTGTCGGGTTGGAGGGAGAGTTCAGGATCAGCAAGCGGGTCTTTTCGCTGATTGCTCGCTCCAACGCTTCAGCAGTAAGACGAAAGCCGTGCTCGGCCTCGGTCGGCACGATGACCGGCTCGCCGCCGGCCAGCCGCACCATGTCCGGATAGGATACCCAGAAGGGGGCGGGGATAATGACTTCGTCTCCGGGGTCGATCATGGCTTGCAGCATGTTGTAGATGCATTGCTTGCCGCCAGTGGAAATCAGAATCTCGTCGGTCTCGTAGTCGAGCTCGTTGTCGCGGCGGAACTTGTCCGCCACGGCTTCGCGTAATTCGGGGATGCCGGCTACGGCTGTGTAGCGGGTGAAGCCTGTTTCGATGGCCTCAATCGCGGCGTGCGCGACATGCGCCGGCGTGTCGAAGTCCGGCTCGCCGACGGAAAGCGAGATGATGTCACGTCCGGTTGCGCGCAGTTCCGCGGCGCGCGCGGTGATGGCCAGCGTGGCCGAGGGTTGCACGTTTTGAATGCGTCGGGATAGCTTGATCATGGGCTCATTATGCCATGGCGCGGGATGGCTTCAAAGCATTTAGGTTTTCTTCATGTTGCCGGCCTATTATGCTGCGCCTCCATTCTGACGCACACGGAGAGGCGGTTGACCGATAATATCCGCGAGATTCCCTATAATTACACTTCCTATTCCGATCGCGAAATCGTGCTCCGCTTTCTTGGAGAGGAGGTCTGGGATGACCTGAACGTGCTGCGTCATCAGCGTCGCACGGGGCGCTCGGCGCGTATGCTGTTCGAGATTTTGGGCGATATCTGGATCGTTGAGCGCAATGTGTTTCTCAAGCATGACCTGCTGCACGACAAGGCGCGTCGCGCGCGCATGCGCCGGCGCCACCATGACCGGCTGGCGCGCATTTGCGAAGGTGCGCGTGATAATCCCCGCGCGCAAAAGGTTGCCGCGCGCACCGGCCGGCTGCTCAACGAGTTCTATGCATGGTTCGATGAGGAGCCGCAGCGCAGGGCGCGGGCGCTGAAGGCGTTTGCCGCGCATACGCACAGAAACAACATCCATTTTGATCCCTTTACGCTTACGCACCATGCCACCGATGCGACGGACTGGCGTGCGTACCATCCCTTTTGCGTGCTCACGCCCGATGCGGCGGAGGAGATCCCCGGCCTGGTGCGTGCGGCGGCCAAACTCGGACTCACCGTGATCCCGCGCGGTGGCGGTACCGGCTTGTGTGGCGGTTCGGTGCCGCTGACCGCGGACGCGGTGATGATCAATGTCGAGAAGCTGGACCATATCGGTCCGGTGACGATGCGCGACATCGGCGTGCGGGGTGAAGTGCCGACGATCACCGCGGGGGCAGGGGCGGTGACCGGCAAGGTCATGGAGGCATCGCGACCGCATGTGTTCGCCACCGATCCGACCAGTCTGTGGGCATGCACGATCGGTGGCAATGTGGCGTCGAACGCGGGTGGCAAGCATGCGGTGATTTGGGGTACCTGCGTGGACAATCTGTTGTCCTGGAAAATGGTGACACCGGATGGCAACTGGTTGCTTGTGGAGCGCCTGGATCACAACATGGGCAAGATTCACGATGAGCGGGAAGTGCGTTTCCGTCTGTCTCGTTTCGATGAAAAGATGCGTGCGCTGGGGGAGCCGGAAATCCTGACCATTGCCGGCAGCGAGTTTCGCAAACAAGGGTTGGGCAAGGATGTGACGCGCAAGGCGCTGGGCGGCTTGCCCGGGGTGCAAAAAGAGGGAACGGACGGGTTTATCGTCGAGGCGACGTTCGTGCTGCACCGCAAGTTCAAGCACACCCGCACGGTGTGTTGCGAATTCTTTGGTCAGGAGTTGACCGATGCGACGCGCGCGATGGTGGCCATCAAGCAGCATGTCGATGGTTTGTCCGGGGCGCATATCGAAGGTTTGGAGCACTTCGATGAAAAATATGTCAAGGCGATCAACTATACTTCCAAGTCCACCCGGCGCGAGCGCCCCCGGGTGGTGCTGCTGATCGATGTTTCCGGCGATGACGAGCAGGCCGTAGCTCGTGCGGCGGCCGATGTTTGTCGCCTGGCTTCGCAGGGCAATGGCGAAGGTTTTGTGGCGATCAGCGAGGCAGACCGCGCCCGTTTCTGGGGTGATCGTGGGCGCATGGCTGCGATTGCGCGGCACACGCGGGCATTCAAGCTCAACGAGGATGTGGTCATTCCATTGGATCGCCTCAGCGAATACAACGATTATGTCGAATACTTGAACATCCAGCATTCCCTGGCGAATAAACTGGAAGTCCTGGATGCACAAGAAAGCTATCTGCGAAAGGCACGGGCAAGCCTGGAGGGCAACCGCCTTGAGGTGGCCAAGTTGGGGGTGGGCGACGATGCCTATCTTGGGGACAAGGTCGATGAATGCCTGCGACTGATCGAGGATGTGCGAAAGCGGTGGCGTGCCTTCCTGAAGGGGCTGGATTCGGCGGCGCGTGAGCTGCGGCCCTGGCTTCCCGCAACGTTGTCGGCGGGTGAAGAAAGCCTGTTTCGTGTCATTCAGCGGGGCGATCTACGCATTAGTTATCGTGCCGAGGTGGAAGCTCCGCTCATGGATCTGCTGCGTGGCCATGAGGAATTGCAGGATGGCCTGCGTCAATGCCATCGCGAGGTATTGTCCGGTCGAATTGTGATCGCCACGCACATGCATGCGGGCGACGGCAATGTGCACACGAATATTCCGGTCAACTCGAACGACTATGCGATGATGAAGAAGGCTCATGCCGTGGTCGAAAAGATCATGGCCAAAGCGGTCGAGCTTGGCGGAGTGATTTCCGGTGAGCATGGTATCGGGATTACCAAGCTGCCGTACATGGATCGCCAGTTGCTGGAAGAGATGGCCGCGTATCTTCGCAAGGTGGATCCGGAACATGTATTCAACCGGGGAAAGTTGCTGCCGGATGCCGACCTGGGGCTCGCCTACACCCCTAGCTTCAACCTGCTGGAAATGGAGGCGGTGATTTTGGAGGCAGCCGATGTCACCGAGTTGGCCGAGGCGATTTCGCCGTGCTTGCGCTGCGGTAAGTGCAAGCCGGTATGCAACACCCATTTCCCGCGCGCAAATATGCTTTATTCGCCGCGCAACAAGATTCAGGCGGCGGGCGCGATCATTGAGGCTTTTCTCTACGAGTCGCAGACGGGCGCGGGAATTTCATTCGAACAATTCGCGGCCATGCAGGATGTGGCTGATCACTGCACGATCTGTCACAAGTGCGTGACGCCTTGCCCGGTGAATATCGATTTCGGCGAGGTGACCGAGCGTATGCGCGCCTTGCTGACCGATAAGGGTGTGGCGCGGAGCAATCTGGGCAGTCGGCTGTCCATGGCCTTTTTGCTGCTGCAGCACCCGTTGGGCGTGAAATATATGCGCGAGGGGCTGTTGCGTTGGGGGTATCGCGCGCAGGCACTGGCCAGCCGGCTGGCGCGTATGGTTGGGCTCGTGCGAAAGGAGCCCGCCGCGCAGCGGAACCTTAAGGGCGTGTCCGCGCAAGTGATCCAGTTTATTGAGCGACCGTTGCCCGCATTGCAGCGGGGGACGGCGCGCGAGCGATTGGGTCTTGAGTCGAGCGATAAAAATGCCATTCCCGTATTGCGTGATCCAGCGCGCGCCAATGGGCGTGCCGTGTTCTATTTTCCGGGTTGTGGCTCGGAGCGTCTATTTTCGCAGATTGGGCTGGCGACGCAGGCGCTGCTGTTCGAGCTCGGGGTGAATGTTGTATTGCCGCCATCCTATCTTTGCTGCGGCTATCCCAGCACGGCGGGGGGTGATCGCGAACGGGGGGAACGCGTCAGCTACGAGAATCGTGTGCTGTTCCATCGCATCCGCAACGCGTTGTCCTATCTCGATTTCGAGGCCGTTGTGGTGTCATGCGGCACCTGCTACGACCAGCTGGCGCGCTACGAGCTGGAGCAGGTGTTTGCTGAAGCCCCGTTGATCGATATTCATGAATACCTGATGGCGCAGGGCGTGCAGGTGCAGGGTGTATCGGGCGTGCGCTACCTGTATCACGATCCCTGTCACACTCCGCTCAAGCGACATGGCTCCCGTGCTGCGATTCAGCAACTGTTGGGATCGGATGCGGTCAAGTCCGAGCAATGTTGTGGCGAGGCGGGAACCTTGGCCGTCGCGCATCCGGAGATCGCCGGCAAGATTCGCGCACGCAAGGAAGAGGAAATGCGCCGCGCCCGCCAGAAACTCGGCGACACGGATGCGGCGGTCAAGGTGCTGACCTCGTGTCCGTCCTGTTTGCAGGGGCTTTCGCGCATCGAAAGCGAAACGGAGGTGGCGTCGGATTACATCGTGGTGGAGTTGGCGCGGCACTTGCTGGGCGAGGACTGGCAGGAGGCATTCATTCGCAAGGTGAAAAACGGTGGTATCGAACGCGTGCTGATGTAAGGCTTGGGGCATGCGCGCGATCCATTTGCTGATGATAAGCGTTGCACTGTTCGCGGCGGGTTGCGCCAGCGCACCGCCACGCCATATCGATAACAGTTGCTCGATTTTCGAGGAAAAGGATGACTGGTACCAGTACGCATGGGCTGCATACAAGAAATGGGGGGTGCCGGTGCATGTGCAGTTGGCCATCATCTGGCAGGAGTCGCGTTTTCGGGCCGACGCCAAAGCGCCGCGGGATACGTTGCTGGGGTTCATTCCCTGGGGGCGCAAATCCTCGGCCTATGGTTTCGCCCAGGTGAAGGACGAAACCTGGGACTGGTATGTCGAGAAAACGGGGAATTGGGGCGCGGATCGCGATGACTTCGAGGATGTGGTCGACTTCATTGGTTGGTATTGCGATTTGTCGCACCGCAAGCTGGGAATTTCCAAGTGGGACGCGTACCATCTCTATCTGGCTTATCATGAGGGGCATGGCGGCTATGCGCGCAAGACCTACTTGCGCAAGAAATGGCTGATGCGGGTTGCGCGCAAGGTTGAACGGCGTGCGGCGCGCTATGCGGTCCAGCTCAAGCAATGTGCGGACAAGTTGGATCGCGGCTGGAGTCTTTGGCCGTTTTAACGGTGGGTCAGCGACCGGTTGGCCAGCGTCGGGTCAGGTGGGCGACGACAAACATCAGGGAGACACCGGTGAGTACCGGATAGAGTACAAACCACAGCCCCAGCGCGTGGATCTCGGGCGGGCCGGCGACCGCGATAAAGGCGAGCGCGCCGCCAGGTGGGTGAAGGGTATTGCTGAGTGTCATGGCGAACAGTGCGACGCCGATAGCCAACATGCCTACCAGCCATACCGGTAACATGGGCAGCAACTGGCTGGCCAGAACGCCGACTAAGGCGGAGATCAGGCTCCCAAGAAAGACGTTTTTGGGTCGAGCAATCGGAGCATCCGGACAGCCATAGAGCACCACCGCCGTGGCACCGAAGGCGGCGATGATCAACGGCAGATCGCTGGAGCCGTACAACCATTCGTGGACTGCTGCAACCAAGCCCAAGCCGAGGAGCGCGTTGCGCGCTGTGGCCGTCGCTTGGGCAAGGCGATGTGGGAAGGTTTGTGTCATGGGTACAGGCTAATTCCGCACCACGTTCCGTTGAAGCCCGTTTCAGGCGATTGCTTTGTTGACCTTTGCTTGTCCGGCGCTATATTTCCGCGCCCATAAGCAAAGGCGGCGCTGCCGCTTGCAGGCAAGGAGACGAAACAACGTGGCTAATCATGCATCCGCACTCAAGCGTGCACGTCAGAATGCGAAAAAACGCCTTGCGAACCGTTCCCAGCGGACGGCCATGCGTACGGCGATCAAGAAGGTTCACCAAGCCGTCGAAGCCGGCGACAGGGACGCAGCCATGGCTGCTTTACGTCATGCGCAGTCGTTGATCGATCGTGCGGGGCGCAAGAACCTGATTCATCGCAACCAGGCCGCCCGGCGTGTATCCCGCCTCAACGCGCGCATCAAGGCGATGGCATAAGCGGCGCGCATCTTAATTTCCGTTCAAGCCCCGTCAGCTTGCATGACGGGGCTTTTTTGTGCTTGGTTTCGGCCTATGAGCTTATAGCATGCGGCCATGCGAGCACTTTCCGATGACACCCAACTGCTTGTCCTGAAAGGGCGGGCGTTTTTATCCGAATTCCGGGCCGATAAGCTGCTGCAAATGCTGCGGGCGAAGGATCTTCCGGTTACCCGTTTCGAAGCGCATGCCATCCACATGGCCGAAGTTGACATGGGGTGGTGTCGGAAGGATACGAAGCGATTGTGTGCGCTGCTCGGGCATCCGGTGGAGATGTTTGATGCCCGTGGCACCCATGAGGAGTTCATCGTTGTGCCGCGTATCGGCACAATCAGCCCTTGGTCGTCCAAGGCTACGGAAATCGCCCGCCTGTGCGGGCTGGCCGCACTGCGTAGGCTGGAGCGTGGGGTTGTCTATCGCTTGCATGGCCTGCCGGCGGATGCGCGCGCGCAAGCCGCAGCAATGCTGCATGATCGGATGACCGAATCGGTGCTGCGCGATGGCGATGGCTTTATGACACTGTTTGCCCATCATCCCCCCAAGCCGCTGGGGACGGTCGATGTTCTCAACGGGGGACGCGCTGCGCTTGTGGCGGCCAATGACGCGTTGGGTTTGGCGCTGGCCGAGGATGAGATCGATTACTTGCTCGACAACTTCCGCGCCTTGCGGCGCAATCCAACCGATGCCGAATTGATGATGTTTGCGCAGGCCAATTCGGAACACTGCCGGCACAAGATCTTCAATGCCGATTGGGTGATCGATGGCGAAGCGCAGCCGCAAAGCCTGTTCTCCATGATTCGGCATACGCATGCGCAACACCCGGAGCATACCTTGGTGGCCTATCGGGACAATGCCTCGATCATCGAGGGCGTACAGGCTGCGCGTTTGTATCCGGATCCTGACGGCGTGTATCGAACGCATCGCGATGCGACCCATATTCTGATGAAAGTGGAGACGCACAATCATCCGACCGCGATTTCCCCCTTTCCAGGCGCGGCGACGGGAGCGGGGGGCGAGATTCGCGACGAGGGCGCGACCGGAACCGGTGGCAAGCCGAAGGCGGGCTTGTGTGGCTTTTCGGTATCCAACTTGCGTATCCCCGGCTTCGAGCAACCCTGGGAGGTGGATTGCGGTCGGCCCGGGAGGATTGTTTCGGCGTTGGATATCATGATCGAGGGGCCGATTGGCGCTGCGGCGTTCAACAACGAGTTTGGCCGGCCTAACCTGGCCGGATATTTCCGTACCTATGAGCAGGATGTGGGCGGTGAGCTGCGCGGCTATCACAAGCCGATCATGATCGCCGGTGGTGTGGGTAATATCGATGCGCGACATATGCACAAAAAGGATGTGCCCGCCGGAAGTTTGATTATCCAGCTCGGAGGTCCCGCGATGCTCATCGGTTTGGGCGGCGGGGCCGCGTCGAGCATGGATACCGGCGCCAATGCCGAGGCGTTGGATTTCGACTCGGTACAGCGCGGCAATCCCGAGATGGAGCGGCGCTGTCAGGAGGTGCTCGACCGCTGTTGGCAGTTGGGTGAGGACAATCCCATTTTGTTCATCCATGACATCGGGGCGGGTGGGCTGTCCAATGCCGTGCCGGAGTTGATCGACGACGCCGGTCGCGGCGGCTGGATCGATTTGCGCGCGGTCCACAATATGGAGCCGGGCATGAGTCCGATGCAGATCTGGTGCAATGAGGCGCAGGAGCGCTATGTGTTGGCCATTGCCAAGGACGATCTGCCTCGCTTCCGCGACATCTGTGCGCGTGAGCGATGTCCGTTCGCGGTGCTCGGAGAGGCAACCGAGGAGCGGCGCTTGATCGTGCACGATCCGGTGTTTGACAACCGGCCAGTGGACTTACCGTTGGACGTGTTGCTGGGCAAGCCGCCGAAGATGACGCGGCGGATGTCACGCTTGCCGGCGAAGACGCTGCCACTGAAGTTGAGCGGCATCTCGCTGGTGGAGGCGGTGCGGCGGGTGTTGCGCTTGCCGGCCGTGGCCAGTAAGGAGTTCCTGATCACGATTGGGGATCGGTCGGTGACCGGCCTGGTTGCCCGCGACCAGATGGTCGGGCGCTGGCAGGTCCCGGTCGCCGATGTGGCGGTGACCTGTACGGATTATACCCACGTCACTGGCGAGGCGATGGCCATGGGCGAGCGCACGCCGATCGCGGTAATCGATGCGCCGGCGTCCGGTCGCATGGCGATCGGCGAAGCGATCACGAATATTGCCGCAGCATCCATCGAAGATTTGTCCCGGGTCAAGCTTTCGGCCAACTGGATGGCCGCTTGCGGTCATCCGGGCGAGGACGCGCGGCTGTACGATACGGTGCGTGCGGTGGCTATGGACCTGTGTCCCCAGCTTGGAGTCTCGATTCCGGTGGGCAAGGACTCGTTGTCGATGAAGACGGTGTGGTATGAGGGCGATGCGCGGCGTGAGATGACTGCGCCCTTGTCGCTGATCGTGTCGGCGTTCGCGCCGGTTGATGATGTGCGCCGCACCTGTACACCGGAACTTCGGCTTGATGAGGACAGCGAGTTGTGGCTGATCGATCTCGGAGCCGGACGCAATCGGCTGGG
>RFFT01000017.1 GCA_003696795.1 Zetaproteobacteria bacterium | reverse complement strand
CCTGAAGCGCCACCAATCATCCGTTTCATGACGTACAGGATAGGCCCGCAAGCCCAGTGTTTGCGGGCTTTTTATATGTTTCGTCATGGGATGCGCGTTCCGCCATGAGCAGATCACGAAGGAAAATCCGGTTGCACTTGTGGTGGGCTGCGCACTCGGAGCGGGTCCGCATGCCGGCTGATCGGGAGAAGGTCGAGATATTATCGATCTTCCTTCCATTGTCGCCTTTGCGTGTCAGGATTGAGTGATGAAATACGCAACGGGCATGTTTGATGAATTCATAAACAAAGAGGCTGCCGGTGGGCTGATGCTGATCGTCGCCACCGTGTTTGCGCTTTTATGCGCCAATTCCATGCTGGCCCACGGCTATCATGCCTTTTTGCATGCGCCCATCGCGCTGCGTGTGGGTTCTTGGGAGCTTGAATACTCGCTCTATCATTGGGTGAACGACGGGTTGATGGCTGTGTTTTTCTTCCTCGTTGGGCTTGAGGTGAAGCGGGAGTTGTTGGAAGGGCACTTATCATCCCTGCGACAGGTGGTATTGCCCGGTATTGCGGCGCTGGGTGGCATGCTCGTGCCTGCTCTCATCTATGTGTTGTTCAATGCGGGGGATTCGCTGGCCTTGCAGGGCTGGGCCATTCCCACAGCTACGGATATTGCGTTCGCGTTGGGGATTCTCGCCTTGTTGGGAAGTCGGGTGCCGCTTTCCCTGAAGGTGTTTCTGATGGCCCTGGCAATTATCGACGATCTGGGAGCGATCCTGATCATCGCGCTGTTTTATGCAGCGCGATTGTCAGGCTGGGCGTTGCTGGCTGCCGGGGTTGCCTTGCTGGTGCTGGTGGTGATGAACCGCCTTGGGGTAATACGTAAGGCGGGCTACGTCCTTGTTGGTATTTTGCTGTGGTTGAGTGTGCTTAAGTCGGGCGTGCATGCCACATTGGCCGGTGTGGCGCTGGCGTTTACGGTACCATTGCGTGGCCTGGATCAAGACGGTCGCGACTGTTCCCCGTTGAGAGAGATCGAACACCATCTGCATGGTTGGGTCGCATACTTGATCTTGCCTTTATTTGCGTTTGTAAATGCAGGGGTGAATCTTTCCGGTTTCTCCTTCTCGCAGCTGATGCAGCCGGTGCCCATGGGGATTCTTGTTGCTCTGTTTCTAGGCAAGCAGCTTGGCGTTTTCGGCTTCGGTTTTATGGCGATTCGCTTGGGGTGGGCGCGGTTGCCCGCGGGCAGCGATTGGATTCAGTTTTACGGGGTATCGGTGCTTACCGGCATCGGCTTCACGATGAGCCTGTTCATCACCTCGTTGGCCTTTGCTCGCGACGATTTGTTTCAGTACACGGACAAGCTGGCTATTCTATGCGCTTCGTTGCTCTCCGGGGGCATGGGTTATGCGCTGCTGCGTTTTATGCCTCGCGCACGCGGTTGACCGGGACAACGTCGTTTTTACAATGCCGCCGGCATGATTCAAGCGGAGCGACTGACACGCCTGTTTGGTCGAACGCCTGCTGTGCGGGAGCTGAGTTTCCACGTGCATCGTGGTGAGGTGATGGGATTGCTTGGCCCCAATGGCGCGGGCAAATCCACCACGATGAAGATGCTCACCTGCTTCTTGCCGCCTTCTTCCGGACAGGCAAGGGTCAACGGCCACTCGCTCGATGATAGCCTCGCTGTGCGCCGGAGCATCGGGTATTTGCCGGAAAACGCGCCGATGTATATCGACCTCGATGTGCAAACCCATCTCCGTTTTGTTGGCCGCATGCAAGGTTTGCCACAAGGTACACTGGCGGATCGCATTGCGGAAATGGCACGCGTTTGCGGGCTGGAGCAGGTGCTGCGTCGGCGCATTGATGAGCTATCCAAGGGTTATCGGCAGCGGGTGGGACTCGCCGCCAGCATGTTGCATGATCCGGCATGTTTGATTCTGGATGAGCCGACTACCGGTCTTGATCCAAACCAAATTAGTGAGATCCGGCAGCTGATTCGCCGCTTGGGCGAGTCGAAAACGGTATTGCTTTCATCGCACGTGCTTGCTGAGGTGGAGGCGGTGTGCGATCGGGTGATGATCATCGATCGTGGCCAATTACGCGCGATTGGGACGGCCGAGGAACTGGCACGCCAGGCAGGAGACGGGCAGACACTGTATGTTCGTTTTCTCGACGATGGGCGATCTGTGCTTGAGATGCTCGCGACCGACGGTGTCGAAGCCGAGGCGACGGGCGAGGTGAACGGCTGGTGGCTGCATTGCCCGGATGCGGATATGCCGTTGGCCGAGCGGACGTTTCGGGCCGCCGTTGCCAAGGATGTTGTGATCGTTGAGATGCATGCCAGAAAAACAAGCCTTGAAGATGTGTTCCATCGCCTGACCGCGTCGAGGGGGAGCGCATGAGGGTGGTTTGGGCGCTGGCATGGAAGGAATGGCGTATCATGCTGGATACGCCGCTTGGTTATGTCGTGGCTACCGCTTTCTTGTTGGTTTCCGGCTTCTTTTTCGGTAAGAACCTGTTTCTGTTCGGGCAGGCGGAGATGCGCGGTTATTTTGAGCTGTTGCCTTTGCTGTTGCTGTTTTTTGCGCCGGCGATGGCAATGCGCATGCTTGCCGAGGAGCGGCATGATGGCAGCGACGAACTCCTGGCGACCTTGCCAACGCGCAACTGGGAGATCATGCTGGGCAAGTATGTGGCATTGCTTGGGCAGATGCTGTTGCTGTTGCTGGCCACGTGCCTTTACCCGTTGAGTTTGTCCCTGCTTGGTACGATCGATGTCGGGCAAATTGCGGCTTCTTATCTTGCCGCATTGCTGTTGGCGGCCTGCTATCTCGCGATTGGTCTTTATGCCTCGTCGCTTACAAAGCGGACGATTGTCGCTTATGTGCTCGGGTTGGGCATGTTGCTGGGTATGTATCTGCTGGATGCGGCGCTTTCCACACTGCCGCCGGAGTGGCAGGACGTGGTGGCGCTGCTCAGTCCGATTATGCATTACCGGTACATGTTGCGCGGGGTGGTCGGGCTGGAGCATGTCGTGCTGCTGCTAGCATGGACTTGGGTTTTTCTGTCGCTTAGCTGGTTCCAGTGGGAGCGCCGGGCATGGCAATGAACGATCGGCGCGGTGTGCTGCGCAGGCGGGCGTGGCTGAGTCTGCTGACGGTGTGGATCTTGGCGGTGGCCGCCTTTCTTGGTGCAAGAAGCGCGCATTTGCGCATGGATTGGACGGATGACCATCGGTATACGCTGTCCGCCACCACGCGCGCGGTGCTTGGCAGGCTCGATGCGCCGTTGATGATTCGCGCTTATGTCAGCGAAGGGCTGCCGCAGCCTTATGGCCATGTGCGCCGTTTTATCCGCGATATGTTGGATGCCTATCATGAGGCGGGTGGGGACAAGGTGTCGTTCCGCATGGTGGACCCTGCGCAGAGCCCGGATGCGCGAACAACGTTAATGGCATTGAATGTACCCATGGTGCGCGTGCAAGTGGTGGAGGACGACCAAGCGCGGGTGAAACAGGGGTATCTCGCCTTGGTCTTGGACTATCTCGACAAGCAGGAAGTCATTCCGGTGGTGCAGAGCGAGCAGGGCTTCGAATATCTGCTAACCAGCAAGATCCGCAAGCTGATCGGCAAGGAACGACCGACGATTGGGGTCGTGGAAGGGTTTGGCGCCACACCGCTGGCCGATCTGCACAAGTTCCGGCAGTTGGTTGGGGAGGATTACGCACCAATTGCTGTCGATCCTTCCCGGGCGGAGATCCCCGACCAAGTGCGGGTATTGATCATTGCGGGCGTGGAACGGGAGCCGGATCGGGCGTTTCGCTATCGGCTGGAGCAGTTTCGCCTGCGTGGTGGCGGCGTTTGGCTGCTCGCCGGACGAGCCAAGGCGGCGCTCGACCAGGGAATTCGGGTGCGGGCGCTTGAGGAAACGGCTGTGAAGTGGGCTGGCGAGGATTTCGGCGTGGCCATCGACGGTGGACTGGTAATGGATCGCCAGGCGACGCGCATTCTGGTCGATCAGCAGCAGCAGGGGTTCATGCTGCGCACGGCGGTTGATTATCCGTTTTTGTTGCGAGTGACCGATCTCGACAAACGACACCCCATCACGCGGGGGCTGGAAGGGTTGAGCATGCCCTTCGCCTCGCCGGTCGATTGGTTGGAGAAACCTCGGGGAACGGTGCTGGCGCGAAGCTCCTCGATGGCGGCGGTGCAGGCGGGGCCACCGTTCGATGTCGATCCACTGGTGTCCATGAAGCGGCGTTTCGCCAAAGCCACGCCGCGTCGCAGCTCGTTGATGCTGGTGTATGATGGGCCGCTGCACGCGCATCTCAAGGCGCCAAAAGGGATCAAGGCGCAGGGTGACAAACGTGATGGCCGTGGGCGATTGCTGGTCTCTGCTTCGCCAAGCCTGCTGGAGGATGCGTTCATGGATGGAGAGAATCTATTGTTCGTTCTCAATGCGTTGGACTGGCTGAGCGGCAATGAGGAGCTTATCGCCTTGCGTTCGCGTGGCGCCACCCAGCATCCGTTGACGCCGCTGGATGCGCCCATGCGCGCGTTGTGGAAGGGGGTGTGGATGTTTCTGTTGCCGCTCTTTGTTGTGTTGTTTGGGCTCGCGCGTTGGCGTTGGCTGCGCAAACAAAGGAGCGCTGCGGCATGAAAGGAAGGCTGACGATTGCAATCTTCGCGCTGGTGGTGTTGGGGGGAGCGATTTGGCTGTCGAGCAACGAACGTAATGCGCAGGTGCTCGATGTTGCGCCCCTGCCGTCGCTTCCACCCACTGAGGTAAGGGCGGTGGAAATCGATGTGCCGGGGCGAAAACCGTTGCATTTCCGCCGCAACAAGGGCCATTGGCAGCTTGTTGAACGGGCGTCGCGCGCGGTGGATGCCCAAGCGATGGGCGCGCTGTTGCGGGATCTTGGCACGATGCGTCCGCTGCGAACGGTTGCGATGGGTGCGCAATACGATGAGCGTCTTGGGCTGGATAAGGCGCATCGCCTGCTCGTGCGCCTGGAGGGTGCGCAGGGACAGCGCATCGCATTCGCGATTGGCAAGCAGGGTCGGGATTTGGCTTCGACCTTTCTGCGCCCTGTCGGCTGGCATAAGGTGGTTGCGGTGGATAAGGTGCTGCGCTGGCAATTGCAACGCACGCCGGATGCCTGGTTGGCCCCGCAAACGGAAGACAAGAAGGGAGACAAAACATCACACGACTGATTCTGTTCGACTGCGATGGCACCTTGGTGGATTCGCAAGGCGCGATTGTACGTGCCATGCGCAAGGCATTTGCTTCGTGCGCGCTGCCTCCCCCGGATGTCGACAAGGTGCGCGCCATCATTGGCCTCTCGTTGCAAGAGGGTTTGCGGCGTTTGGCCGTGCCCGATGCACGCTTGGCCGAGGTCGAGCAGGCCTATCGCGCCGCCTATCGCAGAGAAGAGCAAGATTTGCGGTTGTTTCCGGGGGTGCCGCGCATGCTTGATCGCTTGTGTGCGGAGGGCTACTGGCTGGGGATTGTGACCGGCAAGTCGCGGGCGGGGCTGTTGCGCGTGCTTGATACGTTTGCGATGCGGGAGCGTTTTTTGGTCTGGCGTACCGCGGATTGCTGTCCCTCCAAGCCACATCCTGCGATGGTGCTCGAATGCATGGACGAGCTTGGCGTGCGGGCGGATGAGACCGTGCTGGTCGGCGATGCCCTTTTTGATATGCAAATGGCCGTAGCCGCCGGGGTTCGGCCCGTAGGGGTCTCTTATGGCGTCGCCTCAGGGGATGCGCTGAAGGCGCATGGGGCGTTGCATGTCTTCGATGATGTTCCTGCCCTGATGAATGGCTTGACCAGGATTGTCGCATAGCCGATCTTGCAAGCGGGGGCCGAATCGGTAACGATAACCCATATTGTCAAGCAAGGATGGTTCGCGGATGAAAAAAGCCCTTCGTTATATGCTCGGCGGCCTGGCGCTGCTGCTGGCGGCGTTGTTGACCGCTCCCTTTTTCATCGATGTCAATGATTACAAGGACGAGATCTCCCAGCGGGTCGAGGATGCGACTGGCAGGGCGGTGACCATTGGAGGCATTCAGGTGTCCTTGTTCCCTTGGGTGGGGGTCGAGTTGGAGGACGTGCACCTGGCGAATCCGGATGGTTTTGCCGCGCGCGATTTCATCAGCATCCGCCATCTCGATGTCAAGGTGGCCGTGCTGCCCTTGCTTGATGGGCGCTATGAGATCAAGGAATTTTTGTTGGATGCGCCAAATGTGTATCTGCAACGCCGCGCCGATGCGCGCACGAACTGGGACGATCTGCTGACTTCCAGCGCGGAGGAACCCCCAACGAGGTCGCGAGCTACAGGCGCGCAAGATGCGGCAACCGCGCCGCCGTCCGTGCTGGCCGGGCTCAAAGCCGATCATATCACGATCAATGACGGGAAGATTACCTGGAATGACGAGCTGAACCATGTCCAATATGCATTTGATGCATTGCATGTGGCGTTGGACGATGTTCAGCTTGAACGTCCGATCAATGTGCAACTGTCCGGCACGTTGCAAGGGGATCGCTTTGAGCTGTCCGGCATGATCGGGCCGATCGGGGATACGTCGGCGCTGAGGGTGGAACGTCTGCCTATCAAGCTCAAGGCGGTGATCGAGAAGCTGCATTTGAAATCATTTGCCACCCAGCTTGATGGCTGGCCGGGCGTGCTCGGTGCGCCGGCGCAGGCGACGCTAGATCTTCGTGCATCGTTGGAGCAGCGCCCCGATGGCGGGCGCATGATCGAGGGCGAGTTGGCGCTCGATGCAGCCCATGCCGTGCAAGCGCAATGGCGCATGGATTCCCAGGATGCGCAAACGTTGCATATTGGGGAGGCAACGTTGCGCGTCGATCAACAAGGTGTGTTGTCGCTATCCGGAAAGCTCAAGGGGTTTATGCGGGGACAACCCAGCTTTGATCTGATGTTCAAGAGCGAGCCGCTGACACGTACATGGTTGGCAACGTTCGTGCCCGCCTTGCAGGACATGTACGCGCATCATCCGGCACCCTGGCGGCAGGTGCAGGCACGCGGACTGGTGGCGGGCGATGCGAAGCATGTGGAGTTTCGGGATCTGCAGTTGCTGTTCGATGAGGATCGGCTGCATGGTGTCGGTCAATTGCGACTGGATAAACCGGATATTCGTCTGCAGTTGACGGGTGCCGCGCTGCATCTGGATCCATGGTTGCCGCAAGCAGACAGTGCAGGGAAGGAACAGGGCGGGTCAACCGGCGCGGAGCAAACACCGGAAGCGGGTGCTACATCCTCTCCGCCGTCGGAGACAGCCAGCGAGCCCGATTTGCGTTTTCTCAAGGATTGGTCGCTGAATTTACGGCTGGAGATTGACGCGTTGCATCTTCGGGGTTTGCAGTTGAACCAGTTTCGTACCCGTATGCACGGGAAAAACGGTCGTATTGCGCTGAATCCGATGCGTTTCGGTTTGGCTGGTGGCCGTGTGGAGGAACAGGCGACATTGAATGTTGCGGAATATCCCGCGCGTTGGACCGAGTCCGCCCATGTGATGGGGGTTCGGGTTGGGCCTGTTTTGCAGGCATTGAATGTGACGGACAAGCTTGAAGGGACATTGGCGCTGGAAACCACGCTAAAGGGCGTAGGACTGACCGAGCGTGCGTTGGGCAGCCTGAATGGCAAGGGCAATGTGATGCTGCGTGATGGCATGATTCGTGGCTTTGATATTGCCGGCACTATGCGCCGAGTGCTGCATCCTGGCAGTCCCGACACTGGCCCGCAGCAGACCGATTTCACGCAACTTTCCGGCACTTTTACCATTCGTCACGGCGTTTTGAGCAACAAGGATCTGTTCATGGCCTCGCCCTTGTTGCGGGTCAGCGGCGCGGGGACGGTGGATTTGGCCAATCGCACCCTGGATTACCGGTTCAAGCCGACAGTGGTGGGCACGCTGCGCGGTCAAGGTGATCAGGTCACGATTCGCAAGGGGCTTACGATTCCATTGCGCGTCACGGGTGGTTTTGATGCGCCCAAGGTGCGCCCGGAAGTGGACGCCAGAACGGTGATCCAGGGTATACGGGGCGGCGCCGTTGGCGGTGCGTTGGGGGGACTCCTTGGCGGTGGCCAGGGCAAGCCGCCGGCGAAGAAGCAGCGCAAGCGCTCCGGCAAGTCGGCGCCCAATCCTCTGCAAGCCATTCCCCTTCCGTTCTGAGCGAGGGTTCCTTGCGCGTTTTCGAGCGTCTTCGCTTGCATGCGGAACGACCGCAGGCCCGGCAGGTGCGGCGGGCGGTCGAGCTGCTACGGCAGGGGCTGTTCGTTGTGTTGCCTACGGACACCACATATGTGGCCGCTTGTCTGCCGCAAGCGAATCGAGCCCTGGCGGATATCCGACAGTTGCGCGGTTTGGATCAGCGGCATTTATGGTCGCTGCTATGCGCCGATTTGTCCCAAGTTGCGGAATATGCGCGTATGGACAACAGTGCGCATCGTCTGCTGAAGCGCTGCCTTCCTGGCCCCTATACCTTTATCCTGCCCGCCAGCAGTCGGTTGCCACGGCGCATCTTCGGCAAGAGACGCGACATCGGCGTGCGTATGCCGGATCATCCGGTATGTCGCGCGTTGCAAGCAGAGTGTCCGGAAGCCTTGCTCGCCACAACCTTCCGCCTGCGGGGCGAGCCGGATGTCGAGTATGATCCGGACGTATTCATCCCGCGCATCAAGCACTTGAATTGTGCGGTCATGGATGCGGGGTGGGGCGGGCTGACGCCAACGACGGTTGTGGATCTTTGTGCGGGCGATGCAGAGCTGGTTCGCGCCGGGGCCGGTCCGTGGCCGCCTGCTTGACGATTTCTGGACCAACTGCGTTAATTCGCGCGCCTGGTGCGGCGATGGAGGAGCTCCGAAATGAATTTCATTGAGCGGGTTTTCGAGTCTTTCCTGTGGAACAGCCGGTTTGTGGTGCTGCTTGCCGTGTTGGCCTCGATGTTGGGGATGCTGATATTGTTTTTTCTGGCGGCGGAAAGCATGTGGCATCTTGCGGTCGAGTTCTTCCAGGTGGTCACGGGCCATGAAGCGATCTCGACGGAGTTCCATGCCGATGCGGTGGGAACGATCATCTCCGCCATCGATGATTTTCTGCTTGCAACCGTATTGCTGATCTTCTCGCTCGGGTTGTATGAGCTGTTTATCAGTAAGATCGATGTCGCGCAAGGGGACAAGGCCGCGAGCCAGATTCTGATGATTAAAAACCTCGATGATCTCAAGGATCGCTTGGTCAAGGTCGTGTTGATGATCCTGGTTGTGGCCTTTTTCAAGAATGTACTGCATGTGACGTTTGACGAGCCGATGAATGCGCTGTTCATGGGCGGCGGGATTCTGCTCGTCAGCCTGGCGACTTACTTTTCGCATAAGGCGCATTGAGGTGTGGGGCGCGCGCATGGGATGAGGCCGGCCCCGGCATGGTTGACCCGCTTGGCGGATCTATTGCTGTTCGCGCTCACGCTTGCGGCTGTGGGGATCTCCTTGTTGCAACACATGCCGGACTGGGCACAGCTTTCGGTGTTGCTCGCCTTTGTCACCCTTTTTGTCGTGCGCTGGTATCTCGATAGCGATCGCATGGCTTATATCCGGGCCAACTGGCTGGACCTGGTTCTCGTCGTGCTGCTGGCCTCGCCCCTATTGCGCTTGATCATGGCGCTGAAGATGGTTGGCCTGGTTCCCATTATGCGGGTGACGGCGCTGACTCGCGCGCATCGTGACACCTTACTGCGTCTGCTTGTGCTTTCCAGCGAGAGTTTTCCGGCTCAGATGAGCCTGGTGTTTGGCATGGCCTTCCTGTTCGGCGTGAGCGCCTACCTTTTCGAGCATGCACACAACGCGGCCTTTGCCAGTATCGCTGATAGCCTGTGGTGGGCCATCGTGACGATTACCACGGTGGGCTACGGAGACATCGTGCCCCAATCCAGTGGAGGAAGGCTGGTTGCGGTGCTGGCCATGGTGTTCGGCATAGCGGTCTACTCGCTGGTCATCGCCAATGTCACCCGCCTGATCGAGAAGGTGGGAAAAGACTAGGTCGATCCATGTTGGCGCCCAGGTGCTTCATCCTCAAAATGATATTCATACCAGATTGCGGCCAAAACACCGCAGGCGCAGGCAAGCAATAGTCCAAGAATCCAAGCGAAATACCACATTTCTGCCCCCCTTCTAATATGTTCCATATTCATTGTTCTTAAGGTGCGATGCGCGCACCGGCCCCCGAAGCACATGGAACACCCAGCTTGTGTACGCCAGAATGATCGGCACAAATACCACAGCTGCGGCAGTCATCCATGTCAGCGTGTGCGGGCTGGCCGCCGCGTTCCAGATCGTCAGCGAATGGTCGGGGTGGGTGCTCGATGGCAGGAGGAATGGGAAGGCGGCAAACCCCGCTGTGGCGATGACGCCTGCTACCGAAATGCCCGAGAACAAGAGGGCGATCAGCGGATACCAAGCCAACCAGGCTGCCAAGGCCGCGCCCGCCATGGCTGCGATAGGCGCCGACCACATCCAGGGGTGTGCCTTGAAATTGTTCAGCCAGGCGCCAACCTCCCGGACCACATGCTGATCCAGTGGCGTGGATACCTGATTGGCCAGCATGGGGCCATGTAAAGAATAGCCTTCAATGCCTTGCGCGATCCACAGCCCACCAGCTGCCAGCAGAACGATCAGCAGCAAGGCCAGCCTTCGCATCCATGAGATTGCGCGCACCTGCAGCGTGTCCACAGTTTTCAGATTGACAAATGCGGCCCCATGCATGCTCAACATGACGAGGGAGACAACACCGGCGAACAGCGCAAAGGGAGTCACCGCGTCCCAAAGGCCGCCATCCATGACCACACGCATATCCGGATCGAAATGAAAGGGAATCCCGCTCAAGATAAGACCGAAGGCCACGCCAAACACGATGGCTGGCAGGGCGCCGCCGATGACCAGGGCCCAGTCCCAGAAATTTCGCCATCGTGCCTTGTTGACCTTGGCGCGATATTCAAAGCCCGTGGGCCGGAAAAAGAGCGCAAACAACGCGGCGAGCATGGCGGGGTAGAGAACCGAGAACGATGTGGCATACGCGAGGGGCATGGCTGCAAACACGGCGCCGGCGCCGAGAATCAGCCAGACTTGATTGCCGTCCCAAGTGGGTGCGACAACGTTGACCAATACTTTACGTTCATCGTCCGTGCGACCGAGCACGCGCAACATCGCTCCCACGCCCAGATCGAACCCTCCGGTTACGCCGAAGCCAGCCAATAACACACCCAGTAGCGCCCACCAGATTAGTCTCAGTGTGTCGTAATCGATCATCGTTGCCTCCTCTACTTCGTCATTCAGTGCGGGTCAGTGTGCGTGAAGGGCGTCTGGCCCTTTGCGCGCGTATTTGATCATCAGAAACATTTCTACAGCTGTGAGACCTGTATAGAACAGAATGAAGGCGATCAGGCTTGAGGTCACTTGCGTGGCGCTCAGGCTGGATGCCGATAATGAGGTCGGCAGGATGCCGCTGATGGTCCACGGTTGACGACCGTATTCGGCGACGAACCAACCTAGCTCTGCCGCTAGCCAAGGCAGGGGCAATGACCACAATGCGGCTTTGAGCAGCCAGCGTTTTTCCATGAAATTGTTCCGCCATACGCTCCATGCGGCAGCCAAAAACAGGATCAGCATCGCGAAACCACTGGCGACCATGATTCGGAACGTGAAGAACAAGGGCGCAACGCGAGGCACGGAGTGCAAAGCGGCTGCATGGATTTCTTCTGGGGTCGAGTGCGCGATGTCTGCCGTATACCGTGTGAGCAGCAGGCCATAGCCGAGATCTTTCTGATAACGGAGCAGGGTGGCGCGCGCATGTTCATCATGACGGTTCAATTGCAGGTCGCGTAAGGCCAGCACGGCATGAATGCCGCGCTTGATGCGCGCTTCGTTGCGCGCGATGATGTCCTTAAGCCCTTCGACCGGCTCATCTACAGAACGGGTTGCGATGAGCCCCAACAACCAGGGGATGCGAATTGCGTGTTCGGTTTCCATCGTTTCCTGGTTGGGGATGCCGATCACGGTGAAGCTGGCCGGCGGTTTCGCCGTCTCCCATTCGGCCTCAATGGCCGCAAGCTTGGCTTTTTGTACGTCACCCACGGTATAACCCGACTCGTCGCCGAGCACGATGGCTGATGTGATTGCGGCTAGGCCGAAACCGGCTGCGACCGCGAATGAGCGGCGGGCAAAGGCAAGGTGACGCCCCTTGAGCAGATACCAGGCGCTGATGGCCAGCACGAACACGCTGCCTGTTGTGTATCCGGCACTTACCGTATGCACGAACTTGGCCTGCGCCACCGGGTTGAACAGCATCGCGGTGAAGCTGTCCAATTCCATGCGCATCGTGTCGGGATTAAAGACGGCACCCACCGGATTTTGCATCCAGCCGTTGGCGATCAAGATCCACAGCGCCGACAAATTGGAGCCCAAGGCCACCAGGAAGGTCACCAGTAGATGTTGATATTTGGTGAGTCGTTTCCAGCCCACAAAGAACAGGCCGACGAAGGTGGACTCGAGAAAGAAAGCCATCATACCTTCAATTGCCAACGGCACTCCGAAGATGTCCCCCACATAGTGCGAGTAGTAGGCCCAATTGGTGCCGAACTGAAACTCCATCGTCAGCCCCGTGGCGACACCCATTGCGAAATTGATGCCGAACAGTTTGCCCCAAAACTGGGTCATCTCCTTATAGATTTCCTTGCCGGTGATCACATAGACCGTTTCCATGATGACCAGCAGAAAGCTCAGTCCCAGCGTCAACGGAACAAAAACGAAGTGGAACAAAGCGGTGAGTGCAAATTGAAGTCGTGAAACATCCACAAGCATATCGGTCATGGTTGCCCTCCGTTGGTTGCATCAGGCGATGCGTTTGTCGTGTATTGTTGTAGTAGGTGGCTCCCGAGAACATTCTCATCGGTTGCTGGATGAGAGAAAAAGGCCCACCAGATCATGCCCAGCAAGAGCATCTTGAGGATTAGGATGCCGGTTATTTCGTGAATCATGATAGTCGAAAATTATTATATGATAATATAATGTCAAGAGGTATTCCCGTGGATTGCCATCGAGGTCCATTGCGGCAAGTCGTCTGACGTATCATAATCTCCGCAATGGTCCTGACCGGGTGTGGGACTGGAGGAGGGGCAATGAATCTGCAACGGGTTTTTTTCGCGTTCTTCGTGTTGCTTGCCATGTCATTGAACTACGGTTTCTTCGTCGGCGATATGGACAATCCCGCGCACCACAGCGTATATGAGCTGTTCGGCGCCGTGGTCATCAATCTCATTGCCACAGTACTCAAGTTTGGTGAACGGTCGCATATCGGTTCTCTGCTGTTGGCCAGTAGCTTGGTGGCGGATGTCGGTCTGCTGGGAGCGGCTGCGGTGATGGGTTATGCGACGCATGTGGCGGGGAATCCCGCGGCCTGGACCCCACTGGAGGTGTCCTTGGCCGGCGGGGCATTGAGCGCGAACATCGTTTCTGTGACCCTGATGGTAATTGAGGCGAGCACCATCAGGCGATAGGGGGTCCGCCATGCCTTTGCCGCATTTGGTGCCCAATCCCGGCGATCATGTGGTGTTTCTCGTCCTGCGACGGATGCGCGCGCCGTTGATTGTGATGATCGTTATCACTTCCATTTCGGTGCTGGGCATGGTGCTGATACCAGGTGTGGACGAACAGGGTCATCCCTACCATATGAGTTTCTTCGAGGCGTTTTATTTCGTCAGCTTTATGACCACCACCATCGGTTTTGGCGAGATCCCGCACGCGTTTACGCCTGAGCAGCGTTTCTGGGTTACTTTATGCATCTATCCGACCGTGGTCGGTTGGTTGTATGCCTTTGGTTCGATTCTGAACCTGATGCAGGACCCGGCCTTCAAGCGCACCTTGTTTCATGCGGCTTTCGCCCGCCATGTGCGCAACTTGAGCGAGCCTTTTTGCTTGGTGTGCGGCTACGGAGCGACAGGACACCTACTGGTTCATCGCATGGCCAAGGAGTATCGTCAGTGCGTGGTAATCGATATCGACCAGGAGGTCATCAACGAACTGGTGATGGAAGATCTGAACCTGTATGTGCCAAGCCTGGGTGCGGATGCGGCGGAAACGGAGCATCTCATTAAAGCAGGGCTCCGACATCCGATGTGTCGGGCTGTAGCGGCCATCACCAACGACGATCAGGCCAACCAGAAGATTGCGATGACGGCGCGCCTGCTGCATCCGGACATCGCGGTCATCGCCCGCGCGGAATATCCCGAGACCGAGCGCAATATGCGCGCATTCGGCGTGCATCATGTCGTCAATCCCTTCGCCACCTTCGCCGAGGACATCGCCGAGGCGATGACCATGCCGGCGCATTTCCGCTTTCGGACGCGCCTGATGGAAGGGAACGATCCCGAGTCACTGGCCGAACGCCTTGCCGGCTTGGCCGACAGGCCCTGGGTGCTGTGCGGGTTTGGTCGTTTGGGGCAGACGATTCATGCCCGGTTGAGCGAGATTGGTGTGCGCTTTTCGGTTGTGGATGCGCATCCCGAAATCAACCCGCTTCCGGACGGGGCCATCATCGGCCGCGGTATTGAGGAGGGACATCTGCGCGAGGCCGGCATCGAACGGGCGGGAGGTATTATCGCCGCCACCGACGACGACATGGACAACCTTTCGATTATCATGGCGGCGCGGCGGCTGAACCCGGACATCTTCACCATCGTTCGCCAGGTACAGCGCGCCAATGGCGCGCTGTTCGAGGCGGCCGCGCCGGACATGGTGATGCAATGCAACCATCTGGTGGCCCGCAACGCGCATTCGTGGATCGCCACGCCTTTGCTGCATGATTTCGCGGACGGCATCGAGCGACTGTCGGAGCGCACTGTGGAGCGGCTGATGAAGCGCATCGCCGCGAAGACAGCGGCTGAAACGTTTGAAACATGGCAGGTGCGCCTGGACGATGGCGACATGCCTGCCGTTGCCACCATGTTGCGCGAGGGGAAGGAACTACGCATGGGGCATCTGCTGCGCGACCCCTGGCATCCCGATGAGCCCTTGCCGCATATCGTATTGCTGGCGGAACTCGATGGGCGGGAGTGGGTGTTGCCTGGACCTTCCTTACCCCTGCAACCGAATATGAATTTGCTGTTTTGCGGTCGCCAAAGTGTGGGGTGGATGGCGGCCCGTCTGCAGCCGGATGCGCTGGCTTATGGGGTGGCAAATGCATGTGGCGACTGGGCTGTCGCCGGGGTATCCGATGCGCATTGACCGCATCACGGATGTGGCTGGCTGGGCCATCGTTTGCGGGTCCAAGCAGCGCCCGCGCTGGCCAGAAAGAGGGTGCAAAGGGCGAGCACGATTGTTGGTCCGGCCGGCCAGTCCAGGGCGTAGGAGGCCAGTAGTCCGCTGAGTACGCCAACCACGGCGAAGATCAGAGAAAGCAGCCAGAGATGTATCAGTGAGCGTCCCCACAGCCAGGCACAGGATGCCGGCAGAATCATCAGTCCCGCAGTGAGAACGATGCCTGAAAGCTTGACACAGAGCATGGCCGTAAGGGCGATGACCGCATAGAGCAGTAGTCGCAGGCCATCGACCGGCAGCCCACCGGCAGCCGCAGTGACCGGGTCGAAGGCAATGCTCCACCACGCGCGCGACGCGGCAAATGTTGCCAGCAGAATCAATAGCGCGAGGAACCATAGCCAGATGCTTTCGGTCGCGCTGATGGTCAGGATGTTGCCAAACAGCAGGCCAAACAGGCTTACCGCGCTTGCCGGCGCGGTGCTCAGCAGGGTGATCCCCAGCGCCATACTTCCAGCGAACAGAATGCCCGTGCCCGCATCTTCGCTGATCCCTTGCTTGTGCGGCATGAGCGCCAGCAGCATGGCGATGAGCGTAGCAATGACCGTGGCGCCGGGCAGCAGCGGCAACCCCAGCAGTGCCGCGATGCCCAGTCCAGCCAACGAGGCATGTGACACACCGACGGTTAGAAAGGACAGGCGATGGGCCAGGACCATGATGGAGACCGACGATGTGACCACTGCAATCACCAGCGCGTAGGGCAAGCTGTGCATCATGACGGGGCTGGCCAGAAAGTCGCTCACAAGCGCTAGCATCATGAATGCTCCGCCGGGGTGCAGCCGATGCAAGCTGCGTCATGGGCCATCAATTGAATATGCTCCCCATACATGCGTTGCCAGACGTGGTCGGGAATGGGTTCCCCCCTGCTGGCATGGAAATGGATGCGGCGGTTCAGGCAGGCCACCGAGTCCACGTGACTGCTGATCGCGGCGATATCATGGTCAACCATAATCACTCCCATGCCTTGTTCGTCGCAAAGGCGGCGCAGGAGCAGATAGAGTTTTTCTTGGCGTTTGCTGTCGAGAGCCGCGGACGGTTCATCCAGCAACAACAGTTTGGGGCGGCGGACGAGCGCACGTGCCAGGCGCACGCGTTGGCGTTGCCCGCCTGACAAGGTGCGATAATCATGCGCGTAGGCATGTTCCATGTCGGTCAAGCGCAATGCCTCGATGATGCGCTGGCGATAACGCCGCATCGGCACGAGCGGGTTGAGATGGGCGCCTAGTCCCATCATCACGACATCGCATACCCGCACGGGCAGGCGCGGTTGTTGCTCGTGCAATTGGTGCAAAAACCCTACGTGACGCAAAAGTTGGCGCCGGTTGAACGGCTTTAGACATTGGCCGAATAAATCGATATGCCCGTGATCGGGTCGCTGCAGGCCGACGAGCGCGTTGATCAACGTGCTTTTTCCAGCGCCGTTGGGACCGACGATGCCCAGAAAGTGTCCTTTGGGAACGGAGAGGTTGATGCCGTCGAGAATGGCGCGCCCGCCGGCCTCCACGCGAAGATCATGGATGGTCAGCAGGGTGTCGCTCAATGCGCTTGTCCCGCAAGTTGGGCGATGTTGCGCTGCATCATCGACGGCCATGGTTCGTCGCACGAGCCCATGGGATCGAGGATGACCATGGCATGTCCGGTTTGTTCCGCCAGCCAGCGCAATTCGTCGTTGTTGTGCCGGGCGTCGCCCAGCAACAGGGTGTTGGGATGTCCGCGCAGCACTTTGAGCGCTTCCTGCAGCAGATGCGGTGTCGCCTGACTGCCATGTCCGGTGGATTCGAGCGCGGCATGCACGGGAATGCCATGTCGAGCGAACAGCGAGCGCCAGGCGTCATGCTGCATGACCACTCCATCGTCACGCCAGCGTTGCAGCGTTTGTTGCCATTGTTGGTCGATGCCATGGAGTACCGCACGGGCTTTGCCCAAGCGCTGTTCTATGGCTTGTTTGCGCTCCGGATGCAGTTCGATCAACTGCTTCGCCAATGCGGGCAGTGCTTGCTCCACCAGGCTGGGTGTAAGCCAACCATGCCGTGCATGTTGCCAAAGCGAGAACGCCCGAGGTTGCGCGTTCAGGAAGGACCACGCAGCATCATCCGGCTTGGCGCGAACCAGCAACTTGCTTTGCGTCAGTTGCTGCGCCAATTTCGGCGTCAACGCAAAGTGATGGGGATCGGCGTGCGGCGGCAACAGGCAGGCGGGATGGCTGGCCGGGTCAAGCATGCGGACGATGCCGGCAAGCGGTGGCAGGGTGACGACGATGTCCGCTGCGCGGGCGCTCAGGGGAAGGATGAGTACGACAATAACGAGGAGTCGCTGAAAAGCGGATGAATCGAACATGCCGGCATGCTAGCCGCTCACAGCGCGGATGACCAAAGGAGAGATGGCGATATGAGCGAGCGCGAAGACGCGCTGAGCAAGCTTACGGCTTTGCTGCCCGAGCGATTGGAAGGCGAACGCGAAAAGGTGGCGGTGGCCTGGTCGGGGGGCGCGGACTCGACCGCGTTGTTGCTGGCGTTGCGCGCACGGGTCGACCGGCTCGTTGCCTGGCATATCGATCATGGTTGGCGACCGGAAAGCCATCGCCAGGCGCAATGGTTGGCGCGGCGTGCGCAGGAATGGGGAGTCGCCTTCCATGTCGCACGGGTGCCCGCCGCCGCGCGCAATCGAGAGGCTGCGGCCAGGCAACAGCGTTATGCGCAGTTCGCGCGCTGGGCGCGCGAGCAGCAGGTTCGTCATGTGTATCTTGCGCATCATGTCGGCGATCAGGCGGAAACGGTGTGCATGCGTTTATTGCAGGGGGCAGGTGTCCAGGGGTGTTGCGGCATGGCGGTGAGCGCTTCGCGCGAAGGCTTGTTGTTGCACCGTCCTTGGTTGCAGGTCGCCCCCGGCTATTTGCGGCGGCTATTGCGCCAGGCGCACGTCGACTGGATTGAGGACGAGACCAACAACGACTGTACCTTGTGGCGCAATCGCATTCGGCATCGCTTGTTCCCTGCGATGCGGCGGGCTGGTGTTGAGCCGCATGCGCTGTTTACGCGTCTGCAGCGGCAGGCGTTGCGCGTTGCGGAGGAGCTTGGCTCGCGCGTTCGGGAGGTGGCGCTGGAGGAGACGGGTGAGGGGGTGCGTGTCGCCTGGGACAGTTGGCGGCGCTTGTTGGCCGCGGAACGGGCGGTATTGCTGCAGCGCATGTTGACCTGTCTGTTCGGCGCGGGCACGTGTGCCGGCAGGCGCCATATCGAGCTGGTTGAGGCATGGACGTTGCGGGGCGGGAACGGTGGGCTCGACCTTTCCCGTTGTCGTGTGCAAAGGGAAAAGAGCTACTTGCATCTACGAAGCAGGCAGGTGATGCTTCGCTGAGCGCGTTCATCCTGGCTTAATGTTTGCCGGGCTATGTTCGGCGCGGGTCTAATGGCCGAGTTTTAATCAACGGGGTTTTTCATGGGTCGTAATGTGTTGCTTTGGTTGGTCATCGGCGTGACCATGATGAGCGTATTCAACATGTTTTCCACGCCAATGCAGGGGGGAGAGAAAATGTCCTATTCCGCCTTCATGGAGAAGGTGGACAAGGGCCTTGTGGAGACGGCGACGATCAAGGAAAACCACGTTGTGGGCCAGTATCGCGATATGCAGGGCGAGCTGAAAAGCTACGAGGTGTTGGTGCCCGACGATCCTTCGCTGACCAGGCGCTTGCTGGACCAGCACGTCATCGTCAATGTGAAGGAGCCCGATCATGTACCGTTCTTTGTGTCGGTGCTGATCTCCTGGTTCCCGATGCTGCTGTTGATCGCCGTATGGGTATTCTTCATGCGCCAGATGCAGGGTGGAGGCAAAGGTGGCGCGATGTCGTTCGGCAAGAGCCGGGCGAAGTTGCTGACCGAAAATACCCAGAAGGTGACCTTCGACGATGTGGCCGGTTGCGACGAGGCCAAGCAGGAGGTCACCGAGGTGATCGAGTTTCTGCGTGACCCGTCCAAGTTCACCCGTTTGGGCGGCAAGATTCCCAAGGGTATGCTGCTGGTGGGACCACCGGGAACGGGCAAGACGCTGCTGGCGCGCGCGATCGCCGGCGAGGCTGATGTGCCTTTCTTCTCCATTTCCGGTTCGGATTTTGTCGAGATGTTTGTCGGTGTCGGTGCGTCTCGCGTGCGCGATATGTTCGAGCAGGCCAAGAAGAACGCGCCGTGTATCGTGTTCATCGATGAGATCGATGCGATGGGTCGACATCGTGGCGCGGGCATTGGCGGAGGCAACGACGAGCGTGAACAGACCCTGAACCAGATGCTGGTGGAAATGGATGGGTTCGAGGCGAATGAGGGTGTGATCATTGTGGCGGCGACCAATCGTCCGGATGTGTTGGACCCGGCGTTGTTGCGCCCCGGTCGTTTCGATCGTCAGGTGGTTGTGCCGCGTCCGGATTTGTTGGGGCGGGAGCAGATCCTGAAGGTGCATATGCGCAAAGTGCCATTGGCTCCCGATGTGGACGTGAAGAAGTTGGCGCGCGGAACACCGGGCTTTTCCGGGGCCGACTTGGCCAATCTGGTCAATGAAGCCGCACTGAATGCGGCTCGGTTTGATCGGGACAAGGTCACCAATGCGGATTTCGAGGCGGCCAAGGATAAGGTCATGATGGGTACAGAGCGTCGCTCGATGTTGCTGTCCGATGAACAGAAAGAGACGACGGCCTATCATGAGGCGGGCCATACCTTGGTGGCCAAGCATCTGAAACACGCGGATCCGGTGCACAAGGTCAGCATAATTCCGCGCGGCCAGGCGCTCGGCGTGACGATGCAGTTGCCCGAGGAGGATCGCTTCAACCATGACCGCGAGTATCTGCGCGACCAGATCGCGATCATGATGGGCGGACGGCTTGGCGAGGAGCTCGTGTTGGGCCAGATGACAACCGGCGCGTCCAACGATTTTGAACGTGCGACCCAATTGGCGCGTAATATGGTCACCCAATGGGGGATGAGCGATGCGTTGGGGCCGATGGTCTATGGTGAGCGCGAGCACGAGCCGTTTCTTGGCCGTGAAATCACCCGGCAGACCAATATTTCGGAAGAGACGGCGCGCAAGATCGATGCCGAGGTGCGCAAGCTGATCGAGGAGAACTATGCCCGTGCACGGCAGATTCTGCTCGACCACATGGATCAGTTGCATAATATCGCCAAAGCGTTGATCAAGTATGAGACGCTGGAGGGCGACGAAATCGACTTGGTCATGGCCGGAAAGGAATTGCAACGGGAAGAGCCCAAGGCGACAGCCTCGCCTGCCAGCGGCACGGACGAGGAGGAAGAGGCCATTGATGTGGCCGAAGAAGGAGTCAAGGGCGGTGGCGCAGGCCAAGAGGCCGAACAGCCGCGCTGAGATGACCCGCTCTCGCTGGTGGCGCAAGGCCGGTAGTCCCGCATGGATCATGGGCGTGCTGAATTGCACGCCCGATTCGTTTTCCGACGGGGGCAACTATTTTGATGTCGATCGCGCCATCGCCCATGGCTTGGCGATGTGGGAGCAGGGCGCGGAGATTATTGATGTCGGCGGTGAATCCACGCGGCCGGGGGCGGAACCTGTGCCCGTGGAGGACGAGTTGCGTCGCGTACTGCCCGTTGTGCGCGCACTGGTGGCGCATGGTTGCAGGGTGTCGGTGGATACAATGAAGGCGGAGGTGATGGCCAGGGCCATTGAGGCCGGGGCATGTATGATTAACGATGTTTCGGCCCTTCGTTTCGATGCGGCGAGTCTTGCCGTCGTTGCGGATGCCGGGGTGGATGTCTGCCTGATGCATATGCAGGGCACGCCACGAACGATGCAGCGCGCGCCGCACTATGATGACGTACTTGGCGAAGTCGCATCCTTCTTTGCGCAGCGTATCGATGCCTGTCTGGCGGCAGGGATGGAGCCGAGCGCGATTCTGCTTGATCCCGGTATTGGTTTTGGCAAAAGGCTCGAAGACAATCTTTGCTTGATAGCCAACCTTGGCTACTTCAGGTCCCGCTTTGAAATGCCCGTCCTGCTTGGAGTTTCGCGCAAATCGTTCATCCATGCGCTGACCGGTGCCGAGGTGCATGATCGCGAGTTGGAAACGGCGGTGGCGGGCGGTATTGGGGTGTTCGACGGCGCGGATGGCTTGCGCGTGCATGATGTGGCTTTGCAGCGACGGGCGGCCAGAGTGGCCGCCGCGTTGGCGGATCATCGCTTGCAACCCAAAGGCTAGGGGTTATCGTAACGGGGTGATGTTGGTTGGGGCGGAGGGTCCCTTGAGTCTTGAAGTGAATACCCGCTGATGAACAGTTGGTCCTTTGGCCTTCGGGATGCGATCGATATCCTGTGCGTGGCTGTCGTCGTCTATTTTCTGCTGCGCATGATTCGTGGCACGCGGGCCATGCAGATGCTGATGGGGCTGGGCATCGTGGTGGCGGTCTATTTCCTTGCTCGCCACTTTGGCCTGTTTACCGTTGAGTGGATTTTTGGTCATTTCTTTTCCGCCTTCATCGTGATTCTTGTGGTGTTGTTCCAACATGAAATTCGTCGGGCTTTGGTGCGTGTGGCGTTTAACCCGCTGGTGGCCAGCGAGGATGCGGCCAGGTCGCTGGCCCATATGCTGATGGAGTCCGCCGTTGCCTTGGTGGAGCGAGGGTGGGGAGGATTGATCGTGGTTGAGCGGGAAACCGGACTGCGCCACCTGTATGAAACCGGTGTGGAGCTGGATACACCATTGTCGCCGGACCTGGTGCTGGCCTTGTTCTGTCCTCAGGCACCGATGCATGATGGCGCCATCATTGTGCGCCAGACGGAGCAAGGGGGGCGCATACGGGCCGCGCGCGTGCTTCTTCCCCTGGCGCAGGCCAAAGATGTGCCGGGCGCGCTGGGTACGCGCCATCGCGCCGCGATCGGCCTGAGTGAGGAAGCCGATGCGTTGGTGATCGTGGTTTCCGAGGAACGACGGGATATTCATCTGGTGCGCGAGGGACATATCGAGGGCCCCTTGGATGGGCTGGAGCTGCACCGTCGCTTGATGCAATGCTTTCAGCCCGATATTGACCATCATACGGTGATTACGATGGTCCGCGGAAAGGGCCAAGAGGCAGGCAAATGAGGCGCGCATTCCGTTTGCTGGATCGCTTCCGGCTGCATCTGCTCTCTTTGCTTGTGGCCATCGGGCTCTGGATGTATGTGCATGGCGAGGGGCAAGGGTCGCTCACCATCGAGGCACCACTTCAGGTGCAGGGACTGCCGGTGGGGATGATGATCGTGAACGATTTGCCCGATCGCGTGCGCATTACGCTCAGCGGATTGCAGAGCAGGCTGCAGGAGGTGCGGGCGCGCGGTCTGTTTATCCCGCTGGATGTGGCGGATATCACCTCGCCGGGAGTGGTGCGCCGCGCGCTGTCGCTGTCCGCCATTCATGTGCCGCCCGGGCTTAAGGTGGAGAAGATCAGGCCCGATACGCTCGAGCTGCAGGTGGACCGAAAGATCCGGCGTAAGGTTCCGGTGCGTCCCGTGATCGAATTGCCGGCCGGCTGGCAAGCGCGCGATGTGTCCGTGACACCCGAGAAGATTGCCTTGACCGGACCGGAAGTCTGGCTCGGCTCGCTGCCCGCAGTGCGAAGCAATCCGGTGCGTCCGCGTCACAAGGTTGGGCCGTTCGTGGCGAAGGTGACCGTGGCCACGCCATCCGGGCAAGGAATTCGTCTGGTCGATCCAGGCGCGACATTGACCGTTCGTGGAACATTGGCGCGTGTGGCCTTGCCGGCGTCTACGCGACAAAAGGAGGAATGATGCGTAAATACTTTGGTACCGATGGGGTGCGCGGTACGGTGAATGAGCCGCCGATGACCGCTGAATTCGCCTTGGCCTTGGGCCGTGCGGCGGGGCATGTGCTGACACGCCATGTTGCGCACACACCCAGTATTTTGATTGGCAAGGACACTCGACTCTCTGGCTATATGATCGAGTCCGCGCTTTGCGCTGGATTGACCGCGCAGGGAATGAATGTGTTGCTGGTCGGCCCCGTGCCCACGCCCGCGGTGGCTTATTTAACACGAAGTCTGCGCGCGGATGCCGGGGTGGTGTTGTCCGCATCCCATAATCCGGCTGGCGACAACGGCATCAAGTTCTTTGCCGCTGACGGTTTCAAGCTGCCGGACGAGGTGGAATTGGAGATCGAGCGTCTGCTGGATCAACCGCCGGCACTGCCGCCGGCGTTGAAGATCGGGCGGGCCAAGCGCATCGATGATGCGAAGGGGCGGTATATCGAATTTCTCAAGGCGTCGCTGCCGCGCGGCATGCGTTTCGATGGCTTGAAGGTAGTGGTGGACAGCGCCAATGGGGCCGCATATGGCGTGGCTGCCCGCTTGTTCATCGAGCTGGGTTGCCAGGTGACGTCGATTCATGACGAGCCGGATGGGCTGAACATCAATGCGGAATGCGGTTCGACCGCGCCGGAGTCGATGGCGCGCACGGTGGTCGAAACCGGCAGCGATATCGGTTTCGCGCTGGATGGCGATGCGGATCGGCTCATCGTTTGCGATGCCTCCGGCAGGATCATCGATGGTGATCGGATCATTGCCATTCTCGCCGAGCATGCGAGGACGGAAAACAGGCTTGCCGGCGGGGCGGTGGTGACCACCACGATGAGCAATATGGGTTTGGAACGCTTCTTGCAAGCGCGCGGCTTGGGTATGTTGCGCGCCGATGTGGGCGATCGATATGTGCTGGAGATGATGCGCCGGCATGGCTGCAATATTGGTGGGGAACAATCGGGGCATATGATTTTGCTCGATTACAACACCACCGGTGATGGTCTGCTCACCGCGTTGCAACTGCTGTGCGCCATGGCGGATATGGAGAAGCCCGTGCATGAATTGGCTGCGGATCTGGAGCTGTTTCCCCAGCATATGTGGAATGTGCGTTTGCCGCATCGCTGGGACGTGTTGAGCCATGAGCGGGTACAGGCGCTGATCCGCGAGGCGGAACAGCTATTGGCTGGCAAGGGGCGGCTCAATGTACGCATGTCCGGGACGGAACCGAAGTTGCGCATCATGGTTGAGGCGGAGCAGGAAACACTGATGCGCCAGGTCGGGGATATGCTCTATGAGGGGATCGGAGAAGTGGTGGAGCAGCACGCTTGAAAGGGGCGAGCATGGCGCGCCGGCGTTTGCATATCCTTGGTGTTTGCGGTACCGCAATGGCAGCGGTAGCCACACTCGCGCGGCAATTGGGCTGGCATATCACCGGCTCCGATGCGCATGTTTATCCTCCGATGTCGGATTATCTGCGCAACCTGGGCATTCCGGTGCAACCCTATTCTGCAGCCAATCTCGACCAGGATGTGGACTTGGTGGTGATCGGCAATGCCTTGTCGCGCGGGAATGCCGAAGTGGAAGCCGTGCTTGCACGTGGACTTCGTTATACTTCGGGCGCGCAGTTCATCGGTGACCATGTTTTGCCGGGTAGGCATGCAGTGGTGGTGGCTGGCACGCATGGCAAGACCACGACGTCCAGTCTCGTGGCCTGGCTGCTTGAACGCGCTGGTCGCTCGCCCGGCTTCATGATCGGTGGCCTGCCGAACAATTTTGCGGCCGGCGCGCGCCTGGGCGAGGGGGAGACCTTCGTGCTCGAAGGCGACGAATACGACACCGCGTTTTTCGACAAGAGGAGCAAGTTCTTACACTACCATGCGCGCACCCTGATTCTGAACAATCTCGAATTCGACCATGCCGACATTTTTCCCGATCTGGAGGCGATCAAGCAGCAATTCCACTTTTTGTTGCGCACGGTGCCGGGCAACGGTCGGGTCGTGGTCAACCTTGACGATGCCGAGATTGGTGACGTCTTGCGTCGCGGTTGCTGGAGTCCGGTGATCGGGTTTGCGCGCCATGGCGGGCGGGATGCGCCCTGGCAGTGGCGACCCGAACATGCCGATGGCAGCGCGTTCCGCCTGTATCATCAGGGGAAGGAAGCGATCCGTGTCCGTTGGCCGATGCTTGGCGTGCATCATGTCGCGAATGCGGCGGCGGCCGCGGCGGCTGTGCACGCGTTGGGGTTGAGCTATGAGGAAATCGCGCGCGGGCTGGCAAGCTTCGCGGGCGTCAAGCGACGCATGAGTCTCGTCGGCGAGGCGCGCGGCGTGCGCGTCTTCGATGATTTCGCACATCACCCCACCGCGATTCGCGGCGTGGTTGAGGCGGCTCGCGTGGCAAACGGGGGGCGGGGAAGACTTTGGGTGGTTGTTGAGCCGCGCTCGAACACCATGCGTACGCGGGTTCATCAGGACGCGCTTCCGGCGAGTTTGGAGGCGGCCGACCGTGTCCTGATCGTACCGCCTGCCGCACGGGGGCTATCCCCTGATCAGCTGCTGGATGTCGCGCGGGTGTGCCGCCGGATTGGCGAGCATGCGCATGTTTGCAGCGATAGCCATGCGGTGATCGAGGCGATTTGCGCCGAGGCATGTGCGGGTGACGATGTGCTGATTCTCTCCAACGGCGGCTTCGATGGCATTCATCAGCGATTACTCGATGCACTCGATGCGTGCACCGATTGAGTCAGCCAGGCTACCGCAAGCCGTGGCATGCCGGTAACATGCCGCCTATGCGATATTCACGATTCTTTGCTCCAACCTTGCGCGACGATCCGGCGGACGCCGATGTCGTGTCCCATCGTTTGTTGTTGCGTGCGGGCTATATCCGGCGCGTGACTTCGGGTGTCTACGATTTCCTGCCGCTGGGCTTGCGTGTATTACGCAAGATCGAAGCCATCGTGCGTGAGGAAATGGAACGGGCGGGGGCATTGGAGTTGCTGATGCCGATGGTTCAGCCGGCGGAACTTTGGCAGCAGTCGGGACGTTGGGAGAAATACGGACCGGAACTGCTGCGTTTTCGTGACCGCCATAACCATCCCTCCTGCCTGGGGCCGACACATGAGGAGGTGATCTGCGATCTGGTGGGGCGCGAATTGCGCTCATACAAGCAGCTGCCGATGACGCTGTATCAAATTCAGGCCAAGTTTCGCGACGAGATTCGGCCCCGTTTTGGCTTGATGCGCGGGCGCGAGTTTGTCATGAAGGACGCCTACTCCTTTCATGCGGACGATGACTGTCTGCGGCGCGAATACCGCAATATGTTCGCGGCGTACGAGCGTATCTTTACCCGTCTTGGGCTGCGGTTTCGCGCGGTCGAGGCGGATACCGGCTCGATTGGCGGGCGTGACTCGCACGAATTTCATGTGCTGGCGGATTCCGGTGAGGATCTGATTGCGCATTGCGCGTCCTGCGACTATGCCGCGAATGTGGAGAAGGCGCAGGCTGCACGTGTAAAGGCGCATGGTGAGGATGCGCCATGTGCCGAGGTGGCCACGCCCGGACTGAGTTCCGTCGAGGATGTGGCCGCGTTTCTTGACGTGTCACCGGCGCTACTGTTGAAGACCTTGGTGTATCGGGTTCGTTTCGAAGATGGGCGTACGGAAATCGTGGCCGCGTGCTTGCGCGGTGACGATCAGTTGCAGCCAGTCAAGTTGCAACAAGCGCTGGATGCGTTGGAGGTCGTCCCCGCGGGCGAGGACGAGATTGCATCGGTGGGCGGGGTGGCTGGCTTCGTCGGCCCGATTGGACTTCGTTGTCGCGTGTTGGTGGATGCATCGCTGGCCGATGCCTATGGCCTCGTAGCGGGTGCGAACAAGGTGAATACGCATCTGACCGGGGTCAATGTTGCGCGCGATGTGGTTGATAAGACGGTTGTGGACTTGCGTGAGGCGCGGGAGGGTGACCGTTGTGTGCGCTGCGGCGGTGAGCTGTCGTTTTCCCGTGGTATTGAAGTGGGGCATGTGTTCGCGTTGGGCACGTGTTATACCGAGCCGATGGATGTGCGTTTTCAGGCCCAGGATGGTAGCCGCAAGGTGGCGACGATGGGTTGCTATGGCATTGGCATCTCGCGTCTGGTGGCGGCGATTGTGGAGCAATGCCATGACCAGGCCGGTATCGCTTGGCCGGTACAGGTTGCGCCCTTCCAGGTAGCGTTGATTTCGATGGGGCGCGGCGAACAGGTCGAACGGGTCGCCGAGCAACTGTATGCCCAACTGGGGGCGACCGGGATCGAGGTGCTGTGGGATGATCGTGCGGAGAGACCGGGCGTGAAGTTCAAGGACGCGGAATTGATCGGCATTCCCATTCAACTCGTTGTGGGTGCGCGCACTGTGGCCGATGGCGAGGTGGAGCTGGGGCGCCGTGGCGAGCCTCGTCGGCGCTGTCCCATTGCCTCGGCGGTGGCGGAGGTCGAGGCCCTTCTGGAGGCAGGCGCGGCCCCCGCATGAGCTGGTATGGAACGAGGCACAAGTCGCTGCTGGCGATGGTGCTGGTGCTTGGTTTTCTGGCTAGCCTCCCTTTCTGGCTGAAGAGCACATCCGAGGACCGGCAGCATTTGACTGAGCGCACGGCCGCGCGACAACTGGTGGCACGCAACGTCGGCGTGCTTGACTTGTTGCCCGAGGAGCGGGCCACGTTGCAGCGAATGTTGCAGCCGGACCGGCACACTTCCGAAACCGACTATGAACAACTGGTTTGGATCAAGGATCTAAGCCATACCATTCGGCCTTGGGTGGCCGATGATAGGGAAGCCGAGGTGATCGCCCGGTGGGTCTATCATTACAGTCGGCGCTTCAATTTGTCGCCGGAGCTGATTCTTGCGGTAATCGCGGTTGAATCGCGTTTCGATCATTTCGCGGTCAGCAATGTCGGCGCGGTCGGGTTGATGCAGGTGATGCCGTTCTGGAAGGAAAAGCTGGGCTCCAAGGACGACAATCTGCTGAACATCGAGACGAATATTCGCTACGGCTGCGCGATCTTGCGTCACTATCTGGACCGTTATCACTCCTTGGAACGGGCGCTGGCCGCGTATAACGGCTCGTTGGGGCGCAAGAAGTATCCCGCCAAGGTGCTCAAGGCCATGCGGCGCTTCAAGGCCGAGTCGAAGACGACAACGGGTTGAGCGCCTGACGTATGACCTCGCGGAACATTGCCGGCGAGAGCCGTCCTGTTTGGGTGTTGTAGCGCGAACAGTGATAGGAATCGAACAACAGGCGTCCGTCCGGCAACTGATGCCGCGCGCCATGGACGAAGCGATGATGGGTCAAAGGCAATGCGTAGGCGCGCAACACCGCTTCATGCGCGATTCTACCCAACGCGAGCAGGCGGCATGAGATGGGCAGGCTGTGGATCTCGCCTCGTAGGTAGGGGTTGCAGCGACGAACTTCCGCCGCATTGGGCTTGTTTTGCGGTGGCAGGCATTTGACCGCGTTGGTGATGCGAACGCCGTGCAAGACAAGCTTGTCATCGATGCTGGTTGCTTCCGGTTGATTGCTGAGGCCCAGCTCGAATAACGTGCGAAAGAGCAGGATGCCTGCGTAATCGCCGGTGAACGGTCGGCCGGTGCGGTTCGCTCCATGCATGCCGGGTGCAAGCCCAATGATGAGCAGACGCGGGGCGTCATCGCCAAAGGCGGGGACGGGCGCGGCATGATAGTGCGGATGCGCCTGTCGAACCTCGGCAAGAAATCGCGCCAACCTCGGGCAGGCGCGGCAGGCCGGATCGAAACTCGGGTTCACCGAAGTTGTTGAACCAGCGCGCGCAACGCCCGCCCACGATGGGAAACGGAGGCTTTTTCCTCGTCGCTGGCCAGCGCGAAAGGCTTGTTCAACTCGGGGGAGAAAAACAGCGGGTCGTAGCCGAATCCGCCTTGGCCGGCGCATGCCTCGAGGATGAATCCTTCCACACGTCCCTCACTGGTGATGGGCGCACGCCCATCGGGGAAAGCCAGATGCACGGCGCAGATGAAATACGCGCGACGATCCTGCTTGCCGCGCATGGCATCAAGCAGTTTGCGGCAATTGTCCTCATCCGTGGCTGAGGGGCCGGCAAAGCGGCTGGAATAAATTCCGGGCGCTCCATTCAGTGCCTGCACACACAGGCCTGAATCATCGGCCAGCGCGGGCAGACCGTTGGCCTGGGCGAAGGACTTCGCCTTCAAGCGCGCATTTTCCGCAAAGCTGGTGCCGATCTCTTGCACGGGCACGAAACGGGTATCATGCGCGGCGACACAGCGAACGCCGACGGTCGCCAGGATCGCGACGATTTCCTGCCGTTTTTTGGTGTTGTTGCTGGCGATGACCAGCTTCATGCGCGGGCCACGGCGGCGCGTTGCAACTCGGCCAACTGCTGAATCGCCTCATCGGCCAGTTGCTTGAGTTGCATGAATTCGTTCCAGCTGACGGGTTCCTGCTCGGCGGTGGCTTGCACCTCGATCACGCCGCCCTCCGGGGTCATTACGAAGTTTGCGTCCATCTCGGCCTGCGAGTCCTCGGAATACTGCAGATCGACCAATGCTTGACCTTGCACGAAACCGCAGCTGATCGCGGCCACCTGTCCGCGCACGGGATCAACCTCGATCTCGCCGTCTTCCAGCAGACGGTTGATCGCGATGCGCAACGCTACCCAGGCGCCAGTGATGGCCGCCGTGCGTGTTCCGCCATCGGCTTGCAACACATCGCAGTCGAGCGCGATTGTGCGCGGGCCGAGCTTGTCGAGATCCACGACCGCACGCAGCGAACGCCCGATCAGGCGCTGGATTTCCACGGTGCGCCCTCCTTGCTTGCCGCGCGCGGCTTCCCGGTTGCCCCGGGTATGGGTGGCGCGCGGCAGCATGCCATATTCGGCCGTAACCCATCCTTGCTCCGTGCCGCGCAGAAACGGCGGCTGTTTGTTTTCGACGCTGGCTGTACACAACACGCGGGTATGGCCGAAACTGATCAGCGCCGAACCTTCCGCGTAGCGGTTGAATGTGGTGTCAATGCTGACGGGGCGGATTTGATGGTTGTCGCGGTCTTCGCGCATCGATGACTCCTCCTATTGCCGCTTGAGCCAGTTCAACAGCGCGTCCAGCGAGCGTGGCGCGCCGGCCAGGCGGCGACCATCGCCGCTGATCAGCGTGGGGGTGCCGCCTATGCCGAGCTTGTTGCCCAGTTGCGCGATGTCATCCAGCGGGTTTTCGCAGGTGGCGTGTCCGGGATCGACACCGTCCAGCATCGTACGAACCAGCGTCCGATGACGCTCCTTGCTGCACCAGATCGCCTGTGCCTTGCGCGGCGCATCTGGATGCAACTGCGCCAGCGGATAAAGGAAGGTATAGACCCGAATGCCCTTGGCATCCTTGAGCATGGATTCCAAACGCTTGCAGAACGGGCAGTCCGGGTCGGTGAAGACCGCGAGCTTGAGGGGCGCATTGGGATCGCCGGAGATAATGGCCTTGTCCAGCGGCAACTGGCTCCAGTCGATGCGGTTGATTTCCTCCAGCCGTTGGCCCGTAAGATCCTGATGGGTTTTCGTGTCGATGATATGGCCGCTGACGATCAGATGGCGTCCCTCGGCGTCGGCATAATAGATGTTTTTGCCCGCCTGCACCTCGTACAGCCCCGAGATCGGCGCGGGTCGAACCGCAGAGATGCTCAGTTCCGGAATCGCTTGCTGGATGTGTTGCGCGATTGCTTCGTTGCTTTGCGGTGTTTTGGTCGCATATTGGCAGCCGGAAAACAGCAAAAGGCTGACAATGGCAAGGATGCGGTGCATGAGAACCTCCCTTTGGCTTCGTCCCTTGGCGCGGCACGGGTCGGCAATTGTTGCAGAAATCACGCGTATTGCCAGCAGCTCCGGCTGCTTGATCGATCCTTACGCCGGCGTTAAGTTTCCGTATATGATGCGCAGGCTCATGGCGGTGCTGCTCAGCATGTCCTTGTTGCTGGTGGCAAGCGTTCCGACGTTAGGGTTCCGGAGCATGTCCGGGCACCCGCACTTGGCCTGTGCAGAAGATGGGCATGGACACATGAGGATGCATGTGGCCGATTGCGTGATCGAATGCGGTTGCGGTTGTCATGCCAATATCGATTCCTTGCCGCATCAGTTGGCGCCGCATCTGTTCGCTGGGGTCGGCTTGCGCCATGTCCGGCTCATGGTGCCAATCGATATGCCGTGGCGGGCGCGGCTGACGCCTGTCCTGCTCGACGGAGAGGATCCCCCACCCAAGTACTCCTGATCGTCCACCGCGCCTTGCTTCTGCGTGCGCGGCCATGGTGCCGCATGCGCCGGCGAGGTGTCTTCTATTACAACCCATGCCCCCGTCATAGTTCTGTCGGGGCGCGACATGATGGACGTAAATTCAAGACAAGGAGTACACGATGATCAGACTCATGACCTTTCTGGTCATGTTGGGCATCGCCTTGCCCACAGCCGAGGCTTATGTCGGGCTGTGCTGCGGCAAGTGCGGTGGCAACATGCCCATGAATATTCCAGGCGGTGGCGTGCCTGAGACGCACGAATTCCGCTTCAAGATTCAAATGCATCAGATGCATATGTCCGGCCTGCAATCCGGCGGCCACAATGTGGCGGTGCAGGACGTGCTCGGTATGCCGGTGATGATGGGAATGCCGACGGGCAAGTATATGGCCGCGCCGACTTCCATGGATATGAATATGCTCAATATTGCGGCGGGCTACAGCCTCACCGATGATGTGTTCCTCGGCGTCATGGCCATGTATGCGGACAATCGCATGGACATGCGCTTCAACAGCATGATGCGGATGAAAACCGGCCAAAGCGGATTCACGATGAAGTCGCGCGGTTTCATGGATACAATGCTGATGGGCAAGTATCGCCTGTATGCGGACGATCCTCTGATCCCGGCAAACGAGGCTTCATTCCTGCTCGGGTTGTCGGTGCCGACCGGCTCGATCGACGAGCGCAACCGCACCCATCCATTGCCCATGCGGCAAAAGGAATTGCTTCCCTATGGCATGCAGCTTGGTTCGGGGACATGGGACCCAACCATCGGCATGCTTTATCAACATGCCGGCTCGCCATGGTGGTGGGGGGTGGATGCGCGCTATACGCATCGCCTTGGCACCAACAAGCGGGGATACCGTTTGGGCAATCGGGCTCAGGTCGATGGCTACCTGATGTACCAGCCGCATTATGCCCTGGTGTTGTATGGTCAGTTGAATGGGGATTGGCAGGGCCGCATCCATGGTCAGGCCGATGAGGTGTTGACCGGCGCCTCCGGGCGTGTCACCCAAGGCGATCCCAACTCGCCGTATATGACCCCGCTATGGGATCCGGCCAATACCGGCAAGACCCAGTTGTTCGCAACGCTGGGCGTGCAATGGCAGCCCGTGCCGTTGCACATCATCGATGCCGGCGTGCAATTGCCCCTCTATCAGCATATGAATGGGCTGCAACTGAAGGACAAGTGGCGCGTGATGCTGACATGGTATATCGAGATTCCCACCCAAAAGAGTATTCGCGCCTTAAACGATGTGCATACGCCGGCCGATGCGGCGTTGGGATTTTAGGAGGACGTCATGCGAGGAATATGGCTATTGTTGCTTTTGAGCCTGGCTGGCAACGCATGGGCGATGGATTTGCCGGAGGCTGACAGTGAAGCGGCGCGGTTGTTTGCTGCGCGATGCTCGGCATGCCATGCTTTACCGCATCCCAAGCGCCTGGATTGGCCCCATTGGCGGCATATGCTGCGGGTGATGAAGCGACGCATAGAGGAGCGCGGCGTGGACATGGAGGGCGCTGAATGGCGGCAGATCGCCGCCTATTTGCGCCGACATGCGCGCTGAATGAGAGGATAGGCATGTTTGGTCGGAGCAGGCTGGCGGGTCTTGGTTTCCTCGCGCTGCTGTTTGGATGGATGTGGCCGGGGCAGGGATGCGGAGAAGAGGTGTCGGGGCTGGCGCAGGCCTTGGGTATGCAGTTGCCCAGGGTTATGAAGCCCGCTCCGGCATTCTCCCTGGTCAGCCTGGATGGCCGTAGGCATGCCCTTGCGGACGCACGGGGACACTGGGTCTTGTTGCATTTTTGGGCGACCTGGTGTCCCCCTTGCCGCGCGGAGATGCGCGCTTTGCATCGGGTCGCGCAGCGCGCGCATCATTTGCGCATTGTCTGCGTGAACGAGGATCGCGGAGGCAAGCATGGGGTCGAGGCGTTCGTGCGTACGCAGGCTCCCGGAATGGACGTTCTGCTGGACGAGGAGGGGCGCGTGCGACGGCGGTATGCGGTGCGCGCATTGCCCACCAGCTATTTGATTGCGCCGGATGGGAGAATTTTTGCGCGTGCAATCGGAGAACGCGACTGGCTGGGACCTGTCGGACAGCGTTTGCTGCGGGCTTTGGAGCGGGAGGACTGAGCATGTGGCGTGGGGCGATGTGGGTGGTTGTGATGCTTGCGCTGAGTGTCGGCGCCTTGACGTGTTTTATCCAACACACCGAGCCGGATGTGCCGGCGTATCTGCGCGGCATGGGTGGCGACTTCACCTTGCGTTCGGCCCATGGGCCAGTCTCGTTGCACGATTTCCGGGGCAAGGTGGGGCTGCTCTATTTTGGCTATACACATTGTCCGGATGCCTGCCCCATGGCCTTGAGCGTGATTGCCCGCGCATTGCGCGGGATGTCGGCGGCGCAGCGGGATCGAGTCTATGCCTTGTTTGTCAGCGTGGATCCCAAGCGGGACACACCGGAACATTTGCAGGCGTACACGGCATTTTTTGATCGACGGATTATCGGACTGACCGGTACTACGCGGCAGTTGACGGCATTGGCGGTGAAGTACCGGATGGATTTTGAGGTGCCGCAGGCGCCCGCCGATGCGGCGTACACCGTGCGCCATTCGCGCTTTATCTATCTGCTGGATGCCGAAGGGCGGGTGGTGGCGTTGTTTGACGAGAAGACGCCCAGCGCGCGTTTGCGCCGTGCGTTGCGGCGCTGGTTGTATGCGGCATCTGTTCGACGGATGTGGAAGGACACACAAGGAGAGCGACGATGAAACGATGGATTTTGGTGGTATTGTGCCTGCTGCCCGTGTGGGTGCAGGCGGAGGAGGTCGAGGTGCGCGATGCCTGGGTGCGGTTGCCGCCTCCGGTCGCCGATACAGCGGCGGCGTATTTGCGATTGATCAACCATGGTGGGCGCGAATTGGTGTTGTTGGGGGTGCGCGCGAATGTTGCCGGCGAGGCGATGTTTCATGGACCTGGCATGCGTCCGCTTGGCACGGTGCGTATTCCCGCCGGTGGCGAGTATCGCTTCGCCCCTGGCGCTGCGCATGTCATGCTGATGAAACTGAAGCAACCGTTGCACGCGGGCGATTCCGTCCACTTGGTTCTGCGCCGCGCCAAGGGCAAGCCGATCCAGGTCGAGCTGCCGGTGCGGGATATGCGCAGGCTAGAGCGGCCGTAGTCCAGCTACCAGGCCATTCCCTCATCCAGGCGCGGTTCGCCTCGCGCGAGCAGAGATTCACGCAACTGCCGGGCACTGAGATGTAGGCGGGGATGAATCCAGTCGGGGGCGATGTCGTACAGCGGTTGCAGGACGAACATGCGTTGATGCAAGCGCGGGTGGGGAAGTTGCAGGCGTCGACTGCGCATGATGGTGCGCCCCCAGTCCAGCAAGTCCAGGTCAAGCGTGCGCGCGCTCCAGCGGGGGGCGGGACGAATGCGCCCCAGTTCCCGTTCGATGGCCAGCAGCAAGCGCAGCAGGCCATGCGCCGACAGCGGAGTTTCCAGCGCCAGGACGGCGTTCAGGTAATCTGGCTGGCCGGCGGGGCCAAGTGGCGGGGTGCGATAACAGGGCGACACCGTCGACACCATGCCCGCGCGTTCGCGGAGCAGGGTACGCGCATGCGCGAAGTGTGCCCGTACATCGCCGAGGTTGCCTCCCAGCGCGATCAATGCGTGTCTCATGCCAGGCACCAGCTGCCGCCCCGACGCGGATCGCCGCAGCCCTCAATGCTTCCATTGGGGGTAAGATGGATTGCATGTACGCCGCCAAAATACACGCCCTGGCTGCGCCATTCTCGGAGTTGCCATCCCAGCGCTTTGAGCTGCGTGCGGCTATGCGCATCCAATAGATGTGGTTCCACATCGAGTGTCGCCCCTTCGTTGTGCATGCGCGGCGCATGGATGGCCTCGCTGAGCGATTTTCCGCGTGTGAGGATGTGCAGCAGCACCTGACCGATTGCGCTGCGCAGGCGATTGGAGCCGCCGCTGCCAAGCACGAGTCGCCCGTGGCGGTGGCTTTGAAAGATGCTGGGGGCCATCATCGACGAAAGGGCGTAGCCGGGCGGCAAGGCATGAAATCCGAGTGGATTGATGTCCTCTTCGCCAAGCATATTGTTCAGATGTATGCCGCTGCCGGGAACGATGATCCCCGAACCTTCGCCGTTGCTGGTGGTGATCGATACAGCCATGCCTTGTCCATCGACGACACTGATATGGGTTGTGCCGCCATGCGCGTTTTCGCTTTCCGCATCCGGCTTGCCCGTCTGGAAGAGACGCTGTTCGATGCTGGCCAGGGTTGCGGCGAAAACTTCACCTTTCAGTACCGTTGCCGCGATGCCATTTTGGCGGATGGCACGGTCGAGCAGGGTGATGCGCAACTGGCTGACCGCGCGCAATGTTTCCGCCAGCATGACACGCCAGTCGTGGCGTTCCGGCAGGTGTTCGAGCAACGAAAGGGTGAGCGCGATCAATAGCCCGCCACTGGAAGGAGGAGGGTTGGTCAGCAGCAGCCCGCTATGGGTGCGGACACGCAGCGGCTTGCGCCAGTGAAATTGCGGCGCCGCCAAATCGTCCAGGGTGAGCAGGCCGTGCGGTGAGCAGGCGCGCACAATGGCGCGGGCGAGATCGCCCCGGTACATTTCCTCAATGCCGTCGATGGCCAGCATTTCCAGCGTATTCGCAAGGTCGGGATTGCGGAATATGTCTCCGGTTGCGCATGGTTGCTGATTACGGGTATGCAGGCGCGCGCAATCGGGAAGGCGGGTGAGAATGGGTGTGAGTAAGCGAATGAACGATGCCTGCAAGGCATTCAGCCGTATGCCCTGACGCGCAGCTTCGATGGCTGGTGTCAAGACTTCGCGCATCGGCAGTCGACCGTAGCGGGCATGTGCCTCGAACAGCATGGCCAGCAAGGAGGGAGAGGCCACGGATGCTTGCCCGCAATGAAAAGTCTGGCAATGATCGCCGAAATCAATCTCGATCGGGATCAATTCCTTGTGCTCGGCATGGCCCCGCGGCATGCGGGCAAAGCCATCCAGCAGGCTCGCCTCGCCTGAGGCTGGCGCAATCAACATGAAACCGCCACCGCCGGCAGCCGTCAGCACAGGCTCGGCCACAAAAGCGGTGCAAACGGCGGCGATTGCCGCGTCCACCGCATTGCCTCCGCCGCTTAGCAGGGCCGCGCCGGCTTCAACCGTATGGGGGTGGCCGGCGGCAATGACGCCGTTTTTTATTCGCCCAATTCGGCTCATTGCTGATATTGGATGGGATAACCTTTCAGGTGCAGTTGGCCGAGGATGCGTTGCTGCTTGTGGGATGCCTCTTTTCTCGTCAGGTACGGCCCAATCGCGACGGCAAGCAATCCGTGGCCTTTCGGAATCAGTTGCGCAGGCCAGCCCGCCTTACGTACGCGTGCCCGCAGTGCCAGCGCGCGACGCTTGTCGCTGAACGCACCCACCTGCACATAGTACCCGGCTGGTATCGCACGCGCTTGCTCGGTGGCAGCCTGCCCGGTAGTGGCTTGCCCGTTGGTGGCCTGCTCGGTGGCAGCTTGCTCGGTGGCAGCTTGCTCGGTGGCAGCTTGCTCGGTGGCAGCTTGCTCGGTGGCAGCTTGCTCGG
>RFFT01000071.1 GCA_003696795.1 Zetaproteobacteria bacterium | reverse complement strand
GTGTGCGAAATCTCGTATGCCGACAAGGCGGGCAAGTACCAAGGACAAACCGGCGTGACGGTACCGAGGCTGTAAGATGAAGTGGTCCGACATCTATGCACAGACCGATGGCCCGCTGATTTCATGCGAATTTTTCCCACCCAAAACCGACAAGGGGGAGCAAAATCTCTGGCGTTGCCTGAACGACTTGAAGGCCATTAAGCCCGCCTACGTTTCCGTCACCTATGGCGCGGGCGGCTCGACCCAGGATCGAACCCAGCGCATCGTCACCCGCATCAAGGACGAAACGGGGCTGTCACCGATCGCCCATCTGACCTGTGTGGGCAGCACGCAACAGCAGTTGCGCGCACTGCTCGATGCATACCGGGCAGCGGGCATCGAAAATATCCTCGCCCTGCGCGGCGATCCACCGGAGGGAATGAGCCGTTTTGAAGTGGTTCAGGGCGGCTTTGCGCATGCCACCGACCTGATCGACTTCATTCGTGCGCAGAACGGCTTTTGCATCGGTTGTGCCACCTATCCGGAAGGCCACCCCGAGTCACCCAACGGGGTCGCCGATGACATTCGCTACCTGAAAATGAAACAGGACCTGGGCGCTGAATACGCAATCACGCAATACTTCTTCGACAATGAGCGCTATTTCCGCTTTCTCGATCAAGCGGAGAAACAGGGTGTCCACATCCCGGTGATCCCGGGCATCATGCCGATCACGAATTTCGATCAGATCGAACGCTTCTCAGCGATGTGCGGCGCCACGATCCCCGACTGGCTTCGAAACCGGATGCAGCCCATCCGCGGCGACCTGGATGAGGTCAAGCGGCTGGGGATCGAAATCGCCACCCGGCAATGTCAGCAACTGCTGGATGCCGGCGTTGCCGGCCTGCACTTCTACACCCTGAACAAGGCCGAGGCCACGATCGCGATCGTCAACGCGCTCACGCGCTAGCCCCAACCGAAATCCCGAGCCGTGTCGCTACTTCGTGGTAGGCCTCGGACAGGCCGCCCAAATCCCGCCGGAACACATCCTTGTCCAGCTTGCGCCCGGTGGCAGCATCCCACAGGCGGCAACCATCGGGGGTAATCTCATCGCCCAGCACGATCGCGCCATCGGGATGCCTGCCGAATTCCAACTTGAAATCCACAAGCTGAATGCCGACGCCGGACAAAAGTCCCGCCAGAACTTCATTCACGCGCAAGGCCAGCATACGCATCGTTGCGATTTCATCCGCCGTGGCCCAACCAAACAGCTCGGCATGCTCGACCGCGATCATCGGATCGTGCAGCGCATCGGACTTATAGAACAGCTCGCTCAAGGGCCGCGCAAGCCGCAAGCCCTCGGTCAGTCCCAGGCGTTTGCAAATTGAGCCCGCGGCGATATTCCGGATCACGATCTCGACCGGGAACATCTCCAACTCCCACACGCGCATCTCGCGCGGACCTTCCCGACGGATAAAATGACTGCGCACGCCGGCTTCCTGCAACCGCTCGAACATGAATGAGGATATCGCACAATTGAGCTCACCTTTGCCCGCGATCCGTTCGCGCTTCACGCCATCGAACGCGGTCGCATCGTCCTTGAACTGCTGTATCAACTGCCCCGGCACATCGCTCTCGAACAGACGCTTGCCCTTGCCCTCGTATTTCAACTTCCCATTCATATTCGCCTCGCCATCAAATTTGGCGCAAACTAGTAAGCTGGCGCACAGTGGGCAAGCGATGGCAAAGCGCGCGCCTGGGCGATAGCCTCGCGGCATGCGTTTTTCGCCCTTTGTCCATTTGCACATGCATACCGACCTCTCCCTCTTGGGGAGCACGATCAAGATCGGTAAGGCGTTGGAAAAAGTGGCCGAGATGCGACAGCCGGCCTTGGCCATTACGGACTACGGCAACCTGTTCGGCGCCATCGAGTTCTACAGCCGCGCCATGGCCATGGGCATCAAGCCGATTTTGGGCTGCGAGATTTTCCTGTGCGACGACATGCGCCAACGTGTGTCCACAGGGCCGAGAGCTCCCCGCTTTGCGCAGCTTGTATTGCTCGCGCGCAACAATCATGGTTGGAAAAACCTGCTGAAGATCGTATCGGCCGGTTATCTCGAAGGCTTCTATTACAAACCGCGCATCGACAAGGCCTTTCTCGCCGCGCATGCCGAAGGACTGATCGCGTTGTCCTCGGGCTGGAACGGCGAAATCGAACAGCTGCTCCAGCAGGGCAAACGAAGCGAAGCCAGGACAGCGGCCATCGCTTTACGCGATATGTTCCGAAAAAACTGCTTCTTCCTTGAGCTACAACGCCATAACAGGCCCGCGCAAGAAGAAATCAATCGCGCGCTCATCGAGCTTGCCCATGAACTGGATATTCCGTTGGTGGCCACCAACGCCGCGCATTTCCTGGACCGGGCAGATTTCAACCCCTTCAAAGCCGTTTGCGCACTGCAACAGAACCGTACGCTCAAGGACGATGTGACCGGCCATTTCACGCCCGAACACCACTTGAAAAGCTACACCGAGATGCGCGACCTGTTTGCCGATATTCCGGAGGCGATTGAAAACACGATGCATATCGCCAACCGCTGCAATGTCGACCTGCGCTTCGGGCAATACCAGCTGCCCGATTTCACGCCGCCCGCGGGACTCGACCTCAAAAGTTATATGCGGCAGCAGGCCCATGCCGGCCTTGACGAGCGCTGGCCCCTGATCGTGCAGGGGCGACCGGACGCCAGGCGCGAAGAGTATCTCGAGCGCCTGAATTACGAACTCGATATCATCGAGAAAATGGGCTTTCCGGGGTATTTTCTGATCGTGTCCGACTTCATCCAATGGGCCAAACGTCATCAAATTCCCGTCGGCCCCGGTCGTGGCTCTGGCGCCGGCTCGCTCGTTGCCTATTGCCTGAGCATCACCGATCTCGATCCGCTTCGCTACGGCCTGCTGTTCGAACGCTTCCTGAATCCGGAGCGCGTTTCGATGCCCGACTTCGATGTCGATTTCTGCATGAACCGGCGTGAAGAGGTTATCGACTATGTGACCCGCAAATATGGCGAAAACAAGGTAGCCCAAATCATCACCTTCGGTTCGATGAAGGCCAAGGCCGTAGTGCGTGATGTGGGTCGGGTCATGGATATGGATCTTGGCAAGGTCAACGTGATCGCCAAACTGATCCCCAACGACCTGAAGATGACCCTGGACAAAGCGCTCGAAGCCGAACCGCGCTTGGAAAAGCTGTGCAAGACGGACCCGGAGGTGAAACGCCTGTTCGACCTCGCGCGACCGCTGGAGGGCTGCCATCGCAATGCGGGAAAACATGCCGCAGGGGTGATCATCGGCCGCGACGACCTGGTCGAAACCGCTCCGTTGTACAAGGTTCCGGGCGAGGAAGGCAAGGTCGTGCAATGGGATATGGCGCATGTGGAAAAGGTCGGACTGATCAAGTTCGACTTCCTCGGGCTCAAGACCCTCACGGTCATCGACATCGCCTGCCGTTTGATCCGCCGCGACCATCCAGAGTTCGATATCCGATCGATTCCGCTTGACGATCAAGCAACCTTCGCATTGCTGCAGAAAGGACAAACCAGCGCTGTGTTCCAGGTCGAATCGTCCGGCATGCGCGACCTGCTCACCCGACTCAAACCGGACTGCTTCGAGGATATCATCGCGCTGGTCGCGCTGTATCGCCCGGGACCGCTCGAGTCGGGCATGGTGGACACGTTCATCGAATGCAAGCATGGACGCCAGCCCATCCAGTATCCGCTCCCGCAACTGAAGCCCATCCTAAGCGAAACCAATGGCGTGATTCTGTACCAGGAACAAGTGATGCAAATCGCGCAGGAGCTCGCCGGCTACACGCTCGGGCAAGCGGACCTGCTGCGTCGCGCGATGGGCAAGAAAAAGCCCGAAGAGATGGCCAAGCAACGCGAAATCTTCATGCGCGGTTGCAAGGAACGGAACATTCCGGCGGACAAGGCCGAACAAATTTTCGACCTGATGGAAAAGTTCGCGGGCTATGGTTTCAACAAGTCTCACTCCGCCGCCTATGCCTTAATCGCCTATCAAACCGCCTATCTGAAGGCGCATTTCCCGCAGGCGTTCATGGCCGCGACATGTTCCTGCGATATGGGCAACAGCGACAAGATCGCCATGCTGGTCAATGACTGTCGCCAAATGGGGCTGACCATTCTACCGCCGGATATCAACGCATCCGACTGGGAATTTCAGCCCGAGGGCGAGGCGATCCGCTTCGGCCTCGGTGCCATCAAGGGTGTTGGCGAAAAAGCCATGCGCGAGATCGTGGCCGAACGCGAAGCGCACGGTCCCTTCGAAAGCTTCGAAGACCTGATCCTGCGCGCGCCGGATCGCACGCTGAACAAGCGCATCCTGGAAGCCTTGATCAAGGCTGGCGCGCTCAATGCGCTGATTCCGCATCCACGTGCAGCTCTCCAATCGTTGCCCGCATTGCTCGAACGCTTGCAAAAGAAGAAGCGGGAATTCTCCTCCCAGCAGTCCGCCCTGTTTTCCAGCATGGATAACGAGGACGACCAAGGATTCATCGATGTCGAACCATGGAACACCGCCGAATGCCTGACCGCGGAACGCGAAGCGCTGGGCTTCTTCCTGACCGGCCATCCCTTGGAAGCCTATCTCAAGCATCTAAGCGGACTTGGCACATGCCATCTCGGAACGCTCGCCGAGCTGGAACACGACACCCCGGTCACCCTTCCGGCCAGCATCCAGAGCGTTCGCCCCTATCGCGGAAAACGGGGAACCATGGCGTTCGTCAAAATCGAGGATCTGCACGGACAAACGGAGATGCTTTGTTTTTCCGAACTGTATGAGCGCATCGCCGACAAGCTTCAGGACGACACACCGGTGTTGATCTATGGCCGGGTGGATAAAAGCCGAGACGAACCGGTGATTCGCGCCGAGGACGTGGCGTTGCTTGACGAGGTGCTACCCGACCTGGTGTACGAGATCCGTGTTGACTCAAGCAGCATCGCCTGGGACGCACAAACCATTGCGGCCATCAAGGCGCTGTGCACGGGTGGTCCCGCGCGGCTCAAGTTGCGCGTGCATCTGCCCAAGGGAGCCGTTGCCGTGCTGATCACCGAGCCCTGCATCCGCTGGGATCAGGCAACGCGGAAAATACTGCACAAACATTTCAATGCCGGAGAAATCCACCTACAATGCCACGCTTGGCAGCCGTCGAGCGCGGCCGACATGCGAAAACAAGCCTAGGAGAAAGCGGGAATGGCCACCTACCTGGAATTCGAGCGCCCGATCGCCGAGCTGACATCCAAGATTCAGGATTTGTCGGAAATGAGAGCTCAGGATGGCATCAACATCGCGGAGGAAATCGAACGCTTGCGCAACAAACGCGATAAGTTGGTCAAGCATATCTACAGCAAGGCAACGAGAGCGCAAATCTGCCAACTGTGCCGCCATCCCGACCGACCTTATTTTCTGGACTATGTGCCGCTGCTGTTCGACGACTTCCAGGAATTGCACGGCGACCGCGCTTTCGCTGACGACGCAGCCATCGTGGGAGGGCTGGCACGCTTTCACGATCGCTCGGTGGTGATTGTCGGTCACCAAAAAGGCCGAGACACCAAAGAAAAGCTCAAGCGCAACTTCGGCATGCCGCGTCCAGAGGGCTATCGCAAGGCCTTGCGCCTGTTCAAACTGGCTGAGCGCTTCGACCTGCCGGTGCTCACCTTCATCGACACAGCCGGCGCCTGGCCCGGCATCGATGCGGAAGAACGCGGCCAGAGCGAGGCGATTGCACGCAATCTGATGGAACTTGCCGCGTTGAAGGTGCCAGTCATTTGCACGGTCATCGGCGAAGGCGGCTCGGGCGGCGCCCTGGCGATCGGCGTCGGGGACCGGCTGTTCATGCAGCAGTTCACCACCTATTCGGTGATTTCTCCGGAAGGTTGCGCCGCCATTCTCTGGCGGGATCGCAAATATGCCGAGCAAGCGGCGGAAGCGCTCAAGCCGACCGCCACCGACCTGCTCGAGCTCGGCGTGATCGATGAGATCATCCCCGAACCCGACGAAGGAGCGCATCGCGACCTGAACACCGCGGCCGAATTGATGGATCAAGTACTACAACGCGCCCTGGACGAACTCTGTGCAATGCCGCGCGAACAATTGCTCAACCGCCGCGCTGAACGACTACGTGCGCTCGGACGCTTTGACACGCGCTGATCGCCACGTATCATGCGCGCTTCCAGGCTAAGGCATGGAGAGGTACTCGAAGTGGTCATAACGGCACCGACTCGAAATCGGTTGGGGGCGAAAGTCCCACGCGGGTTCGAATCCCGCCCTCTCCGCCAGCCTTGGCGTTTCACGGAGAGATGTCTGAGTGGTTGAAGGAGCACGCCTGGAAAGCGTGTGTACCCTAAAAACGGGGTACCGAGGGTTCGAATCCCTCTCTCTCCGCCAGTTAAGCCTGTGATGCTGAAACAGTTGCCGACCGGGTCGGGCCCCGCACGGTAAGGTCCCACGAACCCCGTCAGGTCCGGAAGGAAGCAGCGGTAGTGGGAACCCTGCGCGTTGCGGTTTCGTCCGGCTCGGTTGGCTCTTTATCCCAGTTCACCACCAACCTTCCTCACGAAATGACAACACCTTGGTTCCGGCGACGAGAAAGTGATCCAGCAGGTTCAAGTCCAGCAAGGCGCACGCCTCGCGCATGCGCGCCGTCAGGTGCGTATCCTCCCCGCTGGCACGAGGTGTGCGACCGGGATGATTGTGGAATAGGATCACGCCCTTCGCATCCAACTCCAGCGCCCGCTTGATCACATTGCGCGGGTAAACCACGGCGCGATCCACCGTACCCTCAAACAGCACCTCGGTCGCGATATGTCGATGCTGTTGATCGACAAAGATAGCGCCGAAACATTCCATGCCCCGCCCCTGTAGCAATACGCGCAGATGCGCGCGCACCAACTCCGGCGTACTGAACACCGAGCGTCCTTTCATCCCGCTGGCAAGATAACGGAGCTGTGCTTGCCGCACCAAGGCAAGAAAGCGCGCCCCCTTTTCCCCCATGCCCGGCACACTCTTGAGTTCCTGGATCGAGGCATCGAAAACGTCGGCCAGCGTGCCGAAAGTGGCCAACAGACGCTTGGCGAGCGGTTTCACGTCGCGGCGCGGAATCGCGTAGGTCAATAGCAGCTCCAGCACCTCATAATCATGGAAGCCGTTCAAGCCATCGCGGGCAAAGCGTTGCCGCAAACGCTCGCGGTGGCCACGCACATCATCGCTCATCCGTACGCTCCTTATGCGTCGCCTCCTGCCCAATCCGGGCAAATTGCTTGCGCGTCTCGGTCAACAACATCTCTGCGCCATCAACGCCCGCGGGCAAAGGCGCGCCCAACGCGGCAAGCAGCCCGGGTACCGCCCGCTCAATCTCGGTCGTGTCCGCATAGCGCTGAGCATAGCGCCAGGCCCTCAAACCGTCGAACCAGGTATAGAAATGGCGCCGAAACACCGGCAACGAGCGCGCATGGCGGTACATACCCGGCAGCGCGCGCGCAATCCCCGCATGTTGTAGATATGCGGACAATGTCGGTGCAAGCGATGCCAGCCATGTCTCCTCGTCCCGGTCTGCAAACAGCTCCGGCAACGTCACATTCATCCGCCGCAGTTCATCGAAACACGCCGGAGCGACAACTGGCCAACCCACTGCTCCGCTGCGGTACCAATCGGATACCGCCTGACCGGTGCCAAACGGCGCCCGCGCCTCCATCCGCGGCGACGGATACACGGAAACCCCGGAAATATGGGCAAGTGGCCTCTCGCGCGCCAGTTTATGCAGAAAATAGAAATCCTCGCCCGCCTTGCGCCGGTTCATCCCTCCCTGCCGAGCATAAGCATTGGCCCGCACGGCAAAGCAGGAGCCGATGGACATGAACGCGTACGGCAGGCCCGCATACCGCCAACCGAGCGCAAGATAACGCAGAAAAAGCTCATAATAGATCATCGCCTGCCGATGTCGCGCGTCCACGCAGTCCTGCAATCGGTGCGCACAATCAAGGGTCGCGGCATGAACGCTGGGATGCGCGTCAAAATAGGCGCAGATCCGTGCTCCATAGTCGATCGACACCCGGCAATCGGCATCGAGCGAAGCAATCAGCCCATCCGGCCGCTGCAGTTGGCAAAATCGCAATGCCGCCGCATCCATGCCAATCTTTCGCGCCAACCCCACCCCGGCATGTTTGGGCGGAAGTTCGCATGCATCGATCACCTGCACCGGCACGCTGCAAGCCGTGGCTTTGCGCCAGGCCGCCAGCGCAGACAGAGTGCGCCGGTTGCGTGCGCGCGCCCAAGCGGGGGCATTGCGCGCATGATTGACCACCACAATGATCTCCGTATTGCGCGGGCAACGTTGTTGCAAATGCGACAGCGTTTCTATAATGCCGGATTCAGCATAGCAGGGAATCACCACCGCCATCGCCAGGTCTGCGGAAGGCGGATCGTGAAGCTCCGAGACCGAGCCCTGACGGGCCAAGTAACGCATCAAATGGCGCATGAGAGGATGGATCGACAATGGGGAAACGAGCGGCGCAATTGCAATACGAGACACCAGCAGCCTGGACGGAAAGCGCCTTGCGGGACATCAACCATTTTCTGGCCGATCATGCGAATTGCGAACGCAAGGCCAGCTCCACGGCCATGAGCATGGTTGTCCGCTTCCACGACCGGCGTGAAATCATCCCGACATTGACCGACTTGGCGATTGAGGAACTGGATCATTTCCGCCAATGCTATCGCCTGATGCACGCCAGGAACATTCCGCTGCTCCCTGACACCCCCGATCCCTATATTCGCGCCCTGCTCAAGCTGCAGCGGCATGGGCGAGACGAGCACTTCCTCGACCAATTATTGATTTTCGCGATTGTCGAAATGCGCGGGGCGGAGCGCTTCCGGCTGGTGCATCAGGCCTGCGGGGATGAGGAGCTGCGTGCGTTCTACAAGTCGCTTTGGGCGGCGGAAGCGAAGCACGGACATCTGTTTCGCGAAATGGCCCGCATCTACTTCGACGACAGCGAGGTCGATGCGCGCATGCACGAATTGCTGCGCGCGGAGGCGGACATCGTGCGTCAACTTCCCTGGCGCTCGGCATTGCACTAACTCTGTGCGCCAGCGCACATCCCATATCCATCGCCGCCCTAGCCTGCACCCTGCAACACACATCGTATGGAGGGGAGGTTCCGATGGAAGATATCATGCTTGCAAGCGCATCCCTGGCACTGTTTTTCTCGTTGCGGCTGATGCTCTCCTGAACGGCATGCGGTATGCGGGCTGACACCGCATTCCCCTGCTCCGCCGACGCGCAGGCCCGCGTGCTGATCCTAGGCTCCATGCCTAGCCAGACATCGCTCCGCGCGCGCGAGTACTATGCCCATCCGGCCAACGCCTTCTGGCCGATCATGCAGTCGCTGTTCGGCATTCCGCGCTCTCTGCCGCATCAGCAACGCCTGGCGCGACTGAGGGCGCAGCGCATCGCCTTGTGGGATGTGGTGCATCAATGCATCCGACCAGGCAGCATGGATCATGATATTCAGTCGGACAGCGTGGTGACCAACGATTTCGCCGCGCTTTATGCCCGCCTGCCTTGCCTGACGGCGATATGCTTCAATGGGCGCAAGGCGGAACAACTCTACCGGCGCTTGGTACTGCCGAATTTGCCCGCCGCCTGGCAGCGGCTACCGCGCCATGTCCTTCCCTCCACCAGCCCGGCCAACGCGCGCATGCGCTTTGCCGACAAGCTGCAGGCGTGGCGTCTGCTCTGCCAACTGCTGAGCCGGACCGACAGCCCTTGAACATGAGCGAGCCCAACCCTAAAAAGCAGCCTGAATATCCCAACCACGAGGAGCAGACATGAGCGGCACGCGTGAAACGCACCATTTCCAGGCCGAGGTCAAACAGCTGCTGGATCTGATGATCCATTCACTGTATTCAAACAAGGAAATCTTTCTTCGCGAGCTGATCTCCAATGCATCCGATGCCGCCGACAAGCTGCGTTTCGAAGCGGCGACCGACGATGCCTTGTACGAAGGCGATGCGGATCTGCATGTCTTCATCGACGTGGACAAGGATGCGCGCACCATCACCGTACGCGACAATGGCATCGGCATGAGTCGGGAAGAGGTCATCGAAAACATCGGCACCATCGCCCGATCGGGCACCCGCGAATTTTTCCAGCAACTCTCCGGGGATCAGGAAAAGGACGCGCATTTGATCGGCCAGTTCGGCGTCGGCTTCTATTCCGCCTTTCTGGTGGCCGACCGCGTCACCTTGACCACCCGCCGCGCGGGACTTACCCCCGAACATGGTGTGCGCTGGGAATCTCGCGGAGATGGAGAATACAGCCTGGAAACCGTCCGGCGCGAAGCCCGCGGAACGGAGATCGTGCTGCATCTACGCCAGGATGCAGATGAATTTCTCGACCCTTGGCGTCTGCGCTCCATCATCCACAAGTACGCCGACCACATTCCGTTCCCGATTCGCATGAAGTCCGCCAGTGGAGACAAGAAGGATGTTGAGACCGTCAACCAGGCCTCGGCCCTATGGACACGCCCCAAGTCGGAACTGAAGCAAGAGGATTATGTCAATTTCTACAAGCATATCGCGCACGATTTCGATGAACCTCTGCGCTATTTGCACCAAAAACTCGAGGGCAAGTACGAATACACGCTGTTGCTCTACCTTCCCCGCCACGCGCCGTTCGATCTGTGGCACGCGGACGCCAAGCACGGGGTCAAACTCTATGTTCGTCGTGTATTCATCATGGAAGCCAACGAGGACCTGCTGCCTCGCTACCTGAGATTCGTGCGCGGGGTAATGGACAGCAGCGATCTCCCGCTCAACGTATCGCGTGAAATTCTGCAACAAAGCCCCGCCATGGAAGCGATGAAGAAAGGGGCAACCAAGCGTGTGCTCGGCCTGATCGAGGAAATGGCCGGGAACCGTGACAGTGATGATTATCGAACATTCTGGCAGGCGTTCGGCAACTGTCTGAAGGAAGGCATCATTGAGGATGCGGCCAACCGCGAGCGCATCGCCAAGCTGCTCCGCTTCGCATCCACACGCTGCGATGAACAGACAGTATCGCTGGAGGACTATGTCCAGCGAATGGTCAAGGGGCAGGACACCATCTATTACATCACCGCCGACAGCCTTGCCGCAGCCAAGCACAGTCCGCATCTTGAAGCCTTCCGCGAAAAAGGCATCGAGGTCCTGCTGCTGCATGACCGGATTGATGAATGGTGGACCGCGCATCTGAACGAATTTGAGGGCAAGAAATTGCAGTCCATTGCCAAAGGCGAGCTGGACCTTTCCTCGATCGGGGAGCCGAGCGATACGGACAAAGCGCAGCGCGAGCGCAATCGAAAAGACATCGAACCAGCCATCCAACGGCTCAAAGAGGCGCTGGGTGAGCGCGTCAAGGATGTGCGCATCAGCGAGCGGCTGACGGAGTCGCCGGCATGCCTGGTGTCCGATCAGTTCGATATCAGCACGAACATGGAGCGCATTCTCCGGCAGGCTGGCCAGGAAGTACCGGCGGTGAAACCCATCCTGGAAATCAATCCGGACCATGAATTGGTCAAACGCTTGGCGCGCATGCGCACCAAGGAAAAGATCAATGATTATGCGCTTATTCTTTTCGATCAGGCGGTACTTGCCGAAGGGGCCTTGCCGGAAGACCCGGCAGGCTTCGTCAAACGCATCAATGCGCTATTGAGCGCATAAACCGCCCGCGCGCCCGGCGCTCACGCCGTGGCGTAGCCGCCGGCTGCCTGACTTGCGCCCGCAGTGGTTTCCCCGCGCAGTTCCTCGATGCAGTAGGCCGACGCGTCGGCGAGCAGCGCGCTAACCAGGCGATGGTTCATCTGATGCCCGGTGCGTACCCCTTCAAACGTGCCTACGATGGGATATCCCGCCAACATCAGATCGCCCAAGGTGTCCAGGATCTTGTGGCGGACACACTCATCCTCGTAGCGGAAGCCGCTTTCGTTGATCACCCGGTACTTGTCCAGAACAACCGCGTTCTCCAACGATCCGCCCAGCGCCAAACCCGCCTTTTGCAACGCCTCGATTTCGTGCAGAAAACCAAATGTGCGCGCGCGACTCACCTCCCGCGTATACGCCTGGCGGGCGAAATCGATCGTGACCTTGCGGTTGCGCAGCATCGGATGATCATAGTCCAGCAAGTAGCCGACCTTGAATCCCTTGCCCGGATACAGCGCACAGGACTTGTCCCCTTCGCGAACCTCGACCTTTTTCAAAATCCGCAAGACCCGCTTGGGACGATTCTGTTCGCGGATGCCCGCACACTGGATCAGAAAAACAAACGGCGCCGACGATCCATCCATGATCGGCACCTCGGCGCCATTGACCTCGATCACCGCATTGTCGATGCCCAATCCCGCCAATGCGGACAGTAAATGCTCAACCGTGGAGATATGCGCGCCATCGCGTCCCAGTGTCGTACACAGGCGAGTATCCGTCACGTAAGCGGCGTGCGCCGGAATCCGTATCCCCATATCGGAGCGCACGAAGGTGATGCCGGCATCGGCCTCAGCGGGATGCAACACCAGTTCGATCTTCTTGCCCGAGTGTAGTCCGATCCCGCTACAGCGGATGGAATGCCCGAGCGTGCGTTGTTTGATCATAACGACTCCTTATGCTCTCCCGTTCATACCGCAACGTTGGCGGATGATTTCCGCCCTATCGGTGACGCACAACACCAGCCCGCATGGGTGAGGCGGCCATCCTGCCACAAAAACCCCATGCGATACAATGACATATCGCCTCGTCTGAGGACAAGACCTCAGTCCGCCTGCCGACGCAGGAAGGTGGGCACAGCGAAGCGATCCTCATCCAACTCGTCGGCGGTATTGAACAGGGTCGCCTGCTGCGAGGGCGCGCTCCGCCGTCCCCGGCCCGGCACGGCGGCACGGGATCGAGCTACCGGGACGTGCTCCAGATCAGGAAGGACAGGGTTCGCCGTTTCCACATCCTTGCCGGAAGCGACCGCCCGTACCGGTGTTTCTCCACTCAAGCCGGTTGCCACGACGGTGACCCGAATTTCATCGCCGATCTCGCTATCATAAACCATGCCGCAAATGATGTTCGCGTCTTCGTCAGCCATATTCTGGATGATCGATACCGCCTCGTCATATTCTGCCAGCGTCATATCCTCGTTGCCGGTCACATTGACCAGAATGCCTTGGGCGCCGTGGATATCGACATCTTCCAGCAACGGAGAGGAGATCGCCATCTCGGCCGCCTCGATCGCGCGATTCTCGCCGGATGCAACTCCCGAACCCATCATCGCCACACCTTTCGTTTCGCGCATGACCGACCGCACATCGGCGAAGTCCACATTGATATAACCGGTATGGGTGATCAGTTCGGAGATGCCACGCACGGCCTGCAGCAACACATCGTCCGCTTTGCGGAACGCCTCCAGCATACTCGTGTTCTTACCCACCGCCCCGATCAACTTCTGATTGGGAATCGTAATCAGGGTATCCACATGTTGGCGCAGGTCGTTAATCCCCGACTCGGCCTGACGCATGCGGCGCTTGCCTTCGAAATTGAACGGCTTGGTAACCACCGCAACCGTCAACACCCCCATTTCCTTGGCCACTTCCGCAATCACCGGCGCCGCACCCGTACCGGTACCGCCGCCCATGCCCGCGGTGATAAACACCATATCCGTATCCTGCATGAATTCCGCGATACGTTCCCGCTCGGCCTCCGCGGCCTCGCGCCCGATTTCCGGATTCGCGCCCGCGCCAAGCCCCCGCGTGATATGCGAACCCAGTTGCAGCTTGGTCGGTGCCTCACTGCTATCGATCGCCTGCGCATCGGTGTTCGCGACAATGAAGTCCACACCGCGCAGATTCTGCCTGATCATATTGTTCAGGGCGTTGCCGCCGCCGCCACCGACGCCGATCACCTTGATCTTTGCGGACAACGCCGCGGTATCGTCAAATGTATACAGAGTTGCCATTTCCCGTCTCCTTTCTTCCCTAGTGTTGTTGAATCGTGTGTATCATGGACGTTTACCGCTAGGCCGTGTCGCCAAACCAGCTTCGCAATCGGTGCCAGGCACGGGCGAACAGTCCTCGTTCGGACTTCTTCCTGACCACGCGCTGGTGCTGCTGGCGGTAGCGATAGCCGTACAGAATCAGGCCCACGCCCGTGGCATACATCGGGCTGGAGACCACATCCGTCAGCCCGCCAACCCCCTGCGGGCGTCCCAGGCGAACCGGTATCTCGAATACATCCTCGGCCAGCTCGATGACCCCATCGAGCAACGCGCTCCCACCGGTAATCACCAGACCCGCTGCAAGCAGCTCCTGATAACCGGACCGCTCCAGCTCGGCCTTGACCATCTCAAACAGTTCTTCCATCCGGGGCTCAAGAATCTGGGCCATCACCTGCCGCGGCATCGGCCGCGGCGGCCGCCCGCCGACACTTGGAATCTCGATCTGCTCCTCGGGCGGTACCATCGAGGTCAGGCAACAGCCGTATTTACGCTTGAGCTCATCCGCCTCCCGCGCGGAAGTCCGCAAGCCGATGACCAAATCGTTGGTCAAATGATCGCCTCCGATCGGAATGACTGCGGTATGACGAATCGCGCCATCGAGAAAGACCGCGATATCCGTCGTGCCACCACCAATATCGATCAAGGCGACACCGATATCCTTCTCATCCTGCGACAATACCGCCTCGCTGGAAGCCACCTGCTCAAGCACCATGTCGGCGACATCCAGATCACAGCGATTGCAACACTTGATGATATTCTGGATGGATGAAACAGCCGCAGTCACGATATGCACCTTGGCCTCCAGGCGCACCCCGTTCATGCCGATCGGCTCTCGTATTCCGTCCTGATTATCGATGATGTATTCCTGCGGCAGGATATGCAGAATCTGTTGATCGGCGGGGATATTCATGGCCTTGGCCGCATCGATCACCCGATCCACATCCTCCTGGCCCACCTCGTTGTTCTTCGTGGCCACCACACCATGACTGTTGTACCCTCGGATATGGCTGCCGGCGATGCCGGTAAATACCGAATGGATCTGCACCCCCGCCATCAATTCCGCTTCCTCAACAGCCCGGCGGATCGACTCGACCGTGCTTTCGATATTCACCACTACGCCCTTGCGCAGGCCCTTCGAAGGGTTGGTGCCGATACCGATGATATCCACCTTACCATCCGGATTGGCCTCCGCCACGATGCAGGCGATCTTGCTGGTTCCGATATCAAGCCCTATCAACAATTGATCATGTTTTGACATCTCAAATCACTCCCTGTTGTCTGGCCAGGCGCAGGTACCAACGCCTGTCATCCCTCGCATCAATACGAAAATACCGTTGTCGCCATCGCGGCTGCCGCAGCACCTCGGCCAATCGTGGCAATCGGTCGCGCCAATCCTGTTCTGGCAGCAGCCACATCTCGCCATGACTCAAAATAAGCTTCCAGCCATGCGGCAGATGATGCACCTCGCTGATTCGTGCCATGCGACTGGCCATGAGTCGCTGGATCGCGGCCAACAGCCCAATCGCATGCGTCAGCTGATCTTGGTCCATACGCAACAATGGCAAGTCTGGCCATTCACCCTTGCGCAACGGGCGGTACGGCGTGCCCTGGCCATCAACCAGCCAAACCGCATCATCGCGCGACCACAACACCACGGGCTTACGCGCGATGGCACGCACACGCAACACACCATCCAGCCGGCGCGAGACCTGCGCATCGGCGAGATCGGGAACTTCGGCCAGCAGCGCCGAACGCACCCGTGATGGCCAGGTATGCCACAGATCATTCCGCCCCCCGAGCAAACGCTGCATTGCCGCCTCGGTCATCGCGCGCACCGACGCATCCCCTTCCACCTGCCATACCTGCACTTCGAGTGCCCCATTCAGCCACCATCCTCCGGCCAGCAACGCCCCCACGGTTAGCGCTGGCGCCGCAATGCGCCGCACAACCGCGCGCAAGGGCGTAAACCGGGCGCGCTGGCGACCGCGCTTGCGATTCGCACGCGTCATCGTTTACCCCCATGCTCCAATTGAGCTGCGTTCATGATGCGCAGGCATAGTTGATCGAAGTCGATCCCGGCCCGGGCCGCCGCCTTGGGCAGCAGGCTGGTCTCGGTCATCCCCGGAATCGTGTTGATTTCAAGGACCACCGGTTCGCCGCCATCGGCAACAATCATGTCCACCCTGGGCGCACCCTTGCAGCCAGTGATGCGCACGGCCTGTTCGGCGACCTCCATGCAACGGCGCAAGGTCTCCGCCGGCAGACGGGCGGGGCAGAAATAGTCGGTGCTACCGGGTGTGTATTTGGCCTCGAAGTCATACACGCCACCATGCGGCGCCACCTCCACCGGCGGCAGTGCATCGCCATTGAGCACGCCAACCGCCACCTCGGTACCCTCCACCGGCATCTCGATCAACCAGTCTTGTGCCCTTGCGATATCCAATGCCTGCCAGTCGTCAGGTGAACGCACGAAATGCAATCCCACGCTCGATCCCTCGGCAACTGGCTTGACCACCACGGGATAGCGCACCGGACCCGCCGCACCCAACGGAATATCCACTGGCGTGCGCAGACCATGCTGTGCCAGCAAGTCCTTGCACAGGCGCTTGTTCATACACACCGCCGAAGCGGTGACCCCCGCGCCGGTATAGGGAATCCCCATGATTTCCAGCAAACCCTGAACGCAGCCATCCTCGCCATAGGTGCCATGCAGGGCGAGAAACGCACGATCCATCCGCACCCGACCGATATCGGCCAGCCAGTCATGGCCGATTTCCACCGCCACGGCATCAACCCCGCAGCGCTGTAAGGCCGCCAATACGGCCCGTCCCGAACGCAGCGAGATTTCGCGTTCGCTGGATACGCCACCCATCAAGACGCCGACCCTCATCGTTTCTCTCCAACAATGCGCACTTCGGTCTCCAGCCGGACACCCGCCTGCCGCCACACCGCCTCACGAGCACGCTCAATCAACGCCAACACATCAGCCGCCGTGGCATCCCCCTCATTGACGATGAAATTGGCATGGCGCTCCGAAATGCGCGCACCGCCTATGCGCATTCCCTTAAGACCAGCAGCCTCAATCAAGCGCGCCGCATAATCTCCCGGTGGGTTCTTGAACACCGACCCGCAATTGGGCCAGGACAGGGGCTGACGCTTGCCGCGTTGCTCGCGCATGGCGCGCATACGCTGACGCACTTTGGCGGCATCCATGGCCTGCAGACGGAAGCACGCGGCAACAACCAGCGCACCCTCGGGCAAGCGCGTGCAGCGGTAACCCATCGCCAAGCTGGACCTCTCCAGCGCCATACACCTTCCCTCGCCATCCATCACCTCGACGCGCTGCAGGCAATCGGCAATCTCTTGCCCGAATGCCCCCGCGTTCATGGCCACTCCCCCCCCGATATTGCCCGGCACGGTCGCCAGGAACTCCAAGCCGCTCAGGCCCTGCGCGGCGCACAGGCTGGCCACCCGGCTCATGCGCGCGCCTGCCTCGGCATAAAGCTCATTGCCCGTCAGCCGCGTCACATTCAATCCAGCCATATCGATGACGACCCCGCGAAAACCACCATCGAGCACCAGCAAATTGCTGCCGCGCCCCAAAGGCAAGCGGGGCATATCCGCCGGAATCAATGGCATGGCACGCGCCAGCGCATCCCGATCGCGCGGTTGAAAAAACCAGTCCGCAGGACCGCCCACGCCCAGCGTGGTATGCCGCGCCATGGGCTCATCGCGCAGCACCTTGCCCAGCATGGCCAACGCCTCCAACCCCTGCCTGCGCGCGCCGGCGATCATGAGCCAGCCTCCTCGCGCAACGCGCGCGCCAGGGTTCCGATTGATCCCGCCCCCATCAGGACGACGATCTCCCCGCGCGCAAGCGCTTCACGCGCCAACTCCCCCGCCCGCGCAAGATCATCCACCAAGCGAACATCGCGATGGCCACGCGCCAACATGCCGGCCCTGAGCGCCTCCGCGCTGGCGCCCTCGATCGGCGCCTCGCCCGCCGCATAGACCGGCAGCAGGTGCACATGATGCGCATCGTCGAACGCGCCCATGAACTCGCCCATCAAATCCCGGGTGCGGGTGTAGCGATGCAACTGGAACACCACGCGAATGGTTTTCGTCGGCCAGCACGCGCGTGCGGTGGCCAGGGTGGCGCGAATCTCGCGGGGATGATGGCCATAATCGTCCACCAACACCCCTTGGGCAAAATCCGTGCATTGAAATCGACGCTGAATGCCGGCGAAGCTGGCCATCGCTCGGCGCACCGTCTCCAACTCTAGACCCAGATCGAGCAACACGCTGATGGCCGCCAGCGCGTTCTCCGCATTGTGCCTGCCAGGTAGGGCGATCCGAAACTCGCCCAGCGATCGACCATCGGCGCAGGCGGCGGTAAAGCGCTGTCCCGCGGCATCCATAGCAAGCGATAGCAGGTGGATATCCGCCTGGGCGCTGGAACCATAGGTGGTCACCGGTTTATGCAGGTGCTCGCGCAATGCCGCGACATGCGGATGTTCATGGTGCAGAACGACCCGACCGTAAAACGGCACACGATTCACGAACTGACGAAACGCATCGAGCAAGGCATCAAAACTTCCGTAATGGTCAAGATGCTCGGGATCGATATTGCTGACCACGGCCACCATCGGCGATAAGCGCAAGAACGACCCGTCGCTTTCATCCGCCTCCGCCACCAGCCATGGGCTCTCGCCCAACCGCGCGTTGCTGCCCGAAGCCACCAGCCGACCGCCAATGACGTACGTCGGATCGAGACCGGCCGCTTCCATGCCGTGCGCGATCATCGAGGTGATGGTCGTCTTTCCGTGACTGCCCGCCACGGCAATTCCCTGCTTCATGCGCATCAACTCGGCCAGCATCTCGGCGCGCGGGATCACCGGAATCCCGCGCTCGCGCGCCGCTTCCAGCTCCACATTGTCCTCGCGTACCGCCGAGGAGGCGACCACCACCTGCGCGTCGCCCAGATTATCGGCCCGATGACCAATCATCACCGGGATACCAAGTGCGCGCAGGCGCTGCACATTGGCATTCTCGCTCACGTCCGAGCCCTGCACCTGGAATCCCTGGTTGTGCAGCAACTCCGCAATCCCGCTCATACCAATGCCGCCAATGCCCGCCATATGGATGCGTTGAACCCGCCGCTTCATGCCTCCGCCTCCCGAACGGAAAGATAGGGAGCCAGCACCTCCAGCTGACGCTTGACCGCCTGCCGGGGCGCAATGCGCGCGGCATTGAGGCTCATCCGCTGCCGCATGCGCGCATCGGCAAGCAAGGGCTGCAACACATCCGCGAGCCGCTCCGCGCTCGCATCGCGCTGCGCGCACATCAATGCCGCGCCGGCGGCAACCATCATGCGCGCATTGTGCGTCTGATGATCATTGGCGGCGATCGGCAATGGAATGAACACACTAGGCAGCCCGCACATGCTGGCCTCGGCAACGGTCATCGCGCCGGCGCGCGCGAGCAACACATCGCCGGCGCGATAGAAATCCGCCATATCGCGCGCAAAACACTGCACATCCGCCTCAATACCGCTGGCCCGATAGCGGGCGCGCACCTGCTCAAGCTGTGCCGCATCGCCGCCGCACAAATGGCGCACGGAAAAAAGCAAACCGCGTGCAGCAAGGATGCGACACACATCAGGAAGGCGATCGTTGAAGAAACGTGCCCCCTGCGACCCCCCCATGACCAACAGACATGGCGGTTCATGCGCTTGATAGCGGATGTCCTGCAACTCGGTGCGAACGATATTGCCCGTCAACACGGTGCGACCCGACGGAAAATGCCGCTCGCCTCCCGGCAGCCCCAACATCACCCTGTTGGCCATGCGCCCCAGAACCCGGTTCAGCAGACCCGGCATCGCGTTCTGTTCGTACAACACCACCGGTATGCGTCCAAGCAATGCCGCACATACGCCGGAAGCGCTGGCATAACCGCCAACACCGACCACCACGTCCGGACGCCGTGTACGCCAGATGCGCAGAATCCGCGCGACGGCCAAGGGCAATTCCCACAACAGTACGCGCAACTTGTGCGCCAGCCCCATCCCCTTGATGCCATGCATGCGCAAAAGCACAGGCTGTTCGCCCCGCGCCGGCAGCAAGGTCGCCTCGAGCCCGCGCTCCACACCGATAAACTGCACCTTCAGCTTCGGCCAACGTGCGCGCGCATGATCAGCCAACGCCAGCGCGGGCATCACATGTCCGCCGGTACCGCCACCGGCAATGCACAATAATCTCGAGCGACTCACCGCTTGCCCCCGGCAGGCTTTTCCCTGCGCCTGTTTTCCGGCCTGTGTCTCTGCACCGACAGCATCAGGCCAATCAGAATGCTGTTGCCGATCAACGCACTTCCACCATAGGAAATGAACGGCAACGGCATGCCCTTGGTCGGCAACAGTCCCATTGCGGCGCCAAGGTTGATAAAAAAGGTAAATCCAATACTCAGCGTGCAGGCCAGCACCAACAGGCGTTGGAACGGCTGTTCCTCGCGCAGCGCGATATGGATTCCTCGCCCGAGCAGCACCGAGAACAGCGCGATCAGCGCCAGCATGCCCACCAACCCCAGCTCCTCCGCGATCGTCGCACTGATGAAGTCGGTAAAGACCTCGGGCAGATAAAACAGCTTCTGCACCCCTTGCCCAAGACCCACGCCAAACAAGCCACCACTACCAAACCCAATCAGCGATTGCACCAACTGATAGCCGCTGCCAAAAGGATCACTCCACGGGTCCATAAAACTCACCAGTCGCTGCATGCGATAGGGCTCGGCAACCACCGCCAGCACCCCCAACGGCACGAAGGCGAACAACAGGCCGGCCAGATGGCGCATGGGCACACCGCCAACGAACCATAGGCACAGGCACACGCCGAACAGCAGAGCCGAGCTGCCAAAATCGGGCTGCAGCATCAATAGCGCCAGCGCCACGCCCAGCACCACCAACATCGGCGCCAAACCTGTCGCGAATTGACGCAACCGTTCGGGAAACGCGGTCATGTAATAGGCCATGTACACGAACAGCACCGGCTTCAACAGTTCAACCGGCTGCAGCGTCATACCGAACAAGGAAAACCAGCGCTGCGCACCATTGATACGCTTGCCCACACCCGGCACCAGGACCAACACCATCAGCAGCAACGCCGCAAGCAGCATGGGAAATGCCATCGCCCGCCACCACGTGACCTCGATGCGCGACAACCCCCAGATGATCATCAACGCAAGCGGGATATAGCACACCCAGTGCAGAATGATCCGCAACGGATCCCCATAGCGCACCTCTGAAATACTGAGGCTGGCGCTATACACCATCAGCACGCCAAGCGTCATCAGCGCGAGTACGCTTACGGTGAGCACACGATCGGGAGGCGAAAGGCGCTTCATGCCTGCCGCTCCAGCTTGCGCACCGCGTTCACAAAGGCGCGACCGCGCTCGGCATAGTCGCGGAACTGATCCTGGCTGGCGGCCGCCGGACTGAGCAGTACCGGCAGCTCATCAGGCGACTGCGCGGCGGCGGCCACCGCCTGCTCCATGGTCCGCACATACTCAGCCTGAACCCCCGCCGCCTGCAACAGACTCAGAAATGGCCGCGCATCGTGGCCAATCACATAGGCGTACCGCACATGGGCTGCAACCGCATCGCGCATCGCGCTGAGGTCAAGTCCCTTGGTCAAACCGCCGCAAATCCAGATCACCCGCGCAAATTCCCCCAACGCAGCCATTGCCGCCGCCGGGTTGGTCGCCTTGGAATCATCATACCAGTCATGCCCAAGAGCATG
>RFFT01000070.1 GCA_003696795.1 Zetaproteobacteria bacterium | reverse complement strand
CGCGAAGCCATCCTGCTCCATGTATTCGACGACCCGCGCATCTATGCCGATCATGCCAGCGCGGCCAGAGCGCAGGCGCGCTGGCGGAAGCTCGGCATCGCGGCCGACATTCTCCCCGTGGACGCGCATGACCACCGCTTCCGTATCGGCCTGGGACGCTACTACCTGGATGCCTACGCCCTTGCCTTCCAAGAAGACCTGAAAGCCAGGGGATTGCCCTTCGTGTATCACCGCATGCGCAAGCGGATACCGGTTTATCGTATCGTATTTCCCGCCCAACCGCACGACGAAGCCATGGCGCTGTGGCGCAAACTGCACCAGGCGGGTATCAACACGATGTTGTTGATGCGCGAACGGGACTTCCGCGCAAACTTTGCCGATCTTCAGCCGAGCAGCGCCACGAAGCGATCGAACAAATAATCCGCATCGTGCGGACCGGGGCTCGCCTCCGGATGATACTGCACCGAGAACACCGGACGGTCCTTTAGACGCAACCCCTCCACCGTTCCATCGAACAAAGAGCGATGGGTGATTTCAACGTGCGCGGGCACATGATCGTCGCGCACCGCAAAGCCATGATTCTGGCTGGTGATTTCAATGCGCCCTGTCGTTTCATCGCGCACCGGGTGATTGCCGCCACGATGACCAAACTTGAGCTTGAACGTGGCCAAGCCCAACGCCTGGGAGAGCAGCTGGTGTCCCATACAAATGCCAAACATGGGGAGGCCACTGTCCAGCAAGGCACGAATCGTCTCCACCGCATACCCGACCGCTGAAGGATCGCCCGGGCCATTGGACAGGAAAATGCCATCCGGCTCCAAGGCGAGAATCTCTTGCGCCGTACTGTGCGCGGGAACCACGGTGACCTTCAGCCCGCGATCGGCAAGCTTGCGGAAGATGTTGAACTTGCAACCGAAGTCCAGCGCAACCACATGCTTGCTCGGTTCGGGTTCGGCAAACGTGCTCCGCTCCAGCGCGTAGCTCCCCTGCCGCCAAACAAACGGCTTGGCACAGGTCACCTCGCCCACCAGGTCGCGCCCAGCAAGTCCCGGCCATGCCTGCGCCATGGCCACCGCCTGCTCCTCGCTCATCCCGTCGGAAGCGATCACCCCATTTTGCGCCCCATGGTCGCGCAGGTGACGCACCAGAGCCCGCGTATCAATTCCCGCGATCCCCACCACGCCATGTTGCTTCAGCCATGCTTGCATATCTTGCTCGGCGCGATAGCTGGAGGTGGTCTTCGTCGGCGCCCGCACGATGAGACCGCGCACGGCGACAGACGCCGACTCCATATCCACGGAATTGACCCCGACATTGCCAATGTGGGGATAGGTGAAGGCCACGATCTGGTCGGTATAGGATGGATCGGTTAGAATCTCCTGATACCCGGCCATCGAGGTATTGAAGCACACCTCGCCAACCGTATGTCCCTGGGCCCCGATGGCCTCGCCGCGGAACACCCGACCATCCGCCAATGCCAATATCGCTGATGCCATGACCACCTCGCTGTCGACTGCGCCGCGAGGCTATGAAATCGGACCGACAAAGTCGAGTTCAAGGCATCAGTCGCGCGGCGCCAACATGCTGCGGGGATCAAGCAGGCGTTCCAACTCCTCGGCCGGCAACACGCCCTGCGCAAGGCACAATTCACGCACTGTCTTCCCTTCCCGATAGGCGCGCTTGGCCAAATCGGCCGCACGTTCGTAACCGATCACCGGGGCCAACGCGGTGACCATGCTCATGCTCCACTCCACCTGCTCCGCACACTTGGATTCATTGGCTTGCAAGCCATCGATGCATTTTTCCGCGAACATGCGCGCGGCATTGGCGAGCAAGCGTTCGGATTGCAGCACATTATGCGCCATGACCGGCAACATCACATTCAACTCCAGCATGCCGCTGGCACCCGCAAACGCAATGGTCGCATCATTACCGATGACCTGGGCACACACTTGCGCCAAGGATTCGGCGATCACCGGATTGACCTTGCCCGGCATGATCGACGAACCCGGCTGCACCGCCGGCACACTGATCTCAGCCAACCCGCACCTTGGCCCCATATTCAGCAAACGCACATCATTGGCGATCTTGATCAGGCTAACCGCCAGACAGCGGAGCGCACCGGAGAATTCGACAATCGCGTCCTGCGCGGCCTGAGCCTCGAAATGGTTTTCCGCCTCGCAAAACGGAATCCCATATTCGCGGGAGAGAATCTCCGCCATGCGTCGACCGAATTCGGGATGCGTGTTCAACCCGGTGCCCACGGCCGTGCCGCCCTGGGCCAGCTCGCACAAACGCGGCAGACATGCGCGCAACCGGTCCATGCCAAGCGCCACCTGGCGCGCCCAGCCGGACACTTCTTGGCCCAGGGTCAGCGGAGTTGCGTCCATCAAATGTGTGCGCCCGATCTTGACCACCTCCGCCAACGCCTCCTGTTGTCTCCGCAGGCTCGCATGCAATTGCTCAAGCGCCGGCAACAGCACGTGCATCAATTGGTCGGCAGCGGCGACATGAATTGCGGTTGGAATCACATCATTGGACGACTGACCCATGTTGACGTGATCGTTGGGATGCACCTCGATACTTGCATTGAGCTGCTTGCAGCGATGTGCAATCACCTCGTTGGCATTCATGTTGGTCGATGTACCCGAACCGGTCTGGAAAATATCCAGCGGAAAATGCGCATCCCAGTCACCTACAGCCACCTCGCGCGCCGCCCGGTCGATCAATTCCGCTCGGGCACCGTCCAGGCGACCAAGCTGATGATTCACTTCCGCCGCCGCGTGTTTGATACGCCCCAAGGCGCGAATGAATTCGCGTGGGAAGCGGATGCCGGAGACGGGGAAATTCTCCACCGCACGCGCGGTCGAGGCGCCGTACATCGCCTCCGCCGGCACGCGCATCTCTCCCATCGAGTCATGCTCCATCCGATATGCGTCCGCCATGATCACACCTCCATGAAATGCCCGCACAATATATGCATGCCGAGCCGGGCTTGACAATGCACAAACAAAAAATGGCCACGGCAATCACCGTGGCCATTTCCAGATGGCGCTCCCTGAGCGATTCGAACGCCCGACCTTCTGATTCGTAGTCAGATGCTCTATCCAGCTGAGCTAAGGGAGCATATTGTTCACCCGCCTTGGCGAGCGGGGCGAAGCTTAATACCTTCCAACCAAACTTTCCAGAGTGGATCGTCCATGCCGAATAACTCCGGAAACTTCACATACAACCAGCCACGATAGCGCAATTTGCCCTGTTGGCTGATCTCCACGAAGGCGGCGGGATTATCCACATTCTCGTCGTCAAGAAAAGTCCCGGACGACGTATTGCGCAACCCGCTCGCAAGCCCCAGCACACGCACCACAAAGCCCTGCATCTTCACCGCCTCACCTGTCGGCACATGGTAGCGGTAGGTGCGCGCCGTGCTCTTGTCCAACCAGACCAAATCAGCAAAGCCTTTGCGCTTGCTGGCCCAATCGGGTAGATCCGCATGAATCGTCGCATGCGGATCGTTGCCCGTTGCCAATGGCTCATGCCACTTGATCTTGCGCTCCGGCTGCTCATCGCAACCAAACAACGCAAGCATCAGCGCACCCAGCAAAACACAACGTGCGATGCGCAGTTTCAACTCCTCATGAGCATGATCCAAGCCAGAAATGGCGGAGAGAGAGGGATTCGAACCCTCGACACGGTAACCCGTGTAACACCTTAGCAGGGTGCCGCTTTCGACCACTCAGCCATCTCTCCGTATCTGGCGGAAGGGGTAGGACTTGGACTGTCATTGTAAGATATTGCTTCTCAGGAAGCTTTTTCTTCACCTTTCGTTTTGCCCGGCCCCTTATACCGTTTCTTTCATGTCACCTTATAACGGACTTCGCTTGCCATCTGTCCGCAGGCGGCAGTGTAGTCCCGTTGCCCTTGTGGTCAACTCCAAAATCTTTGGCGTGTTAGCAACAAATAGACCTGTCCGGTTTTGTAACACATGAGTTGTCCGCTCTGAGGCAAACCTATCCAGCCTGTGGTTGCATTCCTGCGGGCGCTTGCGATTTCTTGAGTTTGCCTGTGCTGTCGTAGCTTGCCAGCAGGCGCGGGCCGTGGAACACGGCCATGTCGCCGTCCGGGTAGCGATGCACGCGCACCTTGACCTT
>RFFT01000069.1 GCA_003696795.1 Zetaproteobacteria bacterium | reverse complement strand
GGCTTGGACAGCTTCAGCCGCAGCCAGGGCACACGAAACTCTTCCAGCACGATCTTCGCGCAGGCCTCGGCCAGCGCTTCGATCAGACCGAAGCTGGAGCCTTCGATGAAAGCGATCAGTCGCTTGGCCACCGCCTTATAGTCCAGCGCATCGCGAATATCGTCGCTGGCCGCCGCGGGCCGAATATCCCAGGCCATCTCCAAGTCCAGGCGCACCGTTTGCCGGATCTCCCGCTCCCAATCGTAGATACCGATGACCGTGCGCACTTCCAGCCCCTCGATCAGCACCTTGTCCCCACGCACCATGGTGGTCCCCCCCTTGCTTGACAGGGACTTTTACGCCCCCAAAATTTGCCGCGTTTTTGCGCGGTTCGCTCGTTTGGAGAAGCAATCATATGTCACAGACCACGATCAAAACAACGAAAGAAATCGTTTCCTGTTCGGACAACGGCCAGCATCCGCTGGTGTATATCAGTCTGAAAAACGGTTCCGGCCAATGCCAGTACTGCGGCCAGAAATTCGAGCGGGTATCGGAACAAACGCAAACCGACGCGGCCTGAATGTTCAGGCAAGGCGCTGACGCACAGCCTCGAACAGTGCCACGCCGGTCGCAACCGAAACATTCAACGACTCCACCTCGCCCGCCATGGGGATATGCACGCATTGGTCGCAGCTTTTGGCGATGAGCGGGCGCAGCCCCTTACCCTCGGAACCCATCACCATCGCCAGCGGACCCGTTAACGATAAGCAATAAATGGATCGCGTCGCCTCCCCGGCAAGACCGACCACCCAAAATCCTTTTGCTTGCAAGCGCTGGATGGCCTGACGAAGGTTGGTCACCTGGAACAAACGCAGGCGCGCAAGTGCACCGCACGCAGCCTTTGCCACCACCGGCGAATGGATATCCGCCGCGCGATCCTTCGGCACAACCACCGCAGCACAACCCGCAGCCTCCGCCGTACGCAAACAGGCGCCGAGATTGTGTGGATCGGTCACTTGATCGAGTAGCAACAGCAAGGGGGCGGAATCCATATCCAGGCTGGAGAGCCAGGAGACAAAGTCTGCCATCCGCGCGCCACGCAGCCGACGCATGCGCGCCACCACACCCTGATGCGGAAGCTCGCCAACCATGCGCTCAAGCGCCTCGCGCGGCACAAACAAGCAGCGCACGCCTCGCCTTTTGGCGAGCTTCGCCAGCGCCTCCAGCCGTGGATTGCGCTTGTCGTTTGCAAACCAAATCGTAGCCAGCGCATCGGCTTCCAAAGCATGGCGCACCGCATGCACACCCGCCACCAGATCGCGTTCACTCATCCTTCACCTCTTTTTTGCTTGAAACATCCAAAACGCCCAACTAAGCTAGGCTGCACATCGAACACCATGGCACGCTAACCCCTAGCTCGCTGGTTTGCCATGCAGAACGAACAAAAAAGGATCGCCATGCACCTTGTATGCCTGCTATTGGCCATCGTGATCGCCGCATCCCCACTGCTGGCGGCGCCGGTCGATCTGTTGTTCGACGAACAGGACAGCGTGATGACCGCCACCGAATCCAAGCGCGAACTGGGTCAGGCCCCTTCCATCGTCACGGTGATCACCGAAAAGCAAATCCATGACATGGGGGCGCAAAACCTGCTCGAAGTACTGGAGGCCGTGCCGGGATTCATGGTTGCCTACCCTTCCGACATTGCCTCGGGCCATACCTTGAGCGTGCGTGGCCTGAAAAGCAGCGAAGCCGAGAAAACCCTGCTGCTGATCAACGGACACCGGGTGAACAACCCCTACTCCGGCTCCTGGACATTCCTGTTCGACGAGATACCGCTGGACGAGGTGCGCCGGATTGAAGTCATCCGAGGGCCTGGCTCCGCACTGTACGGCTCCAACGCGATGGTCGCCGTCATCCACATTATCACCCGCACCGCGGACACGTTCCGCGCCAGCACGCTGGACTTCTCGGCCGGCAATCATCGCTACAGCGAAGGCCATGTCAGCAGCGGCGCGACAAGCAACGGCACCAGCATGATGTTCAGCCTGAACGCATCCAGCAGCAATGGCGATCGCCAATATATCGCCAAGGACGCCGCCGGGCGCGCGGGCTTCAGCAACTTCTGGCGCAGACAACAGACGGGGTTTCTCTCCATCACCCATGGCAACTGGTCATTGTTTGCGATGCATGCGGGCAAGCGGCGGGGCTCGCTGCTGGATGCCACCAACCAAATCGATCATGCCAGCAATATCTCGGTGCGCCAAAGTTTTGCCACCCTGGAATGGCAACAACCCCATGACAACTGGGATCTTCTGCTCCGTTCCGAGGGCGACCTGTTCAGCCTGATGCCCCTGTGGCAATTCTATGGTGGCGGCATGCTTGGTCAGCCGCAGGTACGCAATCTCACACTGACGCAAAACGTCCGGTTGCGTGACCGCGGTTGGCAAAACCACGAATGGACGCTGCACGGCAGCTACGACCATATTCGCCAGTTCGATGTCCGCACGATCATCAATGGAACCGATCTCACCAATATCGCCAATCACAATCGCAACACCACCCGCCAGATATGGTCGCTGGCGATTCAGGATGAGTGGCAACCCAGTGACGCCCTCGGCATCACTGCCGGGGTCAGGCTGGAGCGGTATTCCGATGTCGGCGGCCATGTTTCGCCGCGTCTGGCCGCGGTCTGGCATGCGTCGGACAACCTGGACATCAAGGCCATGTACGGCCACGCTTTCCGCGCCCCCAATTTCATCGAGTTATATTCGGCCCACAATGTCGCCCTGCTAGGCAACCCCAACGTCAAACCCGAAATCGTGGACACCTACGAAATCGGCACAAGCTGGCGGCAGGGGATCTGGCAGATCAACGGCAATGTGTTCGAAAGCCGCTTCAGCAACCTGATCACGCGCATCCCGCCCAGCCCGCAAACGATCAACGTCGGCAAGGAGACCCTGCGCGGCTTCGAGATCGAATGGCGCATCGATGCCAGCAAGGATTTGTATGGAAGTGTCGCCTATACCTGGCAACGGGGCACCAGCAGCCTCAGCGGCAGCCTGCCGGATGTGCCCCATCACATGGCGCGCCTCAGCGGCGATGCTCCGCTTCCGCTCGATGCGCATTTGCACGCGGACCTGCACTGGATCGGCAGCATGGCACGCGCAAGCGGGGACCCGCGCCCACCGCTGCCGGCGACATGGCAATTGGACACGGCCATCCGTGTGGGATCCCCGGCCAACGGCCCCAGCGCAAGCCTGATTGCGCGCAACCTGTTCAAGCAGACGATTTACAGCCCAATGGCCAACCCGGGGATGTCCGATATTCCGTACCATGGCCGCGAGTGGCTGCTCAACCTGTCCTGGGCTTTTTAATGAAACGTTTGTTCATCCTGTTGCCGCTGCTCTTGCTGCCGGCCCAGCTTCGCGCCGCCACTATCGAGGTGGACATCCTGTTTGCCGACCGATTCCGTCCCCATGTGCAGGTCATCAAGACATTGAAACCTTTGCTTCGTGCGGATGATGTACGTTTGTTCGCGGCACGCGAGGATGGCAATCTGGACGACGAACGCGCGCAACTCGGACACATCATCAAACGGCACCCCGATCTTTTGATCGTGGTCGGCGAGGACGCATTGCAGGCTGCGCTGGCCGTCAGCCCCTCCATACCTGTATTGTCGGTGATGTCCATGAGTCTGCATGCGCAGCTACAGCGCAATAACCCCTGGTTGACGGGCATTGACATGCGACCGCCTCCCGAACGCGTGGCTCGCGACCTTGCGTCCCTGCTCCCCCGTGGCGCAACGGTCCTGAGTTATTACACCCCCGCACTCTCCCGCACCTATATCGATGCCGTCCGCGCACGCATGCGGGATCAGCACCTTGTGCTTGCCGCGCAACCATGGCCCGAGGACAAGGTGGCGGCCCATTTGCTCGCCGACATGCAACAAAGCGACGCCTACTGGATGCAACTGGAGTACGCAAGCGCCGAGCCGGATGTCCTGCGTCTGCTGTTCGCATTGAGCCACCAGGGAAAGACACTGATCGGACTCTCTGAAAAGTATGTCCGCGCCGGCGCGCGCGCCACATGGGCTGTCGACCTGGAGGGACTTGGGCGGCAGGCGGCGGCGATGGCCAACCGCATCCTCCGCGGCACGCCACCTGCACAATTGCCGCTGGCGCATCCGGAGCGCATCCGCTTCATTCAGCAAGTGGAAAGGCCATGAGTGGACGCCGGGCAACCCTGGTTCAGCGCCTGTATCTGGCTCTGCTGTTCATCGCCGCGCTGGTATCGTTGGCCTTTTTCGCCAGCACCTGGTGGATGGAACGCCAATCGCTGGAAGAGATGCTGCAACACAACGCCCGCGCCCTTGTCGCCGGGCTGGAACAGAATATCGGCCTGGGTCTGCAACTGGAGGAAGTTCGGCTGATCGAGGAAGGTGCGCAAGCCACCGCCGACATCCCCGGGGTGCGCGCGCTCGACATCTACAATCTGCAGGGCCAACGCCTGCTGCGCATCGGCGCGAAACAACCCCAAATTGCCTTACCGCGGCTACGCGCCACACGCAAGGAGGGCATGGATTTTGAGACGCTGCCGGGGTCAGACACCGAGCGCGTCATTGCCCCGATATATGCCGGCGAACGGGAACTGGTCGGCTACAGTGTGCTGGAGCTTTCCCGCACCAGCCTGACCCGCGCCCTCAAACGAGCCTTGTGGCTTGCCGGCGGCGTAAGCCTGCTGCTGCTCGCCTCCTTCCTCGGCCTCGCATGGCTGGCGGTACGGCAATTGCAGCGCCCGCTGCAGACCCTGGAAGAAGCGGTCGAACGCGTGGCCGGCGGGCGCCTGAACGTGGATATCGACACGGAATTCCCCGACCCGCTTGGGCGCATCGCCCGCGCCTTCAACCGCATGACCAAGGCGCTCGCCGAGGACCGAAGCATGTTGCAGCGGCGCAGCCAGCAACTGGAGCATTCGGAACGCCGCTATCGCGAACTGTTTACCCACATGCCGGTCGCGATGTACATGGCCAGCATGGAAGGCCGGCTCGTGCAATGCAATCCGGCCATGGCGCAAATGTTTGGCTATGACAATCCGGATGAGATGCTGGCAGAGGTGCGCCACATGGGCGATCTCTACGAGAACCCTGACGACCGCAAGGCGTTGATCAGCGAAGTCATTGAACGCAAACAATTGATCAGCCGCGAAGTGAGCCTGAAGGACCGCGCGGGCAATCTGCTGCATTGCGTGCTCAATGCGCGGCTGGTTGTCGACGATCACGGTGAGTACATCGGCATCGAAGGGCTGTTGCAGGACCTGACTCAGTTGCGTACTTTGGAAAGCAACCTGCTGCAGGCGCAAAAGATGGAGATGGTCGGCCAACTGGCCGGTGGCATCGCGCATGACTTCAACAACCTGCTGTCCATCATCTCCGGCAACACCGAACTGCTCATCCGCCAGTTGCCCGAGAGCGCCGACAAGCCGCGTCGACATGCCGAGCATATCCTGCGCGCATGCCAGCGCGCCGCCGAATTGACCAGCAATCTGCTCGGCTTTGCGCGCAAGGGCGCGATGCGCCTGGAAACCATCGAGGTCGCCGGCCTGTTGCGCGAGGTCGCCGCGTTGGTGCGCGAGACCTGTGATCGACGCATCGCGATCGAACTCGACACGGATACAACCGTCTGCAAGGTGATCGGCGATCCAGGTCAGCTGCATCAGGTTTTCATGAATCTGGCCATCAATGCCACCCATGCCATGCCGAATGGGGGAACGCTGCGCTTTGTGAGCCGGGCGGTCGATCAGCACACCGTGCGCATCGATGTGCGCGATACCGGCATCGGCATGGACGAGGCCACCCTCAAACATATTTTCGAACCCTTCTTCACCACCCGCGAACGCGGACAAGGTACCGGTCTGGGGCTTGCCATGGTGCAGGGCATCATCGAGAAAATGGGCGGATCGATCGCCGTCGCGTCCAAGCCCGGGCAGGGAACATGCTTTACGATCACCCTGCCGCGTGTCCATGATGCGACGGAACAGCAAAGGCCTGCTCTGGAAAATGAAGGCCAGGCAGTGCGCGGTCATGGCCGAATCCTGCTCGTCGACGACGAGGCACTGCTGCGCGAAACGGGTCGCGAAATGCTCGGCGATGCCGGATTCCAGGTCACCACTGCGGAAAACGGCGAGCAGGCGATTGAGATCCTCGCCCGCAATGCGCAGGCGTTCGACGTGGTCCTGCTCGATCTGAACATGCCGGGGATCGGCGGCGCCGAAACGCTCCGCGCTATCCGACGGCAGCATGACGGGCTGAAGGTGATCGTCCTCAGCGGTTACAGCGAAGATACGCTCGATCAGCAGGATCCATTGCTTCGCTATGATGGTTTCGTGCGCAAGCCCTACCAGTTTCAGGCTTTATGCGCCGAAATCAAACGCGTGCTCAGTTTCGGACAGGACTGATTCGCGCCGCAGAGGTCAAAAAAAGGGGCGCCCCGTAGGGCGCCCCTGAGGCTTTTCACTTACGCAGCCTCGTCCAAAGGCCCCGCATCATCATCCGAATCCTGCGGTTCGGGCTTCGGCGCCATGCGCGCGGCCAGCCCCGTACCGGCAGGCAGCAGACGACCCAGGATCACATTCTCCTTGAGGCCCTGCAGCCAATCCACCTTGCCGGCCAATGCCGCCTCGGTAATCACACGCGTCGTTTCCTGGAACGATGCGGCCGAGATGAACGATTCGGTGTTCAAACTGGCCTTGGTGATACCGAGCAGAATCGGCTCGAACTTGGCTGGCGGCTTGCCTTCGGCAACCAGTTTGCGATTTACGGCAAGCACACGCTTGCGCTCCAACTGCTCGCCGGCCACGAAGCCCGATGCGCCCGGGTCGATGATTTGCACCTTGCGCATCATCTGGCGCACGATCACCTCGATATGCTTGTCGTTGATCTTCACGCCCTGCAGACGATAGACCTCCTGCACCTCGTCGGTGAGATAATTGGCCAGCGCCTCGATGCCAAGCACCTTCAGGATATCCTGCGGCGACGGAGATCCCTCCATCAACCGCTCACCGCGCCGCACGCGGTCGCCTTCCTGCACGATAATGTGACTGCCCTTCGGAATCTGATATTCGATCGGATCCGATCCGTCGTCCGGCTCGACATAGACGCGGCGCTTGCCGCGGATGTCCTTACCGAACGAAATCACACCATCCTTCTCGGCGATAAAGGCCAAGGTCTTCGGCTTGCGCGCCTCGAACAACTCCACCACCCGCGGCAAACCGCCTGTGATATCCTTGGTCTTGCCGACCTCGCGCGGAATGCGCGCCAGCACGTCGCCCGCGCGCACCTCGTCCCCATCGTCCACGTTCAGAATTGCCCCCGGTGACAGGAAGTAGCGTGCCGGCGTATTGGTACGCGGCAAGACCAATGGCTCGCCTTCGGGATCCTTCGGGTCGGTGAGCTGGATCTGCGGCCGCAACGCACCCTTGCGCGCATCGGCCTGTTGAATCACCACGCGATTGGATAGCCCCGTCACGTCATCGGACTGCTCGCGTACCGTCACACCTTCCTCGAGGTCCACATAGCGCACGCGGCCATCCACCTCGGCAATCAACGGCATCGTATACGGGTCCCACTCGGCCAGCTTGCTGCCCGCCTTGACCTCGGCGCCATCCGCAACAAGCAGGCGTGCGCCATACGGCACGCGATGACGCTCAAGCTCCTTGCCTGCCTGATCCTTGATCACCGCCTCGGCATGACGGTTGATCACGATCCGCGCCTGCTGCGAGTCGGTCACGCTGATCGCATGCTCAAACTCGACCGTACCGTTGAATCGAGACTCGATATGCGCCTGTTCGGCCGCGCGCGACGCGGTGCCGCCAACATGGAATGTCCGCATGGTCAACTGCGTACCCGGCTCACCGATCGACTGCGCCGCAATCACGCCCACAGCCTCGCCGATGCTGACCGGCGTCCCATGTGCAAGATCGCGCCCGTAGCATGTCGCGCAAATGCCATCCTCGGCCTCGCAGGTCAGAACGGAGCGAATACGCACGCTTTCCACGCCCGCTTCGTCCAGCTTCTCCGCAAGTTCCTCGTTGACCATCGCGCCGGCGGGTGCGATCTCCTCGCCGGTAATCGGATCATATGCCGCCTCAAGCAGCACCCGCCCCAGCACGCGCTCGGACAAGGGTTCAATGATTTCGCCGCTCTCCATCAGCGGACGCAGCGTAATCCCCTGCTTGGTGCCGCAATCCTGGATGCGAATCACGGCGTCCTGGGCCACATCCACCAAACGGCGGGTGAGATAGCCGGAGTTCGCGGTCTTCAGCGCCGTATCGGCCAAGCCCTTACGCGCGCCATGCGTCGAAATGAAGTACTGCAGCACGGTCAGACCCTCGCGGAAGTTGGCCGTGATCGGCGTTTCGATGATCGACCCGTCCGGCTTGGCCATCAAGCCGCGCATGCCGGCCAGCTGCCTGATCTGCTGCGCCGAACCACGCGCGCCGGAGTCGGCCATCATGTATACCGGATTGAAGGTCTTGGTTTCCTCCTTCTGCCCATCCGGCCCCGTCACTTCCTCCGTGGCAAGGTTGCTCATCATCGCCTGCGCCACCTTGTCCGTGGTCTGGGCCCACAAGTCCACCACCTTGTTGTACCGCTCGCCCGCGGTAATCAGGCCGTTCGCATACTGCTTCTGAACCTTGTTCACCTCTTTCTCGGCCGCCGCGACCAGCTTCTGCTTCTCACGCGGAATGACCACATCGTCCAGCGCGAACGAAGCGCCCGAGCGTGTAGCATAACTATAACCGAAGACCTTGAGGCGATCGGCGAACAGCACGGTCGCCTTGTTACCCGCCTTGCGATAGCAATGCTCGATCAGGTTCGCGACCTCCTTCTTGGTCAACTCGCGATTGATCTCGGAGAAGTCCAGCTCCTCGGGCAGAATGGTGGACAGGATCGCGCGTCCAACCGTGGTCTCTTCGCGCTTGCCGCGGATACGGCAGGTAATGCGCGCATGCAGGGCCACCACGCCCGCATCCATCGCGCGCATCACCTCCTCGGGCGAAGCGAAGGCCATGCCTTCCCCCTTCTCGAAGGGGCGTTCGCGCGTCAGATAATAGATGCCAAGCACCATATCCTGGGTCGGCACGATGACCGGCTTGCCGGTCGCCGGCGACAGGATGTTGTTGCTGGACATCATCAGCGCCCGCGCCTCGGTCTGAGCCTCGATCGACAAGGGCACATGCACGGCCATCTGGTCGCCATCGAAGTCCGCGTTGAACGCGGTGCACACCAGCGGATGCAACTGAATCGCCTTGCCCTCGATCAACACCGGCTCGAACGCCTGAATGCCGAGACGATGCAACGTCGGCGCACGGTTCAGCAGCACCGGGTGCTCATGGATGACCTCAGCCAGGATATCCCACACCTCGGGGATGCCCTGCTCGACGAGCTTCTTGGCCGCCTTGATCGTATTGGCCAGCCCACGCGCCTCGAGCTTCGAATAGATGAACGGCTTGAACAGCTCCAGCGCCATCTTCTTCGGCAGGCCGCACTGATGCAGCTTCAGCTCCGGACCCACCACGATCACCGATCGACCGGAATAGTCCACGCGCTTGCCGAGCAGATTCTGGCGAAAGCGACCCTGCTTGCCCTTGATGATATCCGACAACGATTTCAGCGGGCGGCGGTTCGTGCCAGTGATCGGCTTGCTGCGCCGCGCGTTGTCGAACAAGGCATCCACCGCTTCCTGCAGCATGCGCTTTTCGTTGCGGGTGATGATCTCCGGCGCATTCAACTCGAGCAACCGACGCAGACGGTTGTTGCGGTTGATCACCCGGCGATACAGATCGTTCAAGTCCGAGGTCGCGAAGCGCCCCCCGTCGAGCGGCACCAGCGGGCGAATCTCGGGCGGCAGCACCGGAATCACCTCCAGAATCATCCATTCCGGACGGTTGCCGGACTCAATCATCGCCTCGACGGTCTTCAATCGCTTGGTCAGCTTGGTCAGCTTGGTGACCGCCTTGGTTGCCGCGATCTGTGCACGCAGGCTTTGCCGCTCCTCCTCAAGATCAATGTTCTTGAGCATCTCCCGCAGCGCCTCCGCGCCCATACCAACGCGGAATTCCTCGCCATATTCCTCGAACGCCTCCAGGTACTCTTCCTCGGTCAGCACCTGATATTGGTCGAGACTGGTCAATCCTGGATCGAGCACAACATAAGACTCGAAATACAGGATGCGCTCCAACTCCTTGAGGGTCTTGTCCAGCAACAGGCCGATGCGCGAGGGCAGACTCTTCAAAAACCAGATATGGGCCACCGGTGCGGCCAGCTCGATATGCCCCATGCGCTCGCGGCGCACCTTGGACTGAATCACCTCCACCGAACACTTTTCGCACACAACGCCGCGATGCTTCAGGCGCTTGTACTTGCCGCACAGACACTCGTAGTCCTTGATCGGTCCGAAGATCTTGGCGCAAAACAGCCCGTCACGCTCCGGCTTGAATGTGCGGTAGTTGATCGTCTCCGGCTTTTTGACCTCGCCGTATGACCAGGAGCGGATCTTCTCCGGACTGGCCAGGCCCACGCGCAGACCATCGAAATCCTCGATGCTGCTGGGCTTTTGGAACATCTTGAGAAGTTCTTGCATGCTTATTCTCCTTCCGTCTCGGCGGATTTCTTCACCATCTCGATATCGATGGCCAGGGCGTTCAGCTCCTTGGTCATCACGTTGAACGACTCCGGAATGCCGGCCTCGAACGACATGTCGCCGCGCACGATCGATTCATACATCTTCGTGCGGCCCTGCACATCGTCCGACTTCACGGTCAGCATCTCCTGCAGCGTATACGCCGCGCCATAGGCCTCCAATGCCCATACCTCCATCTCACCGAAGCGCTGGCCGCCGAACTGCGCCTTGCCACCCAGCGGCTGCTGCGTGACCAGCGAGTAGGGGCCGGTCGAGCGGGCATGGATCTTCTCGTCCACCAGATGATGCAGCTTCAGGATATACATATGCCCCACGGTCACAGGACGATCAAACGGCTCGCCGGTGCGACCGTCATACAATGTGGTCTGCCCGGATTCCGGCAACCCCGCCAGCTTGAGCATGCGCCGAATATGCTCCTCCTTGGCGCCGTCAAACACCGGCGTTGCGATCGGCACGCCATCCTTGAGCAGTTCGGCCTGCTCCAGCAGCGCGTCGTCGTCAAGCGCGGCGATACGCGCGCAAGCCGCCTTGTCCTCGGCATAGACCTCCAGCAGGAAGCGGCGCAACTCCTCCGGCTTGCGCTGAGCCTCGAGCATCTCGCCAATACGCTTGCCCAGGCCATGCGCCGCCCATCCCATATGGATCTCGAAGATCTGGCCGATGTTCATACGTGACGGCACGCCAAGCGGGTTCAGGCAGATATCGACGGTGGTGCCATCGGCCATGTATGGCATGTCCTCTTCCGGCACGATCACCGAAATCACGCCCTTGTTGCCGTGCCGCCCGGCCATCTTGTCGCCCGGCTGAAGCTTACGCTTGACGGCCACGAACACCTTCACGATTTTCAGTACGCCCGGCTGCAACTCGGAGCCTTCGCGCACCTTGGCCACCTTTTCCTCGAAGCGTGCCTCGAGCCGCGCGCGCTCCTTGTCGAGCGAGTCCAGAATTTCGGAAACGCGCTCGTTAACCGCATCATCCTCCACGGATACCGCGGCCAGATCGCGCAGCGACAGCGCCTCAATCGCCTCGCGGGTGATCTGCGCCCCCTTCTTCAGGCCTTTGAACTTGACCGCCTTCTGCCCCTCCAGGATCGCGGTCAAACGCACCAACACATTCGCTTCGAGGATGCGCCGTTCCTCCTCCTTGTCCTGATAGAGCTTCTCGACCTCTTCCTCCTCGATGGCCTTAGCGCGCGCATCCTTTTCGTCTCCGCGACGGGTGAACACCTGCACGTCGACGACCACGCCTTCCTCGCCCGGCTTCACCCTGAGGCTCGTGTCGCGCACATCGGCGGCCTTTTCGCCGAAAATCGCGCGCAACAGCTTCTCCTCCGGCGACAACTGGGTTTCACCCTTGGGCGTGATCTTGCCAACCAGGATATCGCCCTGCTTGACCTCCGCACCGATATAGGCGATGCCGGACTCATCGAGATGGCGAAGCGCCTCCTCGCTGACGTTCGGAATGTCGCGCGTGATCTCCTCGGCGCCCAGCTTGGTGTCCCGCGCCACGCATTCAAACTCCTCGATATGAATCGAGGTATACACGTCATCCTTGACCAACTTCTCGGAAATCACGATCGCGTCCTCGAAGTTGTAACCGCGCCAGGGCATCAGCGCCACGAGCACATTGCGGCCCAGCGCAAGTTCCCCGCAATCGGTGCTCGGACCGTCGGCAATGATTTCACCGCGCTCCACCTTTTGCCCCACCTTGACCAAAGGACGCTGATTGAAACAGGTGTTCTGGTTCGAACGGCGGTATTTGAACAGGCGATAGATGTCCACACCGGGCTCGCCCTCCACCTGCTCGTCGTCATTGACCTTGACCACGATGCGGCTGCCATCGACACGCTCAACCACACCGCCACGACGGGCAACCATGTTCACCCCGGAATCCTGCGCCACAGCCGCCTCCATGCCGGTGCCAACCAGCGGCTTTTCCGAGCGCACGAGCGGCACAGCCTGGCGTTGCATATTCGAGCCCATCAGGGCGCGGTTTGCGTCGTCGTGCTCGAGGAATGGAATCAGGCCGGCGGACACGGACACCACCTGGGAAGGGGAGACGTCCATATAGTCAATTTCCTTCGGCTGGGCCATGACGAACTCGCCGTCCTTGCGACACTGGACGAATTCCGCAATGAAACGACCGTCCTCATCCACCTTCGCGTTCGCCTGGGCAATCACATGGCCCGCCTCATCGATCGCAGACAGGTACTCGACCTCGTCGGTCACCCGCCCATCAACAACTTTGCGGTACGGTGTCTCGATAAACCCGAACTCGTTCACCGTCGCATAGCAGGCCAGTGAGTTGATCAAGCCGATATTCGGCCCTTCCGGCGTCTCGATTGGACACAGGCGACCATAATGCGTCGGGTGCACGTCGCGCACTTCGAAGCCCGCACGCTCGCGCGAAAGGCCACCTGGGCCAAGCGCGGACAAGCGCCGCTTGTGCGTCACCTCGGACAGCGGGTTGGTCTGATCCATGAACTGCGACAACTGTGAAGAGCCGAAGAACTCGCGCACCGCGGCGATCAACGGCTTTGCATTGACCAAGTCCGAGGGCATCATCTCGGTTAGATCCCCCGAACTCAGGCGCTCGCGGATCGCGCGCTCCATGCGCACCAGGCCAACGCGAATCTGATTCTCCAGCAACTCGCCAACTGAACGCAGGCGGCGATTGCCCAAATGGTCGATGTCATCGACTTCGCCGATGCCATCACGCAGGCTGAGCAGGGTATCGAGCGTCATCAAGATGTCTTCCACCCGCAGGGTGCCATGCTCAAGCGGCACTTCATCGTTGCTGATGCCCAGCCGACTATTCAGCTTCATGCGGCCAACACGCGAAAGATCATAGCGCGAAGGGTCGAAGAACAGGGAATCGAACAATGCGCGCGCAGTCTCCACCGTCGGCGGCTCGCCGGGACGCATCATCCGATAGATCTCGACCTGTGCCTCCTCCTTGGACTGCACGGTATCCAACCTGAGCGTATCGGCCAGCCACGAACCGCGCACCGCACTGTCGATCAGCAGGCAGTCGAACTGTTTTATCCCCGCACCCTCCAAGGCAAGCAAGGAGTCTTCCGTCAATTCCTGGTTGTGGTCGATCAGAATCTCGCCGCCTTCGATCATGATCGGTTCGGCGGCCACCTCGCCGATCACGGACTCGCGTGGCACGTCCAGCCATTCCACACCCGCCTCGCTCAGGCGCTTGATGCTCAGTCGCGTAAACTTCTTGCCTTCAGCCAGAATGCGCTTGCCATCGACCTTGATCGTCGTGGCCGCGCGCGTGCCGAGGAAGGCCTCGGGGTCAAACTTGACCTGAATTCCTTGGTCCGTGAAACGGTACGTCCGCCGCTTGTAGAAGCGATCCAGGATCTCCTGCGTGGTCAGCCCAAGCGCCTTGAGCAGGATGCCGACAGGCATCTTGCGGCGCAGGTCGATGCGGAAATTCACCTTGTCCTTGGCATCAAACTCGAAATCCAGCCAGGAACCCCGATACGGGATCAGGCGCGCGTTGAACAAAAACTTGCCGGAGGCGTGGGTCTTGCCCCCATCGTGTCCGAAGAACACGCCCGGAGAGCGGTGCATCTGCGACACGATCGCACGCTCGGTGCCATTGATGATGAACGAGCCATGCTCGGTCATCAGCGGAATCTCGCCCATATAGACGGACTGATCGCGGACCTCGCGTACCTTGCGGCTGCGGCGCTCGCCTTCGGTATCGAAAATCTTCAAGCGCAGCTTGACCTTGACAGGCAGAGCGTACGTCAAGTCCCGACGCCGGCATTCATCCAGATCGTAGCGCGGCGGGCTGTACTCCAGCCCCTCGAAATCCAGCTCGGCATTGCCCGCATAGTCACGGATCGGAAAGATATTCTTGAACACAGCGGCCAGGCGCGATTCGTTGATTCGCTCGCCGTAGCCGATAAATTCATAGTACGATGCCGTTTGCAACTGGAGCATGTTTGGCATGCCAATAGGCGCCTGAATGGAGCCAAAGTTTTTACGAATACGCTTGGATGTTGCCTGCTTAGCCATTGATGCCCTCGAAACCATTTATCATTTTTTTCAAAGCGAAAAAGGCCAAACCCCGATGGCCTGCGCCATCGGGGATTGACCGGGGATTACGCTTGCCTGAACAAACGTGAACAGACTGCTTACTTGAGCTCGACGGATGCGCCAGCTTCTTCCAGCTTCTTCTTCAGCTCTTCGGCTTCGTCCTTGGACACGCCTTCCTTGACCGCCTTCGGCGCACCCTCGACCAGCGCCTTGGCCTCCTTCAGGCCAAGCCCCGTGATCTCGCGCACAGCCTTGATCACCTGGATCTTCTTGTCGCCAGCCGCGGTAAGCACGACGTCGAACTCAGTCTTCTCTTCGGCCGCAGCCTCAGCACCGCCCGCCGCAGGTGCTGCCGCAACCGCCACCGGTGCGGCAGCGGAAACGCCGAACTTGTCCTCCAGCGCGGACACGAGCTCGGACAGCTCCAGCACGGTCATGTTCTCGATTGCTTCGATCAGTTCTTCTTTGGTAATTGCCATGGTTATAAGCTCCTCTTGCTTTGGTTTCGTATGAAATATGTGTTATGCGGCCTGTTTCTGATCGCGAATGGCTGCCAACGTCCGCACGAACGACGCTGGAACCTCGGACAGAACACGGACAAAGCCGCTGATTGGCGACTGCATGCTGCCCAGCAACTTGGCCAGCAGCACTTCGCGCGATGGCAGCTTGGCCAGCGCAATCACGCCCGCCGCATCCATCGCCTTGCCGTCAAGCACTCCGCCCCTGATTTCCAAGGCTTTGTGATCCTTGGCAAAATCGGCAATGGCCTTGGCCATCCCCACCGGATCGTTGCCATATGCTATGGCTACGGGACCGGTGAACAGGGCTTCCGCTGCCTTGAAGTCTGTTCCTTCTGCCGCGCGGCGCGCCAAGGTGTTCTTGACCACCTGAAGTGACACACCCACCTCGCGCAGACTGCGACGGAGCTGTCCCATCTCCGCCACGGTCAGCCCGCGGTATTGCGCCACAACGCCGGCAGATGACTCAGACCAAGCCGCATGCAGCTCATCGACAATGCGTTGCTTGTCTCGTCTGTTCACATCTACCCCCTTGCTATTCGACCCGTGCAAGTGAGCTTACACCCCATCTATGCAGGACCGGCCTCCCGGATTAAGCGCTGACGCACTCCTGCAGTCTTGGACGGATCGTCTTTCCACGCCTCGACCACCCTTCGGCAGCCTCGGCGTGATTCCTTTGGCGCCATCGAGCGCCTTGTTCCCTCTACTACGGCGCTACAGCGTCGTCTCGTCGACCCGAACGCCTGCGCCCATGGTGGACGAAATCGACATGCGCTGCATATAACGCCCCTTCGCCGCAGCCGGCTTCATCCGGTTCAACTCGGCAATCAGCGCCTCGATGTTTTCGCGCAACTGATCTTCGCTGAACGATCGCCGTCCCACCGGCGCATGGATCACACCAGCCTTGTCGACGCGCACTTCGATCTGTCCAGCCTTGATCGCCGAGACCGCCTTCTTCACATCCATGGTCACCGTACCCAGCTTCGGATTCGGCATCAAGCCGCGTGGACCAAGAATACGTCCCAAGCGGCCAACTTGCGCCATCATGTCCGGCGTCGCGACCACCCGATCGAAATCCAGGAATCCCCCCTGCACCTTCTCGACCAGATCCTCCGCGCCGACAATATCCGCGCCCGCCTCGCGCGCCTCCTCCGCTTTCGGGCCACGAGCAAACACCGCCACGCGCACCGTCTTACCCGTGCCATGGGGCAGGCTGATCGAACCGCGAACCATCTGGTCCGCATGCCTCGGATCTACGCCGAGCTTGATCGCCACATCCACCGACTCGTCAAACTTGGCCGCAGGCTGCGCAAGCACGGCCTTGATCGCCTCGCTCAAGCTCACCGCTTGCGCCGGAACCACCTCCGCGCAGGCTTTCATTCGCTTCGTCAATCTTGCCATGATACGCCCCCTTAGCCTTCGACTTCCAGGCCCATCGAACGCGCCGTTCCTTCGACGATGCGCATCGCTGCCTCAATGTCATAGCAGTTCAAATCGGGCATCTTGGTCTCGGCGATCTCCTTGATCTGCGCACGCGTGACCTTGCCGACCTTCTTCTTGTTTGGCTCCGCGCTGCCTTTATCGATCTTCGCCGCCTTCTTCAGCAAAACGGATGCCGGAGGCGTCTTGATGACGAAGTCGAAGGAGCGATCCTGATAGACAGAGATCACAACCGGCAGCGGCATTCCCTTTTCCATTTCCTGCGTCTTGGCGTTGAACGCCTTGCAGAACTCCATGATATTCACGCCAGCCTGACCCAGCGCCGGACCCACCGGCGGAGCCGGGTTGGCTGCGCCAGCTGGCACTTGCAGCTTGACGATCTTCTCAAGTTTCTTTGCCATATTTTCCTTTCTCCATCCGCAGTTCGACGCCAGCGTCGAACTCCGTTATTCGCATGCCGACCGACATGCTCCCGCACCCTGCGGTATTTGCCCCGCCGTCACTCGGGGCAAAGCATCAACTCTTTTCCACCTGCACGTAATCCAACTCGACCGGGGTCGGTCGCCCAAAAATCGACACGCTGACCTTCAGCTTGGCCTTGTCCTCGAGCACTTCCTCCACCACCCCGTTGAACGAGGCGAACGGCCCGTCGATCACGCGCACGGTGTCGCCAATATCGAACATCACCTTGGGCTTGGGATGCTCGATACCCTCCTCGATCTGGCGACGCAGCGCCTCGACCTCATGCGGCGGCATGGGCCTGGGCTTGCCGCCCGAACCCAGGAAACCGGACACATGCGGCGTATCACGCACGATATGCCAGGTTTCATCGTCCATTTCCATTTCGACCAGAATATAGCCGGGAAAGAACTTACGCTTGCTGGTGACCTTCTGCCCGCCCTTGAGCTCGACAACCTCCTCGCGTGGCACGAGGATCTCACCGAAATACTCTTCCTTTCCAGCACGCCGGATGTTCTCTTCCAGCGCCTTGAGCACCTTATCCTCGAAGCCCGAATGGACCTGCACCACATACCAACGCTTTGCCATCAGATCACCTTCCGAACGAGCCAGCTCAGGGTCGAATCCACGATCCACAGAAACAGCGCAACGAACAAAACCATCGCAATCACCATGATGGTGGCCTGGATGGTTTCCTTGCGCTCCGGCCAGGTGACCTTCTTGGCCTCAACCTTGACCTCCGCCATGAACCTCTGCAAATCCGACAAGCGACTCATAACAACCTCTTACGTTTCAATCAGCCTGAATGGCAGGCCAGGAGGGACTCGAACCCCCAACCCCCGGTTTTGGAGACCGGTGCTCTACCAATTGAGCTACTGGCCTGTACGCATCAGGAAATCTTTGTTTCCTTATGCGGGGTATGCTTGCGACAGAAACGACAATACTTCCTCAACACCAGCTTGTCGGTCGTCTTCCGCTTGTTCTTGTCCGTCGTGTAATTGCGGCGCTTGCACTCCTCGCAAGCCAAAGCCAATAAGTCACGCATTCCATTCTCCAGTGATGCCAAAACGGCAGCAGGCGATGCCTGCCGCCGTTCCGGCTTACTTTAAGCGTTTTACTTGATGATCTCGGTAACGACGCCCGCGCCGACCGTGCGACCGCCCTCGCGGATCGCGAAGCGAAGCTCCTTGTCCATGGCGATCGGCGTGATCAG
>RFFT01000068.1 GCA_003696795.1 Zetaproteobacteria bacterium | reverse complement strand
TTCGCGGCCATCAACGCCGACTGCTTGATCATCACGCGAATGGCATCCAGTTGTCTGTCCATGTCCTGTCCGCCGCCCGCATGCGTGCAGGCCGCCAGCGCCAGCATGACCACAGTCATCGCTTTCTTCATCCTATCCTCCTTTATCGATCAGCCCATCAACCATCTCCCGCAATCGTTTCACGCGCGGAACGCGGCAGGGTCGATCCGTTCCCGAAAATGAGCACATGATGCATCATCTCAGGCGATAACGCATGACCAATTCGCCCCGCCACGGGGTTCGGAAAAACGGAGGGGGCGGCGGCAGGGGCAAAACCTCGCGCACCGTCGCCATGGCGGCATGCTGCAGAATCCGGCATCCGCCCTCGGTGGACACATGCCGAACCTCGCCGCTGGCGAGCAGCTCGAAGCGGATGCGAACATCGCCGGTCATCCGGCGGCGGCGCGCCACATTCGGATAGCGCTTGTGCGCTTCAATGATGTGCTTGATCTTCGCCAGATAGCGTTGCCTTTCCCGGGCGATCACCCCCGGATCGATCGCCGGGATGTTGGTTGCGGCCGGTGCGCGCGCGACCTGTTGCGCCGGCGGTGAAGAAGCCAACACCCGTTTCTCCCTCTTGGGCGCCGGTTCCGGCCTGGGATGCGGCGAGGTTCGCTTCCTTGTGTTTGCCACCTTCCGGGGGCGATGCGGCTTGCGCACGCGTTTCCTCACGGGTTCCGGCTTCGCTTGCGTGGCCTCGGGGGCTGGTTCCGTCTCGGGCTTGGGCGGGACAACCGGCGTGGGCGGCGCAAACGACAACCGCGCCACCATCATCGGCAAGTTCTTCTTTGTGTTCGCCATGTTCCAGGCGCCGCCCGCCTGAACGAACAGCAGACCATGAAGCGCCAATGAGGCCGTGACGGCAAACAGGCGAAGCGCGTACCCGCGCATCATGGCCGCCGGGTCACAATATCCACGCCGCTGGCACCGGCTTTTTTCGCAGCATCCAGAACGGCGACCACATGGCGAAGATTCGTACCCCGATCACCCCGCAACTTGACATGCTTGTTGGAACGCGAACGCAGAGCCAAACGAAGCCTTTCAGCCAGTTCGGCCAGCGGCACCTGCGTATCGTCCAGATACACGCGGTTCTGACGATCCAGAACCAGCTCGATTGCGGCATCGTCCTCGTCCGACAGGGCGCTTTCCGACTCGGGAAGCTGAACATCCAGCCGCTCGTCCTTGACGAAATGCGCCGTCAGCATGAAAAACACCAGCAACAGAAACACAATGTCGATCAGCGGCGTCAGATTCGGCGCATGGGCGCCGCGCCGCAATCCCTCAAACTGCATGGCTCAGACTTTTCCGGTGATGAACCCGCGCCTCGGTCGCGTCCACGGCGGCGGGCGATTCCTCCAGCATCAGCGACGCGACCTGCCCCATGGAACGCGCCCGCCTGTCCACCATGCCCTCGAGCAGATGCAGAAGAAACAACACGGGGATGGCCACCGCAAGGCCGGCGCCAGTGGTGATCATGGCCTCCCAGATGCCGCCCGCCAAGGCCTGCGCATCCACCTTGCCGCCCGCCGCCTCAATCACCATGAACGCCTTGATCATGCCGGTGATGGTGCCGAACAGCCCCAGAAGGGGCGCGGTATTGCCCAGCCAGGCCAGCGTGCGCAGCCCGGTTTCCATCCGCACCAGTTGCGCGCTGCCGATGCGCGAGGCCACGCGCTCCAGATTAGCCACGCCCCTGGCCTTGGCTTCCCGCAAACCATGCGCCATCGCGGCTTCCGGGCATGTTTCGGGGTCCGTGGCCAATGCGCGCGAAACATCGCCGTCCATGCGCGGCATACGCAAGAGCGCAATGGCGCGCTCCAGCACGATAGCCAGCGCAATCACCGAATACGCGAGCAGCACCCACATGACCGGCCCGCCCTTGTCCATCATCTGCACGAAACTCATCGGCCCTTCACAAACGCACCAAGCCGACCATGGCGCCCACGCCCAGAACAACCAGCAGAGCGCCGGCCACCCGCCCAAGTTGTGAAGCATGCGCGGCCAGCTGCCTCCTGACTTGCTGCCCGGCAGCCCCCAATCCATAACCCAGCGCCAGCTGCGCGGGTAGCACCGCGCCAAACCCGAACGATGCACCCAGCGCCCAACCGCCGAGCAACGAACCGGTTGCCGCGGCCGAAGCGCAGACCGCGGTCAGGGGCACGCAAGGCGTCAGGCTCATCCCCAGCCCAAGCCCGAACATGCTTCCCTTGAACATCGAGTCCTTTTGACGGCCATGCCTGCCGCAGGCCGAGGATGCGCCCCGCCGCCAAAGCATCAGGCCGGAAAAAATCAACATTGCGCCAAACAACCATGCGGCATGTTCGCCGTTCAGCCCCTGAATGATGGAGGCGCCGATGCCGCCGGAAACCAGCCCCAGCAGGCTGTAGCCCAGCCATCGCCCGGCATTGAAACGGGCCGCAAGCTCCATCGTGGAACGGCTGCCGCCATCCTCCGCCAACAGGGCCACGCCCAGGGTCGGGATACAGGACAGCATGCAGGCGCTGGCGCCAAAGGAGAGCCCCAGCACCCATGCCGTCAGGATGGCCGTCGCGGTCACGATGCCTTGGCCGTTTTGGCCTTGCCGCGACTCAACCACGCGATGAGGTTGGCGTTCTCCCAGGACTTCTGCGCCTTGTTGCGGTGCTTGAAATACTGCGGATCGGACACCTTGATCGGAATCACCGCGTATTTCATCGCCATCACCCCCTTATCCGGGCAGAACTCCACGCAACGCCCGCACAGCGTGCAATCGGGAAACAGAATGTCCTTTTCCTGTGAGGTGTGGATTTCCCGGATATCCATCGGGCATGCCTTGGCGCAAAGCCCGCACTTCTCGCAGCGTGGCGTGTAATTCTTGACCAGACGAACCAGACCGATCTTTTTGAAGATCGCGTGCATGGCCAGCATCGGGCAAATGCGACAGAACGGCTGCCGCAGGGTGAGCCCCAGCGCCAGAATCATGCCGAACAGGGTATCGCCGAGGATGGACAGCACCATGTAGGTCGGCGACGACGTGTCGAGATACAACTGGTTCACATGGCCTGTGAACAGGGTGGTCATGATGCGACTCGGACAGATCTTGCAGAAGGGATCGCCCAGCGCGTGATCCACAAAGCCGAGGCCGGACAGCAGCGGGAACACGACGACCAGCCCGCCCAGCATCAACCACTTGACGGGCCGGATGCGATCCACCGCCCCATCACCAAGCGATTCCCGCCGCCGCAGCCCCAACTTCTGCCCGATCAGCCCCAGCAGTTCCTGAAACGAACCAAGCGGACACACCCAGCCGCAGAATGCCTTGTTGAGCAGCACGAACAGCAGCAGAAACGTGCCAAGGGTAGTCAGCAGGGGAATCAGCGTCATCAAACCGACCGCACCAGCCTTGATGGCCGGCCCCAACAGGTGGCCGAGTTGATGCTGCAAGGGAATCAGCACGCAGTAATCGGCCGTTTTCGTGTCGTAGGCGCAGGCCAGCGCGGGAAAGGCCTTGCTCAGCTTGTCCGCAGCATAGAAGCCCACCACCCCGGAGCCGTAAACCAGGAACACGAAACTGAAGAGCTGCACGATTTTTCGTAGCACGGACAGATTCTTCCACCATGGCAGCGCGTTCATTTCATCCTCCCTTTGCCCGAGGCTCCGCGCCTTCGCAATCGCCAACCCAGAAATCCGCCAAGCAGCACCCCGCCGCCGGCCACCAGCACGCCGCCGTAGAACGACTGCCAGTGCGCGGGATCGGTGCGATAATCGCCGGCAAGCGTGGTGAGATAGCGTTTGCCCTGACTGACATGCGCCAGGCGTAGCGTGAATCCGGCCGGTTTGTTGTGCATGAATCCGGGATGCACCTCGGGAAAATCATCCGGAAACGTCAGGCGCACCCGACCGTTTGCATCGCTTTTCAACGTCAGCTCCGTGCCATTGGAGGTGGTCAGGGTAACCGGGTGATCGGCCAGCGGCTTGCCGTTGAACCTCAGAACGAACTCGAAGCTGTGATTGGACAGGTAGCTCCAGTGCTCGCGCGGCAGCGGGTCCGGCACGATTTCCAAAGCCGTTTTGCGCGCATCCGTCACGCGCTCGGGGCTGACCCCGGTGGGCCTGCCAAACAGGTGAAAATAGCGAATCGCGCTTTCGTGGCCCGAGGGCGTGTCGCGCTCGGCGATCAGCACATGGAAATACTCCTTCCCGTCGGGTTTGATGGTGACGCGCCCATCCCCGGCCAGCGGCAACGGATGCACCGCCAGATCGGGTTGCATCAGGCGCGCGGACGCGCCCGTGCCATCCTCAAGCCGGAACATTTGCGGCGCGCTGCGGATGTGCGCCATCGTCACCTTGTGCGGCACACTTTCCCAATGCATGGCGGCCTGCGCATTGACCGTTGTCAGCACAAGCAGCAGTGGCAATGGCAACAGGCGCATCATCATTTGTGTACACCTGCATGATGTGGTTCCCACAATATCGCACGCTGTTTCTTGCTCAGCAATGCCATGGCCCTGTGACTCGCCAGCAGACGGGTGGCGAGGATATTGCCGCGAATTTCGCCCATCTTTTTGGCGTAGGCGAGAATGTCCGCTTCATTCACCTTGCCGGCATGAAGCGACTCGCGAAACCCGGCCGCCAGAACCTCGGCCCGCGCATGCTGGCGCGCAACCTCGGCTTCGGTATCGGCCAGAAGACTTGCCAGTTCATCGCGCTGCTTTTTGTCGAGTTGCAAGCGATTCGCTTGGTGAAGCAACTTATGCAACAAGTGTGACGTGCCGCCGGGAACGGCATGATGATGCGTGCCAAAGCCGTGACCCGCATGCATGTGGCAACGCCCATGACATTCCGAAGCCGTTCCAGCCGTGGGAACCAGGATCGTCATGGCGATTGCGGGCAGCAGCCATAGCCCTCTTTTCCGCGTGGTGCGATGTTTCGTCGTGTTCATGCTTTTCTCCTTGCGCTCAAAATGTGGCGGTCAGGCCCGCCGTCCAGCGGCGCCCGGGATTGACCACCAGGGACAAATCCTCGGCGTTGTAAACCATATCGTTGTTGCGGTCGCGATAGCCGCGCGCCGTGTTGTAGTAGAAACGATCCAGAACATTGTCCACCCTTGCGAAAAACGACACATCCACCCGCTTCCCCAGATGCATGTCGTAATTGGCGACAAGGTTGAAAATCGTATAACCGCCGATCTTTTCCTGGTTGATTTCATCGGCGAAGTAGGAGGAACGGGCATCCATTTCGCCGCTGATCAGCATGCCGCTCCATGGCCTTGCATGAAGGGCCAGGAACAACCGCTGTCGGGACACGCGCGGCACTCGTTTTCCGGTGTTGTTGTAATAGACGATCCGGTGAGCGCCGGGCCGGGGATTGAAGGGATTGCCCAGCACGAGGCCGAACCGGTCATAACGGGTGAACCTCGCATCCAGAAGGGTATAGGCGAGATTCATCGACAGCGTGCGCGACGGATCGGTCTTCAGCGAAACCTCCACGCCCTGGTTGCGAACGCCGCCAATGTTCTGGTACTGGTGAGTGGTTCCCGTGGCGAAATTGTATTGTCCGGCGACATCAAGGATGTAGTCGTTCCGCTCCATGCGGAACAGAGCGATGTCCCAGTCCAGTCCACTGAATGCATCCATTCTGCCGCGAACGCCGATTTCATAGTTCACCGCCCGTTCGGGCTTCAGGTTCGGATTGGACGATGTTCCTCCGGTGGGGTTGATGTCGCCGGCAAAGAGCTGTCTGATGGTCGGCGCGCGGAATCCCGTGGACACATTGCCGTACAGTTCGGCCGCGTCGCCGATGTCGTAGGCGAATCCTCCGCGCCACGAGGAAACGTTGAAACTCTTGCTGAGAAAAGGCGCCGAGGCTGTCGGCAGATAATCGTCGTACTTCAGGCCAATGTGGTCGAAGCGGGCGTTGGCCGTCAGCGTAAGTTCCGCAAGCGGGCGGTATTTCAACTCGCCATACATGGCATAGACGCGCTCTTTGGTCTTGTTGTCGGCGACAACGGTGCCGGCGCGCACCACCGGGCTGAACCGGCTGGGGCTTCGCTTGTAATCGCGCATAACCCGGACGAAATTCGTATAGCTGTTATCCCGCAGATCAATGCCGCCCATCCAGCCCCACACATCGCCGGAGCCTCGCCATTCCCCCTTGATGCCCCGTTGGATTTGCTTGTAATCATTGTCATTGGCATAGGCGTTGATATCAGTGACCTGTCTGCCCGCGGCATCGTACTTCACCGGAGACGACCAGAACTTCGTATGGTCGCCAAACCGGTACAGATTGAGCATCAGGTTGCTCGTCTCGCTCAGATCGTTGGCATAGGTCAGGTAGAACTTGCCCAGATTGACATCGAACTTGCGGGCAAAATCCCGCCCCTGGATGCTGGTGGGATCGGTGGCCGCCTGCGTCACGCCCGTGACCGTACCGTGTGAATCCTTCTTGCGTTTGGAAAGCGACCAGCCAAAGGTCAGGTCGCTGGAATCGCCCAGATAGGCTTGCAGCTTTCCGTTCAGATAGTTCGCCAGATAA
>RFFT01000067.1 GCA_003696795.1 Zetaproteobacteria bacterium | reverse complement strand
GGATCGGGATCGAGCTCCTCGACATTGACCATGCGACGCACATTCCAGTCGCCGCGCGCCACGAGCATGGCCGCAGCCACGGCGGGGACGGCGGTCGTGTAGGAAATGGCTTGGGAACCGATGTCTCGATAACAGGCCTGGTGATCGCAAGTCGAGTAGATGAAGATACGCCCGCGCCTGCCATTCTTGTCGCCCTCGATCAGACAACCGATGCACACGCTGCCCGTATAATCGGCGGCCAGGGTCTTCGGATCCGGCAACAGTTTCTTCAGCATGCGCAACGGCTTGACCTGGCAGCCGTCCACCTCGACCGGTTCTTCGGACAGCAGGCCGAGCTTCTCCAGCACCTCGAACGCACGCAGATATCGCTCGCCAAACCCCATCCAGAACTTCACCCGCTTGGGTGCAAAGTGCACTGCTAGCGAATGTACCTCGTCATGCCCCATCGCATAGACACGATGACGCCCGAGCTCGGGAAAATCGTATTCTCGCCATTGACTGTGATGCGGAATCTTGCGCCAGCAACCGTCTTCCCAATACACGACATCCTCGCGGATCTCGCGCAAATTGGTTTCCGGATCGAAGTTTGTCGCAAAAAACCGACCGTGATCGCCACCATTCACATCCATAATGTCGATCGCCTCGATGCGATCAAAACGATGTTTGGCTGCCCAGGAGCAAAAGGCATTTACCGCTCCCGGGTCAAAACCACAACCCAGAATCGCCGTCACACCCGCACGCTCGAACTCAGGCTTACGCGGCCACTCATAGTTCGCATACCAAGGCGCGGGCTCATTCACCCGCCCTTCGACCTCATGCACGGCAGTATCGATATAATGCGCGCCCGTTGCGAGGCACGCATCTTGAATGCTGAGATTGCAAAACGGCGAGGCCACATTCAGCACGATCTCGGCGCCCACCTTGCGAATCAGCGCCGCAACCTGCGCGCTGTCCATCGCGTTCACAGACTCAGCCAATAGGCGACCGCTTCCATGATGATTTCGCAGACGATACACATCGGCAACTGCCTGCTCCGCGCTTCTCAGCGAACGGCTCGCAACCACTATATCGCCAAAATGCGCACCCTGTTGAGCGGCTTTCTGCACACAAGCGGAGCCAACACCGCCTGCGCCAAGAATCAATAAATTCGGCTGTTTCATGTTCTCTCCGCCAAGCCGTGGGTTGCCTTAGGCCGGAAACGCAACTGGGTTGCGTGGCTAGAACTCGCGCAGCATCTGTTCGTGTTCGGACAAGGACCGCTCGAAAGCCGGACGAGAAAACAGACGCTCCATATAGGCCTCGACATGCCGCCAGGTGGCGGTGCGTACGCCCATCGGAGCCAGTCGATACAGGATGGGCGCAATCGTGATGTCCGCCAACGTATACTGCTCGCCAATGAAATACTCCTGGCGAGAGAGGTAGGTGTCGAGCACCGCGAAATATTCCTTGAGCTTTTTCATCGAATCCGTCTTCTTGCGCCCGGCCATGATGTTGAAATACAAGGGGTAGAGTTCCTCCTCGATGCGCATGATGGCAAGCCGCATCTGTGCCCGTTCGGCCGGTGATCCCGGCTTGAGCGCCGGATGCGGGTAGCGCTCGTCCAGATATTCGTTCACCACGCTCGCCTCGAAAAAGACGATATCCCGATCCACCACCGTCGGCAACTTGCCATAGGGATTCAATTCGAGGAAGTCCGCTGGCAGATTGTCCGGCTCCAGCTCAATCAACTTGATCGGCAATTCCTTCTCCGCCAACACAATGCGCGTACGATGCGAATTTGGACAACGGGGATCGGAATAGAGCGTGATCATCAATACCTCCACACTGGCCTTGCCGAAAGGCGGGGGATTGTAGCCGTTTCTCCAAAAAAATAAACAATCCCGAAAGATGAACGGATCTTCACTTCCCAATACGGCAACCGCTGCTACCATGCGGCCACTTTTTTCCGAGGTTATCCAGATGCCCCGCAAGCTCCGCAACATCGCCATCATCGCCCATGTTGACCATGGCAAAACCACGCTGGTCGACGAACTGCTCAAGCAATCCGGCACCTTTGATGCCCGCCAGGAAGTGGAAAGCCGGGTGATGGATTCCAACGAGCTGGAGCGCGAACGGGGCATCACGATCCTCGCCAAGAACACGGCCATTCGCTATGGAGACACCACGATCAACATCGTGGATACACCCGGACACGCCGACTTCGGCGGCGAGGTGGAACGCATCCTGAACATGGTTGATGGTGTGCTGCTGCTGGTGGATGCACGGGAAGGCCCGATGCCTCAGACCAAGTTCGTGACCTCCAAAGCCCTGGCACTGGGATTGAAACCGATCGTAGTGGTCAACAAGATCGATCGTGAAGGCGCCGATCCTGACGCCGTCGTGGATGCAACCTTCGACCTGTTCGCTTCGCTCGGCGCAAGTGACGAGCAGCTCGATTTCCCGGTCGTGTACGCCTCGGCCAAACTTGGCTATGCCAAGCTCGACCTGGCGGACGAATCGGACAACCTGAAATGCCTGTTCGACACGATTCTCAAGCATATCGACCCCCCCGAGGGGAATGTCGATGCGCCACTTCAGATGCTGGCCACGACCCTGGACTGGGACGATTACATGGGGCGCATCGTGATCGGCCGTATCTATCATGGTCGCATGAAACCAGGACAGCAGGTCGCGGTCGTCCATACCGACGGCTCGGTCGAATCCTTTCGCGTCACGCGGCTGCTTGGCTTTCATGGCCTCAACCGGGTTGAGGTCGCGCAAGCCGAGGCGGGCGACATCGTTGCCGTCGCCGGCATCGATCATATTCAGATCGGCGAGACCATTGCCGATCCCGATCAACCCCAAGCATTACCGGTCATCCATGTCGATGAACCCACATTGACCATGGAGTTGCACGTCAACGACTCCCCACTGGCCGGAACGGAAGGAAAATTCGTCACCACCCGCCAAATCCGTGAGCGATTGATGCGCGAGATTCGCACCAATGTCGCGATGCGGGTCGAGGAAACCGATTCGGCAGAGGTCTACAAGATCTCCGGTCGCGGCGAGCTGCATATTGGCATCTTGCTGGAGAATATGCGTCGCGAAGGCTTCGAGATGGCGGTCTCGCGTCCTTCGGTCATCGTACGGGAAAAAGATGGCGTTAAGCAGGAACCCTACGAACATGTGACCGTGGACGTGGACAGCGAATATCAGGGTACGGTGATTGAAAAGCTGGGGCGCCGCGGGGCAGAAATGACGCATATGCAGAATAATCCGGACGGCACGACGCGTATCGAATTCATCTGCCCCACCCGCGGCCTGATTGGCTACACCTCGGAGTTCCTGACCGACACCAAGGGAACCGGCGTGTTGCACCATGTATTCCACGAATACGGCCCATATATCGGCAGCCTTCCCGGTCGCAGCAATGGTGTTCTCGTTTCCATGGTGGATGGCGAATCGGTGGCGTTTGCCCTATGGAAACTGCAGGAACGCGGCAAGCTATTCATCGGGCCGGGCGAAAAGGTCTATGAAGGCATGATCATCGGCATCCACAGCCGCGATTCCGATCTGGTCGTCAACCCGGTCAAGGGCAAGAAACTGACCAACATCCGCGCCTCCGGCAAGGATGACGCCATCGACCTGGTTCCCCCGTTGAAACTGACGCTTGAGCGGGCCATCGAATTCATCGCCGACGATGAACTGGTCGAGATTACCCCGAAGTCCATTCGCCTGCGCAAGCGCCTGCTCAAGGAGCACGAGCGCAAGCGCGCCGCCCGCGGCTAGCGCTAAGGCTCGACGGAGGCCGACGCAATCACACTTCCCGGCCGAAGCCGATCAACCACGTCCATCCCCTCCGTGACGCGGCCAAAAACGGTATAGTTGCCATCCAAGTGCGGCTGGGGCGTATAGCAGATATAGAACTGGCTTCCGGCCGAATCGGGGTCGCCCGACCTTGCCATCGCGACGGTGCCGCGCACATGCCGCTCCGCATTGAACTCGGCTTTGATCCGATAACCCGGACCACCGGTCCCATCACCTTTTGGGTCGCCACCCTGGGCGACAAAACCGGGAATCACGCGATGAAAGGTCAAACCGTCGTAGAAGCCTTCGGCAACCAGCTTCTTGAAATTGGCCACCGTATTCGGTGCAACCTCCGAAAGCAAGCGAATAACGACCTCACCGCCATCCTGCATCCGCAGGCGCACATGCTCGCCGGCGGGAATATCCGCGTCCTGTGCATCCGGTGCGCGCTTTCTCGAAAACAATCTCATTGCGGCTCCCCCTGATCGCGCTGCTTGCTCGTCAGCGCCACGCGCGCCGAAGGCAGTACCTTGCGCGGATGTAAAACGGCATGACGCATGCCCTGACGCAATTCCCCCGTACCCAGCAGCAGCGTCCCGGTAAACACGGCCACTTCACCGCGTTGCCGCTCGGCAAGCTGTAAACGCTGGCCCTGCACGAAACGACAGGCCATCGTTCGATTCAGGCGGCACACCGGTAGATCGCGCAACCAGTCGGATAATGGCACCATGCAGGCCAGTCCGCGCTGGCGGAATTGTTCGATGGTGACCATATGTTCCTCGCCCCAAGATCCACTTCCCAGGCGGCGCAATGCGGTCACGCAGCCTCCCAACCCCAGGCGCTCACCAAGATCCCGCGCCAGAGCCCGAATATAGGTCCCTTTCGAACACGCCACGTATAATGCCAGGCACATACCATCAAGCCATTCGAGCTTGAGCTGATGAATGGTGATTTGCCGTGCGGGCAACGCGACCTCGGCACCAGCGCGGGCGAGCGCATGGGCCCTTTTGCCTGCAATGCGCACCGCGGAATAAGCCGGCGGCACCTGCATCCGGGTGCCGACAAAATCCTGCAGTACACGCCTAAGCTGCGCATGCGCAAGCGGACGCTCGGGAAAGCGGGCGACAACAACACCCTCCTTGTCGAGAGTGTCCGTCTGATAGGACAGATCGATCTCGACAAGGTAGCTCTTTTTCGCATTCAAACCATGGTCGGCAAAACGCGTGGCCTCCCCCAGCAAAATCGGCAGCATCCCCGTGGCCAAGGGATCGAGGGTGCCCGCATGCCCGGCCTTGGGGCGCACGCCGCTGATTTCCGCCATGCACCGCATCACCTCGTTGACCGCACGCCGCGAACTCCAACCATACGGCTTGTCCAGGAATATCACTCCGCTCACCGTCATGGCCTAGGCGATCAGTTCACTCACCAAGGGAAACAGTCGGGCGGCAATCTCCTCCCGAGTGCCGCGCAGTTGGCATCCCGCGGCATGCCGATGGCCGCCGCCACCGAGTCGTTCAGCAAGGCTGCCGACATCGGCATAGGTCTTGCCGCGGAAGCTGACTTTCCAGCACCCAGACACATCCAGATCCTCGCGAATC
>RFFT01000016.1 GCA_003696795.1 Zetaproteobacteria bacterium | reverse complement strand
GGGCGCGGATGGCAATTGGCGTTGAACTATCTTTCTTTTGCCTTCTGGGGGGTATTGCTCGCTCCTTGGTATTTTCGCAGGCAACGATTCGATGTTATCTTTGTTTTTGAGCCATCGCCATTCACTGTCGGTATTCCCGCAGTGTTGATGCGATGGCTCAAGCGAGCGCCTATTCTGTTTTGGGTGCAGGATCTATGGCCGGAAAGCCTTGCTGCGACGGGAGCAGTTCGATCCCCCGTCATTCTTCGCGCAGTTGGATACATGGTGCGTTGGATCTATCGGCGCTGCGATCGCGTATTGGTTCAGTCGGAAGCATTTGTCTCGCCGGTGGTTGCCGCTGGGGCAAGGCGAAAATCTGTCCGATATTTTCCGAACTGGGCCGAATCTTTTTATCGTCCAATACGGTCCAGGGAGGCGCTTCCAGCCGGATGCGAACTTCCGCAAGGCTTCCGTATCATGTTTGCTGGCAATTTAGGCGAGGCCCAAGCACTTGGGACGATAATCGATGCAGCCAAACGCTTGCGGTACGAACGGAAGGTGCAATGGATTGTGATTGGTGACGGCAGGAAGCGGAAGTGGATGGAGATGCAATGCAGCGACCTTGCCAATGTCCATTTTCTTGGCAGTTTCCCGGCGGAGGATATGCCTAGTTTTTTCGCTCATGCCGATGCCTTGTTGGTGACGCTGAAAGCGGATAAGACGTTTTCCCTGACGGTTCCCAGCAAGCTTCAGTCATACATGGCCTGTGCCCGGCCAGTGCTGGCCGCAATCAATGGCGAAGGGGCGCGGATTGTGTCCGAGTCTGGCTGTGGGTTCAGTGTGCCTGCTGGCGACAGCAGAGCTTTGGCGGATGCTGTGCGTGCCATGTTGCGCTTGTCGCCGAAACAGCGTAGCGAGATGGGGGAGCGTGGGCGGAAATACTATGAGCAGCATTTCGAGCGTGATATGTTAATCGAGCGACTTGAGGCTTGGATGCAAGAGGCCAGTGAGGAGGGTTTATGCGCATCCTGATTCTTGGTGGTGATGGGATGCTGGGCCATCAGTTATTGTGTTCCTGGCAGGAACGACATGAAGTGGCCGTCACGCTGCGCAGACCGTTGCAGACATATTCGGAATACGGGATATTTACAAGGGAAAACAGCTATGATGCTATCGATGCACGTGAGCTTGGCCGATTACACGAGGTGTTGCGGGATTTTCAGCCTGAAGTTGTGGTCAATGCGGTGGGCATTGTCAAACAGCGGGATGAGGCGCATGCTGCAATCCCTAGTATTGAGGTGAATGCCTTGCTTCCTCATCGACTGCACGCGGCCTGTGCGGAGCTGGGGGTTCGTTTGGTTCATTTGAGTACCGATTGTGTATTCTCGGGCGATAAGGGAGGATATCGGGAAGGAGACCTAGAAGATGCGCGTGACCTGTATGGGCGGAGCAAGTTGCTAGGTGAGTTGCGTCAGGCGCCTGCGATTACTTTGCGTACATCGATCATAGGCTTGGAACTTTCGCGCAAGAAAAGTTTGATTGAATGGTTTCTCGCGCAGCATGGGCGTATCCAAGGTTATCGTCGGGCAATATATTCGGGATTTACGACGATAGAGATGGCGCGCATCATTGAACGTATCCTGACCAGACATGCGGACATGTATGGGCTTTGGCATGTGGCAAGCCAGCCGATCAGCAAGTACGATTTACTTCTCCAGTTGGCGCATTTGTTACATAAAGATATTGAAATTGTTGCTGATGATAGTTTTGTCTGTGATCGAAGCCTCGATGCCTCACGTTTCAATGCGCATACGGGATATCGGCCGCCCACGTGGGATGTAATGTTGGCGGAACTGGCGGAGCAAGTTCGGGAGCGAAAAGCATGATCTTGGAAAACAAGTCTATTTTGGTGACGGGCGGCACCGGTTCGATGGGCAAAGTGCTTGTGCGTCGTCTATTGGCTGGCGAATTAGGCATGCCGCGCAAGGTCATAGTCATGAGCAGAGACGAGGCGAAGCAGCATGAAATGCGCATGGACTATTTGCATCGTCGTGTGGCTACCGATGAGGTCATTTTCAATAATTTCAAACAGGCTCTGGAATTCCGCATCGGCGATGTGCGCGATTATCGCGACGTGTGCGCGGCACTGCGTGACGCGGATATAGTGATCAATGCCGCAGCACTTAAGCAGGTGCCTACCTGCGAATACTTCCCGGGGCAGGCCGTACTCACCAACTGTTTGGGAGCAATGAACATTGTACAGGCGATTCGCGAGCATGGCTACCCGATCGAAACCGTGATGGGTATTAGTACAGATAAGGCAGCTAAGCCGGTTAATGTGATGGGCATGACCAAAGCCGTACAGGAGCGCATCTTGACTTCGGCCAATGTTCTTAGCCCATCGACCCGCTTTATTTGTGTTCGATATGGCAATGTCTTGGCTTCGCGTGGTTCAGTCATCCCACTGTTTCTTGATCAGATCCAGCATGGTGGGCCTGTTACGGTGACCGTGCCGGAGATGACACGTTTCCTGCTCAGCTTGGAACAGGCGGTTGATACGGTGTTTGCGGCATTGCGTGACGCGGAACCGGGAGAGATCTTTGTCCCCGATGCGCCAGCAGCGACGATTCAGAACATTGCCCTAGCGATGGTTGGGGATCGAAAGATCGAGATCAAGGCTACAGGGATTCGTCCCGGCGAGAAAATGCATGAGATTATGGTATCTGAGGAAGAAGCGCATCATACCGTACGACGGGGGCGGTACTTTGCTATTCGTTCGATGTTGCCCGAGTTGAACGGAGAATTCGACACTCCGCGTGTTCTAAACAAGGAGTTCAGTTCAGCCGATCACGTGCTTGATCTTGCGTCTACTCGATCGTTGTTGAAACGCCATGGGCTGCTCCCAGAACAGCAACCATCGCGCAATGGTGGAGAGCTTTTAGCATGAAGGTGATGACGATTGTCGGTACGCGGCCCGAGTTGATCAAGTTGTCCCGCGTAATCGCCGAACTTGATCGCTGCTTTACGCATGTACTCGTACATACCGGACAGAATTATGATGATGAGCTGAACCGTGTCTTTTTCGAAGAACTTGAGATTCGCCAACCAGATCATTATCTGGGGGTGGCGGCATCGACCGCGGCGTCAACGGTTGCCCGCATTATCGAAAAGAGCGATGCTATCCTGGCTCAGGAGCGGCCGGATGCGTTGTTGATCTAT
>RFFT01000066.1 GCA_003696795.1 Zetaproteobacteria bacterium | reverse complement strand
GCCGCAGAAATGTACGGCATGATACCAAGCGCAAAGATGGTCAGGCGCGATAAAGCACCACCCGAGAACATATCGAACATGCCGAGCAGGCTGCCCTGTGCTTGGTTGAAGAACTGCGCCAGCACCTCCGCATCCATACCGGGCACCGGTATATGCGCACCGATTCGGTACACAATCAGCATGCCCAGGGTAAAAAGGATGCGCGATTTCAGTTCCGGAATCTTGCTGACATCCGCAATTCCACCAAGTTGAGGCGCCTGGGTCGCCATGCTCATGCTTCTCCGGTCAGAGTGAGCGAACCACCCGCAGCCGCCACCTTCGCTTTGGCGCCAGCCGAAGCCGCAGTCACCGAAACATCAAGCTTCTTGCTCAGCGAACCGCGCGCAAGCAACTTGATGGGGTCAAGCGCATTACGCACCAGTCCGGCCTCATAGAGCGCGGCCGCATCGATCTTGGCGCCTTCCTCGAATCGATCCAGCTGCCCCACATTCACCAACTGATAGCCTTTGGCCATGGAGGTGAACCCGCGCTTCGGCAGACGACGAATCAATGGCATCTGCCCGCCTTCAAATCCGCGCGCCACCTTACCGCCCGAACGCGATTTCTGTCCCTTATGACCACGCCCTGAAGTCTTGCCGTGGCCCGAGCCGATGCCGCAGCCCAAGCGCTTGCGCGCATGCCGCGCGCCCTTCGAAGCCTTGAGTTCATTCAATTTCATGCTCATTCTCCAGACTCAATACGTACCAGATGACGAACCTTGTTCACCATACCCCGGATTGCCGGCGTATCCTCCAGCTCAACGACCTGATTCAGCCGGCGAAAACCCAGCCCGCGCAGGGTTGCTTTTTGATCCCGCGAATATCCAATCCCGCTCTTGATCTGCCGTACGGTAATCGTCTTGCCTGCCATGGTTCTCCCCCTGCCGCTTTAATTCTTGCCGCGACGAGCAGCGACCTGCTCAGGGCTTTCCAACATGCGCAAACCATTGAATGTCGCGCGCACCAGGTTCAACGGATTGCGGGAGCCCAGGCTCTTGGTCAGCACGTCGCGCACCCCCACAGCATCAAGTACCGCGCGCACCGCGGAACCGGCAATCACACCCGTACCCTCGCTGGCGGGTTTGAGCAGCACACGCGTGGCATCCTGCTTGCCAACCACCTCATAATGGATCGTACCATCCTTGCGCGGAACATAAATCAGCGACTTGCGCGCGATTTCCGTCGCCTTGCGAATGGCCTCGGGGACCTCCTTGGCCTTGGCATGGCCAAAACCAACATGCCCGTTGCCATCACCGACCACCATCAGCGCTGAGAAGCCCATACGACGACCACCAGCCACCGTCTTCGCCACGCGATTGATGTGGATCAGCTTTTCGGTCAGCTCTAATTCATCTGCATTGATCATTTATGCTCTCCTAGAACTTCAGTCCGCCCGCACGCGCGCCTTCAGCCAAGGCCCGAACACGGCCATGATACGGATAACGCCCACGATCAAAGGCAACCTCGTGCACCCCTGCCTTGAGGGCCCGCTCGGCAATGAGTCGGCCAACAGCCTCGGCCCCAGCCTTGTTGCCACCCTGTTCGATTCCTGCTTCCAGACTCGAGGCCGAAGCCAGGGTATGCCCCCGGGCATCATCGATCAATTGTGCGTAGATATGCCGCGCCGACCGGAAAACGCTCAAGCGGATGCGCCCACTGGCCTTGATGCGCCCACGTACGCGACGCATTCTGCGAACCGCACTGTTGTTTTCATAACGCTTTGCAGACATCGAATAATCTCCTGCTTATCGAACCGACCCAAGCAATGCTTAGGCCTTCTTTCCTTCTTTCATTGCAACATACTCGCCGGCATAGCGGACACCCTTGCCTTTGTATGGCTCAGGCGGCCTGAACGCGCGAATCTCGGCGGCAACCTGCCCTACGCGCTGTTTGTCGCAGCTGGTGAGCGTAATCTTCGTTTGCTCGACCTTGGCATCCACGCCCTCCGGCAACTCATATTCGACCGGATGCGAAAAGCCAAGGGAGAGCACCAGCTTGCGTCCCTGAGCCTGCGCCCGATAGCCGACACCACGCAGCTCAAGCACCTTCTCGAAACCCTTGCTGACGCCGGTGACATTGTTGGCAATCAATGCCCGACACAGACCAAACAAGGACTTCAATCGCTTGTTGCCCATATCCGCGCAATTAAGCTTCAGGACATTGCCTTCCTGATCGATAGAAATGCCGGGATAAATCGGCGAGCAAAGTTCGCCCTTGGGCCCCTTGACGGTGACCTTGTCTTCTTCGAGCCGCACCTCGACACCAGCTGGAATCGTGATCGGTTGTAGTCCAATACGTGACATGATTTACCTCAAAATACCGTACACAACACTTCGCCGCCCACATTGGCCTTGCGCGCGGCCTTATCGGTCATGATACCCTTGGATGTGCTGATGATCGCCACACCATAACCATTCTTGACCCGTGGCAGCTCATCCGCGCCCGCGTAAAAGCGCCGGCCTGGCTTGGATACACGCTTGATCTCGCGAATCACCGGCTGCCCCTCGTCATCGTAACGCAAGGTCAGGCGCAAATAACGATGCCCTTTATGGTTGTATGCCTTGGCGGCAGCGATATAACCCTCTTGCTTGAGCAGTTGCGCAATTGATTCAAGCATCTTGCTCGAGGGCAACTCCACACGCTCAATCCTTGCCTGCTGCGCATTGCGAATGCGTGTCAGCATGTCGGCAATTCTATCCATCATCATGGCAATAACCCCTTTGACCGATTACCAGCTTGATTTAACCATGCCCGGAATCTCACCGGCCAGGGCATGCTTGCGCAAGCAGACGCGGCACATGCCGAGCTTGCGGTACACAGAATGCGGACGCCCGCACAGCTGGCAGCGCGTATAGGCACGAACCTTGAACTTGGGCTTGCGATTGCATTTCGCGATCATTCTCTTGGAAGCCATCGTCCTACTCCTAATTCCGGAACGGCATGCTGAACTGCTTGAGCAACGCACGCCCCTCGTCATCCGTTTTTGCGGTGGTCACAATCGTCACGTCCATACCGCGCACGCGATCCACCTTGTCGTAGTCAATTTCAGGAAAAATGATCTGCTCCTTGATACCCAAGGTGTAGTTACCCCGACCGTCGAACGATTTGGGAGAGACCCCCTTGAAATCGCGGATACGGGGTAGTGCCACATTGATCAGCCGATCGAGGAATTCCCACATGCGATCACCGCGCAGCGTCACCCGACAGCCCACCGGCATCCCGGCACGCAACTTGAAGTTCGCGATCGACTTCCGCGCCCGCGTCACCACCGGCTTTTGCCCGGCAATCGCCGTCATGTCGGCAACGGCACCATCAAGCAGTTTCGCATTCTGGGCCGCCTCACCGACGCCCATGTTCAGCACAATCTTGCTGATCCTGGGAACCTCCATCGGATTCTTGTATCCGAACTCCGCCGTCAAGGCCTGCACTACCTTTTCTTTATAAAACGTTTTCAAACGAGCCATGTCCGCCACTCCTAGTGATCCAGCACTTCACCGCATTTGCGGCAAATGCGCACCTTGCGCCCATCGTCCAGCCGCTTGACGCCCAGCCGCACGCCGGTCTTGCACTGCGGGCAATAGAACTGCACATTGGAAATCGCCAGGGGCGCTTCCTTTTCAACGATACCCCCCGCGCTGGCCTGAGTGGGGCGCATGTGGCGTTTGACCATGTTGACCTTGGACACCAACACCCGACCTTCGGCGGGGAGCACGCGAATCACCTTGCCGCGCGCACCGCGATCCCGCCCAGCGATCACGATGACTTCATCATCCCTGCGAATTCTTGTTTTTACGCTCATCGTCCTATCCACCTTCCTTACAGCACTTCAGGTGCAAGGGAGATAATTTTCATATAACCCTTGGTACGCAGTTCACGGGTCACCGGGCCGAAAATTCGCGTTCCAATCGGCTCATTCTGTTTGTTCAACAGCACCGCAGCATTCTCATCGAAGCGGATCGAGCTGCCATCGCTGCGCCGGAATTCTTTCGCCGTACGCACCACGACTGCGCGTTGCACATCACCCTTCTTGACCCTGCCACCTGGTGCGGCCTCCTTGACAGCAACCACAATGACATCGCCCACACGCGCATAACGCCGCTTGGAGCCGCCCAGCACCTTGATACATGCAACCTTCTTGGCGCCGGAATTGTCGGCTACTTCGAGAATGGTTTCATTCTGAATCATCGCTTCACCCCTGTGCTACAGCTGCTCGACGCGCGTCAGCACCTTGGTCATCACCCAGCGCTTCCGCCGCGAGATCGGCGCGGATTCGACAATACGAACCCGATCTCCGATATTGCAGGTGTTTTCAGCATCGTGTGCCATATACTTCTTATGCGCGCGCACGGTCTTGCGATAGCGCGGATGCAGAAACTTCCGCTCGACCTCGACGACAATGGTCTTGTCGCCCTTGTTGCTCACCACCACGCCTTCGAGCGTGCGCTTATTGCTTTTCTGCTCAGACATCGATCTACCCCTTACGCCCGTTCGGCCAGGATGGTCTTGATGCGGGCGATCTCGCGCCGAACCTGTACGATCCGGGCGGGATTGCTCAACTGCATCGTCGCCTTCTGAAAGCGCAACTTCATCGCCTCGGCTGCCAACTCATCCATACGATTGCGCAGCGCCGCATCATCCATTGCCCGCAGCTCCTTGGCCTTCTTGATATCGCTCATCGTCCAACCCCGCGCACTACAATCTTGGTGCGAATCGGCAACTTCGCGCTGGCACGCTCCAACGCCCCACGCGCCAACTCCTCATCGACCCCCGACATTTCATAGAGAATGCGTCCCGCTTTAACGGCAGCCACCCAATAATCCGGCGATCCCTTGCCGCTACCCATACGCACCTCAGCGGGCTTTTTGGACACCGGCAAATCGGGAAACATGCGAATCCACACGCGGCCCTGGCGCTTGATATGGCGCGTAATGGCAATACGCGCAGCCTCGATTTGCCGAGCGGTAATGCGACCCGGCTCCATCGCTTTCAAGCCAATATCCCCAAAATTGAGGCTGGCCCCACGCTCACTTTTCCCGCGAATGCGCTGCAGCTCCTTATGATGCTTGCGCCAACGGATTTTTTTCGGTTGCAACATCTCTCAAGCCCTCTTATGCGTTATCGTCGGACGTCATGTCGCCCAATTTCTCGCCGTTGAACACCCACACCTTGACCCCGATCACCCCATAGGTGGTATGAGCCTCGGCAAATCCGTAATCGATATCCGCGCGGAGCGTATGCAAAGGCACCCGACCCTCGCGGTAGCCCTCAGTACGCGCAATCTCCGCGCCCCCAAGGCGCCCCGAGCACTGTACCTTGACGCCTTTTGCACCCATGCGTAGCGCGCCCTGCATCGCCCGCTTCATCGCCCGGCGAAACGCGATACGCTTCTCCAATTGAAAGGCGATGTTTTCCGCCACCAACTGCGCCTCGGCCTCGGGTCGGCGAACCTCAACGATGTTCACCTGAATATTCTTTCCATACTTGCGCTGCAACTCACGCCGCACTGCCTCGATCTCCGAACCCTTCTTGCCGATCACCACTCCAGGTCGCGCGGTATGTACGGTCACCTTTATCGTATCCGCGGGCCGCTCGATGACGATTCGCGAAACGCTGGCATGCTTCAGCCTCCGCTTCAGATAGCGGCGAAGCTCAATATCCTCGCGCAGTTGCGCTCCATAGTTCTTATCGGCATACCAAACCGATTCCCAACCCCGGTTGATGCCAACGCGAAAACCAATTGGATTTACTTTCTGCCCCATTGAAAACCCCTTTATCCGCGCTCAGCCACAGAAACATGCAAGTGGCTGTAGCGATGAAACCGCTTACGCATGCGTCCCATCCCCTTGGGACGATAGCGCTTCAAAGTCATGCCCTCATCCACACGCGCGGAAACGACAACCAGGTTATCAACATCCAGGCCATGATTTTGCTCCGCATTTGCAATGGCGGACTTAAGCACCTTCTCAAACAGGCGTGCCGACTTCTTCGGCGAAAGCGCCAACACTGCCAACGCGCGTTGCACGGTCAGACCGCGAATCGCATCGGCCATCAATCGGGCCTTTTGTGGGCTGATCTGGCTGTTCCTTGCCAGCGCACGAACCTCTTCCGACATTGCGAATTACCTCTTTCTAGCCTTTTTGTCGGCACCATGGCCGTAATACGTGCGGGTCGGCGCAAACTCGCCCAACTTGTGACCAACCATGTTCTCCGTCACATACACCGGAATAAACTTATTCCCGTTATGCACGGCGAAGTTGAGGCCGACGAAGTCGGGAGAGATTGTCGAGCGCCGCGACCATGTCTTGATCACACCCTTCAGTTTTCCGGCACGGGCAGCATCGACCTTCTTTTGCAGCGAAGGTTGAATATATGGACCTTTTTTCAACGAACGCGCCATGACAGCTTACCTCACTTCTGGTTGCGACGACGCACGATATCGCGGTTCGACGCCTTGTTCTTCTTGCGGGTCTTGTGACCTTTCGTCGGCACGCCCCACGGCGTCACCGGATGACGACCACCGGAGGTACGTCCCTCGCCACCGCCATGTGGGTGATCCACCGGGTTCATCGCCACACCACGCACATTCGGGCGAATACCCAGCCAGCGTGAACGCCCAGCCTTGCCAACCTTCCGGTTGGCATGATCCGCATTCCCCATGACACCAATACTGGCCAAACAGCGCGCATCGACTCGGCGAAACTCACCGGAAGGCAGCTTCAACACCGCGCGACCACCCTCTTTACCCATCAACTGAACCGAAGTTCCCGCGCTGCGCGCCAACTGTCCGCCCTTGCCGGGCTTCAACTCCACATTGTGCAGTAGCGTACCAACGCGGATGTTGGCCAGCGGTAATGCGTTGCCGGGACGAATATCGGCATCCTTACCGGACATCACCACATCGCCAGGCCGGAGCCCCTGTGGTGCCAGAATGTAGCGCTTATCGCCATTCGCATAATGAACCAGAGCAATATGCGCCGTCCGGTTCGGATCGTACTCGATGCGCGCAACTTTACCCTCCACACCAAAGTTGTCACGCTTGAAATCGATCACCCGGTACAGCCGCTTATGGCCGCCACCCCGATGCGCCGCAGTGACCCGACCCTTGTTATTGCGGCCACCTTTCTTGCACAGACCGACGGTGAGGCGCTTTTCCGGCGCGCCCCGATACAGATCAGGGTCAACCACGCCCACCCGGCCGCGCGTACCATTGGTTACAGGTTTCAAAACTTTCAGTGCCATGTCTTATGCCTCTTCCACCATATCCAACGTCTGACCCTCGGCCAGGCGAACCACCGCCTTGCGGTAACCGGGACGCATCCCGACATGAAAACCGCGCCGCTTCGGCTTGCCCGGCATGTTCATCACCTGAACCTTCTCCACCTTCACATCGAAGATGGCCTCGATCGCCGCCTTGACCTGCGCCTTGGTTGCGTTGGGCGCAACACGAAACGTGTACTGGTTCGCCGCGCCCGTGGCGGTATAGCTCTTCTCGGTCACCACCGGCTGGCGGAGAATATTGAAATGCTCGATATGTGCACTCATGCCAAACGCTCCTCGATCTTATCTACCGCCGCCTCGGTCAGAATCACTCGATCGCACTTCATGAGATCGAACAGATTCACTTGACCGTCCAGCACAATCCGCGCATTGGGCACGTTGCGCCCGGACAGGGATAGAGTCTTGTTTTCCGCATCCAACACAACCAACGGCTTTGCAGCGCCCAGCGCGGTCATCACATCCACAAAATGTTTGGTCTTGATGGCGGGCAACTCGATCTTGTTGACCACAACCAGACGCCCCTCGCGCAGCGCGTCCGACAACACAAGACGCAACGCACGCTGACGCTCCTTGCGGTTGATCCGGGTTGCGAAGTTCGCATTGGCCTTCGGTCCATGCGCAATACCGCCATGGCGCCATTGTGTCGCTCGGGTCGATCCCTGCCGGGCGCGACCGGTACCCTTTTGCTTCCATGGCTTCTTGCCACCGCCCGATACTTGCGCGCGCGTTTTGGTTGCGCGTGTACCCGACCGACGCGCTTCGGCCAACGCCGTGAATACGCGATGCACAAAACCAACGTCAGGTTCAAGGCCGAACACGGCCGGATTCAACTCCCGCGTACCGACCTGCTGATTGTTCTGATCAACTACCGCAATCTGCGCCATCTCACGCTCCCTTTACAGCCGGCCGAATTTCGACCAATCCACCACGCGGGCCCGGCACCGCCCCCTTGACCAGGATGCGGTTGGCCTCCTCGTCCACGCGGACAATTTCCAGGTTTTGGGTTGTCACACGCGCATTTCCATAGTGACCAGGCATCTTCTTGCCCGGAAAAACGCGCCCTGGGTCTTGGCATTGCCCCGTCGAACCCATCTGCCGATGCACTTTCTCCGCGCCATGGCTCGCGCGCCCTCCCCCGAAGTTGTAGCGCTTCATGACGCCGGCAAAGCCACGCCCCTTGGACGTGCCGGACACATCGACCTTCTGTCCTGCTGAGAAAAGCGCAGCTGTCAACCGCTGACCAGGTTCAAACTGTTCCTCGGCGGTCACGCGAAACTCCTTCAGGCCGCCCATCGGGCTCTGACCATGCCGCGCATAGTGACCCTGCACCGCGCGCGTTTCGTGCTTCTTCGGCGCGCCATAGCCAACCTGTACCGCTTCATAGCCATCCTTTTCCTGGGTCCGGCGCATAATGACCCGGCAGTCTTCCACATCCAGCACCGTAACCGGAATCGCGGCGCCATCCTCGGCGAATACCTGTGTCATGCCCGCTTTGCGGGCGATCAATCCAATACTCATCTTCCCGCCCCTTTACAGCTTAATCTCAACGTCCACACCGGACGGAAGATCGAGCTTCATCAATGCATCCACGGTCTGCGGTGTCGGCCGATCGATATCCAGCAGCCGCTTGTGCGTGCGGATCTCGAACTGCTCACGCGAATCCTTGTACTTATGCGGCGAACGAATCACGCAAAACTTGCGAATCTTCGTCGGAATCGGAATCGGACCACGAACCTCCGCGCCGGTCCGCTTGGCCGTCGCCACAATATCTGCCGCACTCTTGTCCAGAATGCGGTGATCGAATGCCTTTAGGCGAATACGAATACTCTGAGCTGCCACTTGCGGCCCCCTTTCGATTACTTGATGATCTCGGTAACGACGCCCGCGCCGACCGTGCGACCGCCCTCGCGGATCGCGAAGCGAAGCTCCTTGTCCATGGCGATCGGCGTGATCAG
>RFFT01000065.1 GCA_003696795.1 Zetaproteobacteria bacterium | reverse complement strand
TCCCGAGCTCAACCGCGGTCAGTCCCGCCAACACTCCACCCGCCTTGCCGATCGGGGTGCGCACGCCGGCCACCACGACCACATCCGTCCGCACCTGTTTCATTGTCTTGTTCATCCCACCTCCCGTTATGCCGCCGCGACGCGCAAGTGCTCATCGCTTTCGAGCATGATAGCCTTGCGCCATGGCCGAGTCAGCATCCCCGCTTTCCTTCCCCTGCCGCTTTCCGGTCAAGGTCATGGGCCCGAACACCGCCGCGTTCAAGGCGGAGATCGTGGCCATAGCGCGCCGGCATGCGCCCGAACTTGCCGGGCGCGACATCCACAGCCGCACGAGCGCCAATGCGCGCTATATCTCGATCACGCTCACCTTGACCGCCCAAAGCCAGGGCCAGCTTGATGCATTGTACCGGGAACTGACCCGTCATCCCGAGGTCAGGTTCGTGCTCTAGCCTCATCATGCCGCGGCATGATGACCAACACCGAACAAGTGGCATGACGCACGACACGCTCCGCCGTGGAACCGATCAGAAAATGCTCCAGCGCCCCCTGCATACCATGCCTCCCAATCACGATGAGATCCGCCGGCAACCCCTCGGCGAACGTACAGATCGCGCGCGACGGATCACCGATCGCCTCCTCAATATGGGTGGACACCTCCATGTTCAGGGAAGCGACCTGTTCCCGCATACGCTTTTGCGCAACCTTGCGCATCGCCGTCGCCACATCGTCCAGCGGTGTAAGCTGCACCAGGTCGGTATCGAAAAACACGCCTGGATCGAGCACGTGCAAGACGTGCACCTTGCCGCCCGCGGCTTTGGCCAACCGACAAGCCTCGCGCAAAGCCTCGGTTGAGGCATCGGAAAAATCCGTTGGAACCAGAATACGCTGACCGATCATGCGCCACCTCCTGCTGCGATTATAGTCGAAAGCTGCTGCGCCCATGCGCAAAATCGCTAACATTGGCGCCATGTTCGATCACAGCCAGCGCGCCATCGACCAGGCGCACGACATCCGCATCATCGGCGCCCCCTTCGATGGCACGGTATCCTTTCGCCCCGGCGCGCGCTTTGGTCCGCAAGCGATACGAACGGCATCCGATGGATTGGAAACCTGGTCTCCGGTGCTGGATGCCGATGTGCAGGATCTTCGCTTTGCCGATGCCGGCGATCTCGACCTGCCCCCGGGCGATACGGAAGCAAGCCTTGCGCGGATCGAACAGGCGACAGCCGACGCCCTCGCGGCGAGCGCCATGCCCTTCCTGCTTGGCGGCGAACATCTGGTGACCCTGCCAGCCGTGCGCGCAGTCCATGCGGCGCACCCGGAACTGGTCGTCGTGCAACTCGACGCCCATGCCGATCAACGCACCGACTATCTCGGCGTTGCGCTGTCGCATGCCTGCGTGATGCGCCGCATCGGCGAACGGGTCGGCGCCGCTAATCTCAAGCAACTGGGCATCCGTTCCGGCACGCGCGCGGAATATGCCTGGATGCGTGCCCACCACACGCTGACCACGTTTCGCGCACAGGACTTAGCGCAACTCCGCGCCTGGATCGGCGCCCGCCCGGTCTATCTCACCGTCGATCTCGACGTGTTCGATCCCTCCTGCCTGCCGGGAACCGGCACGCCGGAGCCCGGCGGCATTGACTGGTGGACCTTCCAGCGCCTGCTCGGCGCATTGCGCGGCTGCACCTTCGCGGGCATGGATATCGTCGAGCTCGCTCCCCAATGGGATCCAAGCGGCTGCTCCAGCGTACTGGCCGCAAAATGTCTGCGCGAAATGCTGCTGCTGGCCGGCGAATCCATGATCGACGCATGATTCCTCCTCTTGCTGCGCAACTTGCGGAGCGGGTTCCCTGGTTTGCGCAACTGCTGCGGCAAGTGCCGCCATCCCTGCGCGAAGACCTGTTCGCAGACGTCAAACATGCCCGCCTTCCCGATGCCTCGCCGCATTGGCTTCCGCCATGTCCCAACACATCCTTGTCCGGCTGCATGCGTCATTTGCGCCAGTGCAAACAGCGCGCTCTTTTGTATCTGATCTGGTGGGAACTCGGACTGCACGGCGATATTCGCATCTCTTGGCAAGCGATCAGCGCGTTTGCCGATGGGCTGATTCGCATGGCCTTGTCCATGGCCGAAGACCTGCTCGCACCGCGCTACGGGCGACTGGCGAACGGCCGCTTCTGCGTGCTCGGACTGGGAAAGCTGGGTGGAAACGAGCTCAACCTGGGCTCGGACATCGATCTAATGTTTGTCTGGCAGGGGAACGGAATAACCACCGGCGGACGTCAGGCGCTGGCGGCCGGTGAGTATTACTCAAGGCTTGGACGCATGCTCATCCGCCTGCTCAGCGAGCATGATGAGCACGGGCAGGCCTGGCATGTGGACATGCGCCTGCGCCCCGGCGGCGACACGGCCCCCATTGCGCTAAGCCTTGAGGCCACGCTCGACCATTATCTCGAGCATGGTCAGACTTGGGAGCGCGCCATGCTGATCAAAGCGCGACCGGTGGCGGGCGATACGAAACTGGGAGCGGAGTTGATCGCGGGACTCATCCCCTTCATCTATCGCCGCTACCTCGACTATACCACGGTCGCGGCGCTGGCGGACATGAAACGACGCATTGATGCACAGGGAGGACATCGAGATCTCGCCCCCGGATTTGACATCAAGCGCGGGCGTGGCGGCATCCGCGAAATCGAGTTCACCATCCAGGCATTGCAGCTGTTGCATGGCGGCCGCAACCCCGCGCTGCGTCACAACAACAGCATGAAGGCACTCGCGGCACTCGCGGAAGCGCATGCGATTGATCCGCGCGATGCGGACCACTTGAGCGCGGCGTATGCCTTTTGGCGGCGCGTCGAACATGCCGTCCAGGCGCGCCGCGGCGAACGCACCCAGAAACTCCCGCCGGACTACGCGAACTACCTTGCGCAGGTCTTGCAAGAGCCGGCCATCATCAACCGCATGCGCCACCATGCCGCACAAGTGGCGCGCATCTTTGCCGAGGTTATCCTGCCCATGGATGCCGAAGCCGCGCCCTGGCTCGGCAACGCGCACCCCCCACTCGGTACGCTTCCGGATGCCCAACGCACGCGCATCATGCACGCGCTCGCCGCCATCGATAGCATGCTCAAACGTGGACTGTTGCCGGAGCGAAGCCGTCAGCAGGTGGAACGTATCCTATCCCATGCGATGCCGCATTGGCTGCGGGACGCGAATGGTGTGCAGGCTGTAGAAGCCTTCGCGGAATTGATTCATCATATTGCCGGTCGCGCCACCTGGATCGATATGCTCGCGACCCATGCCGGCGCCTTGCGTTGGTTAACCGGCGTACTCGCCGCAAGCCGCTATCTGGCACAACATATCGCGCGCGACCCTTCCTGGCTCGAATGGCCGCTGATGCACCAACACACCGAGCTCGACATCAGTGACATCGTGCGCTCGATTGCAGCGATCGACGTGCGGGACGGCGAACAGGCGCGACGCAAGCTTGCGCGCTGGTGCGACCGAGGACGATTGCTGTGCGCCCTGGCCATCGATGCGCATACGGCGGATGCCCTGACCGTCAGCAATTGGCTGGCCGACATCGCCGATGCGGCGAGCCGACTGGCGTTGCGTCTATGCGCGCACGAGCTTGGGCTGGACCCTGACTTCCCCTTGGTCGCCGTCGCGCTGGGCAAACATGGCAGTCGGGAAATGGGACTCACCTCCGATCTCGATATGGTCTTTGTGCTGGTCGACTCGCGCGAACAGGCCATGCCCGCGCATGCACGCGATGCGGCTCAGCGCCTGGGCCGTCGCATGATCAGCGTCCTCTCGCAAGCGCCGCCGTTTGGCGCGGGCTTTGCGTTCGATGCGCGCCTGCGCCCATCCGGTCATGCGGGCGCGCTGGTCACCACGCTGCACGGTTTTATCGACTACCAATGGCATCATGCGCAACTTTGGGAACATCAGGCGTTATGCCGGGCGCGGCCGGTCGCAGGACCCGATGTGGCACAAACGCAGGTGGCGCAGGCAATACGGGACATCCTTGCCCAGCCGCGCGATCGCACATTCCTGATGACGGAGATGCGAGCGATGCGTGAAAAGATGATCAAGCACCTGGCCAGCAAGACGCCAGAGGAGGTCAATCTGAAACACGATCCCGGCGGCATGGTGGACATCGAGTTTCTGGCCCAGTTCGCGCGACTTGCCTTTGGCGGCTGCGCGGTGGGTACCTGCGCAACGCTCCTGGGCCTTCCCGCGGCTTTGCCCGCGCCAAGATTGCGTGAAGCGCGCTGGTTGGCCGCGACCTATGCCATCTATCGCGCCATGGACCATGCGCTTTGCGTCGAGTTGTGGCATTCTGTCGCCCGCATCGGCATGCATCCGGAAGACAAGGTCTGGACAACATGCAGGCGGCACACGCCGATGCATTCCCCGCGCAAGCTGCGCCGGACGATGCGGCGGGTGCATCGGATTTTTCACACCTGGCTGCAAGCGGGCGCCTGGGAATAAACGAATGGAGCGACTGGGATGAACTCGATTCTGGCGGAAATCGCGGCCTACAAGCGAAGCTGGATCAAGGCGCGCAAGCGGCAGTGCCCCGAGCAGGCATTGCTGAGGCGGATGGATGAATACACCCCGCAGCCTTTTGCCGAACATCTGCGCGGACGCATCGAAAACGGCGACAACGCGATCATTGCCGAAGTCAAGAAGGCCAGCCCCTCCAAGGGGACGATCCGCGCCGACTTCGATCCCGTCGCGATCGCGGCGGGCTATGCCCGGGCGGGCGCGACATGCGTGTCGGTGCTGACCGACGAGCGGTATTTCCAGGGTAGCGACCGCTATCTGCGGGAAATTCGACAGGCCGTTCCGCTACCCATCCTGCGCAAGGACTTCATGCTCGATCCCTATCAAGTGATCGAAGCGCGCACGCTGGGCGCGGATGCGATTCTGATCATCATGGCCATGGTCGACGATGCGCTGGCCGCGGAACTCGCCGCCTGCGCGCACGAGCTGGGTTTGAGCGTGTTGCCGGAAGTGCATGATGCCTCCGAACTGGAACGCGCGCTTGCGCTCGGCACCCGCCTCATTGGCATCAACAACCGCAACCTGCACACGTTCGACACCGACCTTGCCACCACGCTTGAGCTGCTGCCACGGATTCCCGCCGACAAGAGCGTGATCACCGAATCGGGCATTGCCACGCGCGCGGACATCCAACGCATGAACGCGCATGGCGTGCATGGCTTTCTGATTGGCGAATCGCTAATGCGCGCCCCCGATCCGGCAGCCGCGCTGGCCCGGCTGCTCGGCGCCTCCGACGCATGAGCGCTACCGAAATGCACTGCGATTTATGCGGCGGCCAGGCGATCGAAGCGATCGCGCACAAGGACCGGCACGGCAAACCGCTCGACACCGGCATTTGTCTTGGCTGCGGGCTGGTCATGCATCTGCCCGTTCCCAGCGAGGAACAGGTCGCCGAATACTATGCGCGTCATTACCGCCGCGACTACCATGGAGAGCAACGTCCGTCGGCGCGGCGCATCATGCGCGCCTGGCGCAATGCGCAACGTATCCACAGCCAACTCGAACCCTGGCTAGGAAGGGACATGCGCGTGTTCGAGGTCGGCGCCGGCATCGGCTGCACGGTCAAATATTTCGAGCGCCGGGGGATGCGCGCGCGCGGCATCGAGCCCAACCGCGACTTCAACGCCTTCACCCGCGAATGCCTGCACGCCGAGGTGACCAATCGTAACTTGTTCGAGCTTGCCGGCGAGCGGAGCGAACAACTGGTGCTGCTGATCCATGTGATCGAGCATTTCGTGTCGCCCACGCGCGCCCTGCTGCATATCCGCGAGCTGCTTGCTGACGACGGCATGCTGTATATCGAATGCCCGAACCTGACCGGCCCGTTCGCCACGCGCCCACGCATGTTCCATTTCGCGCACATCCACAATTTCACGCCGGAAACGCTTCGCGCGCTGGCGGCCAAGTGCGGATTCGAAATGGTGGCGAACTTTCGCCGCGCACACGAGCCCAACATCGAGATGCTGTTTCGCAAGCGCGCGAAGCCGTTGCCGATGCCGGATCTGGCCACCCACGCCGAACGCGTCAAGGCCGCGATCGATAGATACAATATCCTGAGCTATCACCTGCGTCCGCACTATCTGGCCGCGCGCGCGAGAAAGCTTGCCGGCTATGCCGCCGAGCGACTCTGGGCCAAGCGCTTCGTGACGCGGCTGCTCGAGGAGCTGGCGCGCCGCTAGGCTATTCGCTCTCCAGAGCGCGAACCGCCGATCCCTGCGCTTGCGGGGTACCCGCGCGTTGCCTGGCCAGCAGTTCCTCCACGAGCTGGAACAGCTCGTCGGCCACCTTGCGCTTGAGCGGCTGGTTCACCCAATGGCTGTTCTGAAACACCTGCCCCAGCACGCGCACCTCCAACTGGGTCGCCGTGCCACCCTTGTCCAACGCCACGCGATAGACGCGCACAATGAAGCGATAGCGAATCAGGGTGTTGAGGGTCAGCCCGAACATCGCCGCAATGGATGGATTGTTCGCGCCTTTGCGGATCCAGTCGGTGGTAATGATCCCGCTCGGCGAATCCACCGCATGCACGGGATAGTTCAGGCTGGTCATCGCATCGACCACGGTTGAGAACACCGTCGCCGGAGGCAGGGGATAGCGCCGCGCATGCAGCGACACGGCCTTGCCCGCCACAGCTTTTCGATAACGCTCGGGCAACTCGTCACCTGGCTGCGCGGCAACCTGATCGGCCATCGGCAACTCGATTTTCGCGCGCAGCTCCGGCGGCACCTCGAGATGCTTTGGCGTTTGCTTGCCTTTTGCAGCTGCCGCTGCGCTCGTGTGCGCATATGCAGGCGTATCGTCCTCGGTATCCCAGAACAGCTTCGGCATGCCGCCGCTGCACGCGGCGAGCAGCAACGCGCCGGCGGCGAAGATCGTGATGCGAATAGGAGGAAGTACGTATCTCATGGTGCGGCGCATTCCAACCGGATTCACCGCCGGGGTCAACCGCAAAGAAAAAGGGGGACGCGCGCGCGTCCCCCCTTCTCAACCTAGCTGTCTCGCAGCGCTTAGATCAGCGCCTCAACATCGAGCAGCGTGGTCTTGGTCGTGGTGGTCACACCACCAACCGGGGTAACGTCAGTGTTGTTGTAGATCAGGCTGATCACGAAGTTCTGGTAAACCTCATACTCGGCACCGATCTGCCACTGGCTGGTCTTGCTCGCACCCACGGTTTTCAGCTCGCCGGCGCCACCACCGATGATGATGTTGTGCAGCGGCTTGATGTTCGCGCGGATGGACCAGCCCTGCAGCTTGCCAGCCGTGCTCGGGTTGAACAGGTTCAGCTCGGCAGCGTTGGACGCATCGGCACTCGCCCAGTCGGCATAAACACCGATCTGCGTGTCACCCAGTTCGCCCTGTGCCTGGGCATCGACGAAGAACTTCTTCATCGCCAGCTTCTGGCCAGGCAGTGCGCCAAGCGCGGTAGCCGTCGCGCTATTACCCGTTTTGCCGCTGGTGATGCCGAAGCCGATACCGGTATCCCAACCAGCCACTTCCGGCTGCAGGAACAAACGTCCGCTCGGTGCCAGGATATGGCCGTTGTTGGTTGCACCGTCGAGAAACAGCCCATCGGTAATCAGCGAGAACGAAGCCACGGCCCAGTCGTTGGCCGCCCACAGTGCGACACCGCCGGTGTTGCCGCCCGCAGATGCAATATTGCTCGCGGCGGACAGATTCTTACCATTCAGCAGGCCGGCATGCTGACCATGCACGGACGAAACCTCGAGCCCGGCCGTCTCGCCGAAACCGGTGTTGAAGATGTTCACACCGCCGCGGAACGAACCGAAGTCGAACGAATTCATGATCTGGATGTTGGCGAACGTACCGTCATACTCGATGAACACACCGCTGTTCGTGCCGAAGCGACCACCGATCAACAGCACCTGGTCGGCCGTGATCGCTGCAGTCTTGCTGACAGCTGCACCGGTGCTCTTCACCGACTGGAACTGCGGACGAACAACTGCGGTGATGTTCAGCTGAGCCGGAATGGACAGCCCCTCGTCCTCGACCAGCGCCTGCTCACCGACATCGGTGAAGCCGTTGATCTTGAACGAGCGACCGAAGCTGGCCAGCGTCGGGAAGCTCATAAAATGGCAGCTCAGGCAGGCTGCGCCGGTCTGGCGTGCAAACGCCGGGATTGCCTCGGATGTCGTCGGCGCGACCGCAACGGCGGACACGGCAACAACAGCGAAGGCAGCAGCAGAAAGAAGCATCTTCTTCATATCTGTTATTTTCCTCCAATAAGATTTCAACTCTCCAGCAAAGCCCCTAGTGGATCCCCCGCCGGAAGATGGCCCAACTGTGAGGCGCGTCACACTCCGTGTCAACACGGCACATCAAGTGTGTGTCATTTTGCAACACATGGCATGCGTGCCTTGCGCCACGGCCGCCGCTAGCATGCCCCGATGCTGACCATGGACGATCTCGCCGCCTGGCTTGCGCGCGGCGCTAAGCCCGCGCAAGCCTGGCGCATTGGCACCGAGCACGAAAAGATCGGCTTCGACGCGCGCAGTGCGCAACCGCTCGCCTATGCCGGCGCGCGCGGCGTGCGCGCGTTGCTTCGATTGCTGCTTGCCGACGGCGGAACCCCGATTACCGAACAAGGGCGCATCATCGGCATTGCGCGCAATCACGCTTCGGTGACGCTCGAGCCGGGCGGGCAACTGGAGCTTTCCGGCGCTCCCTTGGCCAGCATCTTCGAAACCTGGCACGAAACGCGCACGCATCTCAGCCTGCTGGCCCGCGCCAGCCGAGCGCTGGATGTGGGCTTTCTGTCCATCGGTTTCGCACCCACCTGGCCGCGCACGGCGATCCCTTGGATGCCCAAGCAACGCTATCGCATCATGCGGCGCTACATGCCGCGCGTCGGCGGGCAGGGCCTGGACATGATGCTGCGCACCGCCACCGTGCAGGCCAATCTGGACTTTTCCGACGAGCGCGACATGGCGCGCAAGATGCGCATCGGCGCCTGCCTGCAGCCTTTGGTTACCGCCCTGTTCGCGGCTAGCCCGTTTGCCGAGGGGCGCCCCAGCGGCTGGCTGTCGCGCCGCGCGGCCTGTTGGCTTGACACCGATCCCGATCGCACCGGCATCCCGGCCTGCATCTTCAAGCCCGATTTCGGTTTCGAGGACTATGTGCAATGGGCGCTGGACGTGCCGATGTATTTCGTGATCCGCGACGGTCGCTACATCGACTGCGCCGGGCAAAGCTTTCGCGCGTTCATGGCGGGGAAGCTTCCGCAACTGCCGGGCGAAACGCCCACACTCGACGATTGGGCCTTGCACTTGTCCACCCTGTTTCCCGATGTGCGCCTGAAACAATACATCGAGATGCGCGGCGCGGACGCGGGTCCCTGGCCGTGGCTGTGCGCGCTGCCGGCCCTGTGGAAAGGGCTACTCTACGAGGAGCGTGCCCGCGCGCGCGCCTGGGACATGATCGCTGACTGGAGCCATGCGGAAGTCATGCAGCTGCGCGCGCTGGCTCCACGGCTGGGCTTTGCCGCACCGTTCCGGGACACCAATGTGCACGCCCTGTGCATGCGCATGCTGGAGATCGCGCGTGACGGCCTTGCCGCGCTGCGGATCACCAACGCGCGCGGCGACGATGAATCCGTGTTTCTCGCGCCGCTGATCGAGGCGGTTGAAGCGCGCCAGACGCAGGCCGAGCGCTGGCTGCACGCCTGGCGACACGAATGGGGCCAGGACCTGACCCCGTTGTTCCGCGCGGCGACCGAACCGCTAGTGCTGCCCGAGCTGCCTTAGCCAGTTCTCCAGAAAATGGATGTCGAACGCGCCCTGCTGAAAGGCCGGATTGGCCAGCAGACGGCGATGCAACTCCTGATTCGTGGTCACCCCCAGGATCGCCAACTCGTCGATCGCGCGCTGCATGCGGCGGATGCATTTCTCGCGCGTGCGCGCATGCGTGATGATCTTGCCGATCATCGAATCGTAGTAGGGTGGAATCGTGTAGCCGGTGTACACCGCCGCGTCGACGCGCACGCTGCGCCCGCCCGGCGGATGATACAGCTCGATCTTGCCCGGGCACGGGGTGAAGCGGAAGGGGTCCTCCGCGTTGATGCGGCACTCGATCGCATGCCCCTTTCTCTTGATCTGCCGCTGGGTGAACGCCAACGGCTCGCCCGCCGCCACGCGAATCTGCCATTCCACCAGATCCACGCCGGTGATCCATTCGGTAACCGGATGCTCGACCTGGATGCGCGTGTTCATCTCGATGAAATAGAACGACTTATCCGGATTCATCAGAAACTCGACCGTGCCCGCGCCGACGTAATCCACCGCGCGCGCCGCGGCCACGCCGGCGGCACAGATCGCGGCCCGCGTCTCCTCGTCCACAAACGGGCTGGGCGCCTCCTCGAGCACCTTCTGGTTGTTGCGCTGCAGCGAACACTCGCGCTCGAACAAATGCACGATATGCCCGTGCGTATCGCCCAGCACCTGCACCTCGATATGCCGCGGCTGTTCGAGGAACTTCTCGATGAACACCGTGTCGTCGCCGAACGCGGCCCGCGCCTCGGTCTGACACATATTGAACGCGCTGGACAGCCCCCCCTCGCTGTGCACCACTTTCATGCCACGACCGCCACCGCCGGCGGCGGCCTTGACAATGACCGGATATCCGGCCTCGCGGGCCACGAGGCGCGCCTCGTCCACGCTCCGCACCGCCCCTTCCGACCCCGGCACCAGCGGCACGCCGGCAGCACGCATGGCCCGTTTGGCCGCCACCTTGTCGCCCATCGTGCGCATCGCTTCCGGGCTCGGTCCGATCCAGGTCATGCCCGAGGCGATCACGATTTCGGCGAAATCGGGGTTCTCGGCAAGAAAACCGAAGCCGGGATGCACCGCGTCGGCATCGCTGATCTCGGCCGCGGACATGATCGCCGGGATATGCAGATAGGATTGCGCGGCCGGGGCCGGCCCGATGCACACCGCCTCGTCGGCAAGCCGCGTATGCATCGCGTCGCGATCCGCCTCGGAATAGACGGCCACGCTGCGAATCCCCATCTCGCGACAGGCGCGAATGATGCGCACGGCGACTTCGCCGCGATTGGCAACCAGAATCTTGTGTATCATCGCGGCATCCCTCAGGCGGGCGTGATCACAAACAAGGGCTGACCGTATTCGACCGGTGTCGCGTTCTCGACCAGAATCCTATCCACCGTGCCGTCGTATTCGGCCTCGATCTCATTCATCAGCTTCATCGCCTCGATGATGCACAGCACATCGCCCTTGCGCACCTTCTGCCCCTCGCGCACGAAAGGCTCGGCATCGGGACTCGGCGCACGATAGAACGTGCCGACCATCGGCGAGGTCACCGTGTGCGCTAGCGTTTCATCCTTCGCCTCCGCCTGTTCGACAGGCGCGCGCACGGGCTCCGCCTCGGGTGCCGACACGGTCGCGGTCACGGGCGGCGACACCGGCGCAGCCACCATGCCCTGGCGCGAAATGCGCACCCGTTGCTCGCCCTGGGTGACCTCGATTTCGGTCACATCCGAGTTTTGCAGCAGTTTGATCAGTTTCCGTATCTGGGCGATATCCACCTCACCCCTCCCTTTGAATGTATTGCGTCAACGCGCGCAACGCCAGCGCGTAGGATTCGGCGCCGAAGCCGGCGATCACGCCAACAGCCGCGTCGGCGAGATACGAGCGGTGCCGAAACGCTTCGCGCCGGTAGACATTGGACAAATGCACCTCGACGAACGGTATCTCCACGCCCAGCAGCGCATCGCGCAGCGCAATGCTCGTATGCGTGAACGCGGCGGGATTGATCACGATGCCGCCCACGCCCGCTTCCTGCGCGGCGTGGATACGGTCGATCAATGCGCCTTCATGATTGCTCTGGAAGCTTTCCACCGCGACACCAAGCTCGCTGGCGAGATCGCGCAGCATGGCGTCAATCGCGGCAAGATCCATGTCACCGTAGTGCTCCGGCTCGCGCCGCCCCAACAGGTTCAGGTTCGGGCCATGCAGAATCAGGATGTGCGGGCGCGTCATGAGAACAGTTCCCGTTCCCAGCTGGCCTTGAGCGCAATCAACTCCGGATCGTGAGCGCGTTGGTCGAGAACCTCATCCAGCATTTCCAGCGCTAACTGCCGCTCGCCCTGCTCCCAATACAGCCGTGCAAGGCGCACCGAGGCTACCGGCGGAGCCTTGCGGGATTGCTCCTGCAAAAACAGCGCCCGCTCTGCGCTGGCAATGCCTTCCTCGATCTTGCCCAGCTCCCGTTGCAGACGGGCAAGCATCTTCCAAGCGCGCAGCTCGCGCGGCGCGAATTCGAGCAGTTCCTTGAGCAGGCGCTCGGCATGCTCCAGTTCCCCCTTGGCAATCGCCCAGCGGGCACGGCGCAGGCTTTCCGCCACGCCGCACCAATTGGCAGGCCGGGGAACGGCGGTGTTGGGTGTTGCGTCGGATGCTGCTAGCATGCGCATCACGCTAATGACCGGTCCGCGCGCGGTCAACCTGGCCATGGCGCGGAAAACGCCCGGAAACGGCACGATTTCGCTCGAAAACACGCAAAAATCGGGCAAGACGGACAAAAAAACCGGAGCAACCATGCGCAACGAGATCAGGATCACGCTCAACGGCAAGACCCACCATGTGCGCGCCCGCACGCTGGCCGAATTGGTCGAGGAGCTTGGACTTGGCGGACGCATGATCGCCATCGAGCGAAACCTCGAGGTCGTGCCCAAGAGCGCCTATGCGACCACCCCGCTTGCCGAGGGCGACCGCATCGAGCTCGTGCACATGATCGGCGGCGGCTGAAACCCATAAGGAGGCACGGATGACGGACACCTTCCAGGTCGGCAGTCACACCTTTCATTCCCGGCTGATCGTCGGCTCGGGCAAGTACAAGGACTTCGAAACCACGCGTCGGGCGACGGAAGCCGCCGGCGCGGAGATGGTCACCGTCGCGGTGCGCCGGGTCAACATCACCGATCCGGGCAAGGAGAATCTGCTCGATTACATCGACCCGAAGCGCTACACGATCCTCCCCAACACCGCCGGTTGCTTCAATGCTGAGGACGCGGTGCGCACCTTGCGGCTTGCGCGCGAGGCCGGCGGCTGGACGCTGGTCAAGCTGGAGGTGCTGGGCGACACCGAAACCTTGTATCCCAACGTGGTCGAGACGATCAAGGCGGCCGAAATTCTGGTCGCGGAAGGCTTCGAGGTCATGGTCTACACCAATGACGATCCGATCGTGGCCAAGCGACTGGAGGAAATCGGCTGCGTGGCGGTGATGCCGCTGGGCAACCCGATCGGCTCCGGGCGCGGACTGGCCAATCCGTTCAACATCCGCGTCATCAAGGAACGGGCCAACGTGCCGATCGTGGTCGATGCCGGCATCGGCACCGCATCGGACGCCGCGCGCGCGATGGAACTGGGGGTGGATGCGGTGCTGGTCAACACCGCGATTGCCGAGGCGCAAGACGAATGCCTGATGGCCCGCGCCATGCGCGACGCGGTCAAGGCGGGGCGCGCGGCCTATCTGGCCGGACGCATGCCCAAACGCGCCTTTGCCTCGGCGAGCTCCCCCACCGAAGGCTATATCTGGGACTGATCCCGCACAAAAAGGACACCAAAAATGACTGAACTGCACAACGATCTATTCCTGCGCGCTTGCCTACGCCAGCCGGTGGAACGCACCCCGGTGTGGATGATGCGCCAGGCCGGCAGGTATCTCGCCGAGTACAGGGAAACGCGCAAGCGCGCCGGCGGCTTTCTGGACCTGTGCAAAAATCCGGAACTGGCCTGCGAGGTCACCCTGCAGCCGATCGACATTCTCGGCGCGGATGCGGCGATCCTGTTTTCCGACATTCTGGTCGTGCCCGAGGCGATGGGCATGGAGCTCACCTTCGGCGCCGGCGAAGGGCCAAAATTTCCCGCCCCGATCGCAAGCCGCGCGGATGTGGAGCGCCTGCCAGTTCCCGATCCGGAGCAAGAGCTGGATTATGTAATGGCCGCGGTGCGCGCAATCCGGCGCGCGCTGGCCGGTCGCGTGCCGCTGATCGGCTTTTCCGGAAGCCCCTGGACGCTTGCCACCTACATGGTCGAGGGCGGCGGATCGAAAACCTTTTCCAAGGTCAAGGGCATGATGTTCAACGATCCGGACACCATGCACCTGTTGCTTGCCAAGCTTGCCGACGCGGTGGCCGCCTACCTGAACGCGCAAATCGCGAACGGGGCGCAGGCCGTGCAGATCTTCGACACCTGGGGCGGCATCCTGACCACGCGCGACTACCGCGAATTCTCCCTGCGCTACATGCGGCGCATCATCGAACAACTGACCCGGGAACACGAGGGGCGGCGCGTGCCGGTAATTCTGTACACCAAGGGCGGCATGGGCTGGCTGGAAGACATCGCCGCCAGCGGCTGCGACGTGGTCGGCCTGGACTGGACGATCGACATCGACCGCGCGCGCGCGCGCATCGGCGACCGCGTGGCACTGCAGGGCAACATGGATCCGGCCATGTTGTACGCGCGCCCCGCGCGCATCCGGGAAGAGGTGCGCGACATCCTGCGCCGTTTCGGCCATCACAACGGCCACATCTTCAATCTTGGCCACGGCATCACGCCGGACGTGCCGCGGGAGCACGCGATCGAGTTCTTCCGCGCCGTACGCGAGGAATCACCCGTCTTCCACCGGTAAACCCGCGGCACGCCGGGGGGCTTTCGGTCAGGAAACGCCGATCGCCTCCCGCCAGGCCAGAATCAGGCGGAACTCCTCGTTGCTCGTCGGAACGGACAGCTCCTGCTTGATCTCGGACAGCGAGGCATAGGGATCGGCATCATCCAGTTCCTGCATCAGGGTTTCGAAACGATCGCCGAAATAGGCCGGGATATCGATGTAATGGCCGGCGCGGATCAGGGCGATGTAATGGTTCAGCACGGTCTTCTCGCTGATCCCCTGATGCGCCGCGTTCTCCGCGACACTCATGCCCTTCTTGTACAGGGAATAGGTGTAGGATTGATTGTCGTTCACCGGCGGACCCTTGGCGATCAGCTTGGGAATATCGCTGGCCGCACCGCTCTCCGCTTCCGGCGCCTCGCTCATGTGTTCCCGAATCACCGCAAGCAGGCGCTCGCCATAGGCCTCCAGCTTGTGCTGCCCCAGGCCGCTGATACGGGCCAGGGATTGTTCGTCCTGCGGCTTGAGCTGGCTCATTTCGGTCAGCGTCACATCGCTGAACAACACATGCGGCGCCATATCCTCCTCGTCCGCAATCTCCTGCCGCAGCTCGACCAGCTTCTCGTACAAGCGCTCGTCCTTGGGGGTGCCCAAACGCTTGAGCTGGCGCCGCACGCCGGGCTTGTAGCGCGCCAGCATGATCGGCTCGGATCCCTCGTCGATGCGCTCCGCCTTCTTGGTCGGACGCATCGCCGCGCGCCGCGAAATGTCCTGCACGAAATAGCCATGATGCACCAGCTGGCGTAGAATCGAGGTCCATTCATCGGCATTGATGTCGCTGCCCTTGCCATAGCTCTTGAGCCGATCATGTCCGTGCTCGCGGATACGCGCATTGTTCGCCCCGCGCAGCACGTCGATCACATAGCCCATGCCGTAATCGCCATTCAACTCGCGCACGCAATCAAGGGCCAGTTCGGCCAATTCGGTCGCATCGTAGGTTTCCGGCGGATCAAGGCAGATGTCGCAATTGCCGCAAGGCTCTTCCAGCTCCTCGCCAAAGTAGCCGAGCAGCACCTTGCGACGACAGGTGAGCGCCTCGGCAAAGCCGATCATGCCATTGAGCTTGTGGATCTCGACCCGCCGCTGCTCGGGGTTCTCGACATTCTCGATCAGCCGGCGCACCAGATTCACATCGCCGGAGCCGTACAACATCAGCGCCTCGGACTCCAGCCCGTCGCGCCCGGCACGTCCCGTCTCCTGATAGTACGATTCGATGCTTTTCGGGAGATCATGGTGGATCACGAAGCGTACATTCGGCTTGTCCACCCCCATGCCGAACGCGATCGTGGCCACGATCACCTTGATACGATCACGCAGGAACTCCTCCTGCACCTTGTCGCGCGCGCGCCCCGGCATGCCGGCATGATAGGCGGCGGCGCGGATGCCGTGCCGCTGCAGGTTCACCGCCATGTCCTCCACGCGCTTGCGCGAGAGACAATAGATGACGCCGGATGCGTTCGGCCACCCCTCGAGAAACTGCAGGATCTGGGTCAGCGGCTGCCGTTTCTCGGCAACGAGATAGCGGATGTTCGGGCGATCGAAACTGGCCACGAAGCGACGCGCATGGTCCAGCTTCAGGCGCTGGGTCACGTCCTTGCGCGTGTGCTCGTCGGCGGTGGCGGTCAATGCCAGCATCGGCACCCCGGGAAACAAATCGCGCAATTCGCCGAGGCGCACGTACTCGGGACGGAAGTCATGCCCCCATTGCGACACGCAATGCGCCTCGTCGATCGCGAACATGGCGATCTTGACCTGGGCCAGGCGCTGCATGAACGACTTGGACAGCAGCCGTTCCGGCGCCACATACAGCAAATCGAGCTCGCCGGCGGCGAATCGATCCAGCACCTCCTTCGCCTGCGCCGCCTTCAGGGAGGAATTGTAGAACGCGGCGCGCACGCCGCAGGCGGTCAGGCTGTCCACCTGATCCTTCATCAGCGAGATCAATGGCGACACGACAATGCCGGTTCCCTCGCGCAAGATGGCTGGAATCTGATAGCATATCGACTTTCCGCCACCCGTCGGCATCAGCACAAACGCATCCTCGCCTTTGAGCAGGGTCAGGATAATATCCTCCTGCATGGGCCGGAATTCGCTGTAGCCGAACACCTCGTGCAGCACCTTGTGCGCCTGTTCCCGCAAACGATCGTCGCTCATCCTCGTCTTCACACTCCGCTCACTTGTCTCATGCATGCGCGCGCCCGCCGACAACATCCCGGGAGCCAACGATGCATGGATATATATATTCATCTCACCATGAACGGTTTCGCAATGCAAGCTTTTGATTGGCAACGACCCGTTTTGCGCGCAGCATGCAGCCATGCATCAAGCGCCGCTGTCCCGCAAAGCGATCCTGATCACGCGCGCCCGCCAGCAACAACAATCGCTGGCCGAACGTGTGCGTCGCCATGGCGGGGTGCCGTTTTCCCTGCCGTGCCTCGAACTCATGCCCCTGTTGCCCAATATCCGCCGGGCGGTCAAACACATGACGGCGGGCGACGATGTGCTGTTTTCCAGCGCCAACGGCGTACACTGCTTCTCGCGCGCGATCAACCGGCTGCCGCGCACGGTGCTGGCCGGCATGCGCGTGGCGGCGATTGGAGACAAAACCGCCGAGGCGTTGCGTCAAATGGATGTTGAGCCTTCCTTGGTCGCCAACCCCGCCTCGCAGCAGGGCATGATCGAATGTTATCGCCGCCATGGCCTGCCGCAGCGCCTGTTCTTTTTTCGTGCGGAAACCGGTGGGGATACGCTGCCCCGCTTCCTCATCGAGCAGGGAGTGGATGTCCAGCTGATTCACGCCTACCGCATGCGCTGCCCGATTGGCGACTGCACGGCGATCCGGGGCATGCTCGAGCATGGCGAGATCGACGCCGTACTGCTTGGCAGCGCCCAAACCGCACGCTACTACGTTCGCCGCATCGGCGACGTGAAGCTTGCCGACAAACCGGTCGTCGCCGTTCTCAGTCCGCAGGTCGCCGAAGCGGCCAAGGCCGCGGGGCTCAGCGTGCAGGTTATCGCCGAGCATGCTAGCTTTGATGCGCTGCTGGATGCTCTGGCCGAGTATTTTGCAAAGGAGAAATGAATTCATGTCCCTACCGGATCTGACCATTCGCCCACGCCGGCTGCGCCGAAGCGAAACCTTGCGACGGCTCGTGCGCGAGACCACGCTATCCGTCAACGACCTGGTCTACCCCCTATTCGTCGATGAAACCATTGAGACCCCGGTGCCGGTGCCCAGCATGCCGGGGGTTCGCCGCATTCCGCTCGCCGATGTCGGCAGCGCATGCCGCGAGGTCGCCGAGCTCGGCATCCCGGCCGTGATCCTGTTCGGCATCCCGGCGCGCAAGGACGCGATCGGCTCGTCCGGCTGGGACGATCAAGGCGTGGTGCAACAGGCGATCCGCGCCGCGAAACAGGCTTGCCCGGAACTCCTGGTCATTGCCGACACCTGCTTTTGCGAATACACCGACCATGGCCACTGCGGCGTGCTGGACGGAGAGCATGTACACAACGATGCCACGCTGGCCAACCTGCAACGCGAAGCCGTATCCTATGCCAGAGCGGGCGTGGATATGGTCGCCCCCTCCGGCATGATGGACGGCATGATTGCGGCCATTCGCGGAGCGCTGGACGAACACGGCTTCACGGATCTTCCGATCATGTCGTATGCGGTGAAATACGCCTCGGCCTACTTCGGTCCCTTCCGCGACGCGGCCGACTCGGCCCCCGCCTTCGGCGATCGCGCCAGCTATCAGATGGACCCGGCCAACCGCCGCGAAGCCATGAAAGAAGCCCTGCTGGACGTCGAGGAAGGCGCGGACATCCTGATGGTCAAGCCGGGGCTCGCCTATATGGATATCATTCGCGAGGTCAAAGACGCCACCGAACTCCCCATGGCGGTGTACAACGTGTCCGGCGAATATGCCATGATCAAGGCGGCGGCGGAAAGGGGCTGGATCGATGAGCGCCGGGTGGTGCTGGAAACGATGACCGCATTCAAACGGGCGGGCGCGGATATCATCATCACCTACCATGCGCTGGATATCGCCCGCTGGCTGCAAGACTGATCCATGAGCGAAGCGCGGAACGAGGCACAGACCAAGGAGGAAAAAGAGGCCATCCCGCCG
>RFFT01000064.1 GCA_003696795.1 Zetaproteobacteria bacterium | reverse complement strand
GGCAATCTGTTGCTGGACACCCCTGGAGTGGGTTGGCTCGCCGTGCTCGGCGTCTATGGCGCAAGCTGTTTGGTATGCCTGCCGGCCATCGCATGCCTGCTTCCCCTGTGGACGTGGCGATGGCGCTCCCTGTTGCCGCTTGCCGGCACCGTGGCTCTCTACTTGTGGGCGCCGGCGCCATACCCGGCCAATGGCGATGCGCACCATGTGGCGTTGATTCAGCCCAATATTCCCCAGTCGGAAAAATGGCGCTCTGATCTCGTGGCCCAGCACATGCGCAAACTGGCCGCGCTAACCCTTGCCGCGCAACCCGCGGAACTGGTGGTCTGGCCAGAAGCCGCCGTTCCTTTCTTCCCTTCCCGCGCCCCACAGTGGACCCACTGGCTGCGCGGCCAGGCAAGGCACTGGCAAGGAGACTTCCTGTTCGGCGGCCTTAAGCTGCTTGGCGGCAGGCGGGTACAGAACGGCCTTTATCTGTGGACAGTGCAAGGCGGCGAGAAGTTCTCACCCAAACGCCATCTCGTTCCGTTCGGAGAATACGTACCCGCATGGCTGCCATGGCTGCACAAGCTCGTGCCGGATATCGGCGACTTCCAGCCAGGCCGAAGCGCCGGCGTGCTGGCGGGCAAGCATGGCCGCTATGGAACGCTGGTCTGCTACGAATCGATTTTTCCCGAGGAGGCGCGCGCTCGCGTGCGCAATGGCGCCAATGTGCTGGTGGTGGTGACCAACGACGCCTGGTACGGCCACAGCCCCGCCGCCTGGCAACACTTTCAGGCCGCGCGCGCACGCGCGGTGGAAACAGGACGCTTCGTATTGCGCAGCGGAAATACCGGCATCACCGCAATCATCGGCCCGGATGGCAGGGTGCAACAAGGTATGCGATGGTGGACGGCGGGCAGCGTTCGCGGTACATATCGCCTGTCGGATGTCGTCACCCCCTATCAACGGTTGGGCGATAGCATTCTCGCGTGCATGCTGCTGATCGGAGGAATGATCTATTGGCGGACAAGGGCGTAGACATCGCGGTCATCGGCGCCGGGTCCTGGGGCACCGCACTGGGCATGGTGCTGGCGCGCGCCGGACAGCGGGTCTGGCTGGTCACCCACAATGAAGCGCATGCGACCTTGATCAACCAGGAACGCCGGAATCGCGCCTACCTGCCAGACATCACATTGCCGGACACCCTGCAAGCCACATCGAACCCACGCTTGGCCCTGGCTCATGCCGCAGCCTGCGTACTCGCGCTGCCATGCGCGGCCGTGCCGGATATTCTTCCCCTGCTGCATGGCGATTATCCGGTCATCGCGGCTTGCAAGGGCTTGAATCCGGACACGCTCGAGCGCACCGACCAAATGCTGGCGCGAAACATTCCACGCACACGCATCGCCTTGCTCTCCGGCCCCTCGTTTGCGCTTGAAGTCGCCCATGGCCAGCCGACGGCCATTACCATGGCCAGCGAGGATATAACCTTGGCTTCCCGCGCGGCCGCGCTGTTCAATGACACGAATTTCCGCATCTACACCAGCGACGATGTCATCGGAGTAGCGATGGGTGGTGCGCTCAAGAATGTGATCGCCATCGCCGCCGGCGTCGCGGAGGGACTCGGCCTAGGGCACAATTCCATGGCGGCGGTGGTCACACGCGGGCTTGCCGAAATGGCGCGCCTCGCCACTGCGGTGGGCGGCCGCCAGGAAACCTTGATGGGCTTGTCCGGCATTGGTGATCTGGTGTTGACTTGCACCGGCACGTTATCGCGCAATCGTAGACTGGGCATCATGTTGGCCGAGGGTTGCCCGCGCGAGCAAGCCGAACAGCGCATCGGACAGGCGGTTGAAGGCGTACGCACCGCATATGCCGCCGAAAAGCTGGCGCGAAAACTGGCCATCGAGATCCCCCTGATGCAATCGGTGGCGCGCGTGCTGCGGGGAGAAATGGATATCGCGCAAGCCGTGCGTTCGCTGATGCAGCGCCCCGAGCGTACGGAGTTTTGATGGACGAGGAGGAATTGTTCGCCGAAGCGATGCGCAAGGTGCGTCCCATCGCGCCGAGCCGTCGCATCCAAGCCCGCCCGCAACGCCGCGCCATTACGCGCAACCGCCCCCCCGGCATCACGCCCCCAACCGCGCCTCCGAAAGCCTCGAGCACACTGGCACCATGCGATGATCGATGGACATTGTGCGCCAGCGGTGTATCGCGCGCGCAGCTGCGCCGCCTCGCCGGCGGGCAACCGCCCGTCGCCCTGGAAGTGGACCTGCATGGCATGACGCGAGAGCAGGCGCTTGCATTGCTCGCGCAATCCATCGAGGCTGTGCGTGCCCGGGGCGGAAGGGTCGTGTGTATCATTCACGGGCGCGGACGCCATTCCCAGGGCAGACCGGTACTGAAAGAAGCCGTGTTTCACTGGCTGCGGGAAGGCCCGTATGCCGCGCACGTGCTGGCCGCAATCCCACAGCGCGGCAGCCATGGCGGCGCCAGTCTCGTCCTGCTGCGCAGACAAGGGGGGTAATGATGAACCATAAACGCATGTGCTCCATGGCCCTGCTGCTTGTTCTACCGCTGGCCATTCCCTGTCGGCTGTTGGCCGCCGATGCGCCACCGCCGCCAACCACAATCCATGACCAACCGCAGGCGCGAGAAACCATTGAGCCGGAAGAACACGCCCCGAACCTGAACAGGGAATTCGAACACTTGAACGATGATGAGCGTGTTCAGGTGCATGCCTACACGCGCAACGACGGCGCGCGCATTGAAGAATATTCGATCCATGGACATGTCTATATGATCAAAGTGCAACCGGCGGGGGGATTACCGGCCTACTATCTCTACGACCAGGATGGCGACGGGACCTTCGATCAACGCTTGCCGGGCGGCTACAAGCGCCCTTCTCCTCCGATGTGGGTCATCAAACGCTTCTGAACACCCCCAAGCTGCTGCTGATCACCGACCTGTCCGGCCTGCGCAGCGAACAACTCCTGCAACGCTGCGCAGCCGCCATGCGGGGCGGAGTCGACGCCATTCTCCTGCGCGCCCCGGCGCTGGATCGTGCACACCTGCTCGCCCTGGCCGCGCATCTACGTGACAGCACCCGCCAATGGGGCGCCCGGCTGCTGATTCATACTCACGCCGATATTGCGCGTGCGGTCGACGCGGATGGCGTCCACGTCGCGCGGCACGCCATCGCGCACATTCCCGCCATTCGCCATTGGTTGGGTGAGGATGCCTCGTCCATGACCTTGTCCGCTTCCTGCCACGACGACAACGAACTGGAAGCCGCACGCCGGGCCGGGGCGGACTTCGCCCTCCTGTCGCCGGTGTTCCCCACTCGCTCACACCCCGGCGCCGCCACTCTCGGTGTGACCCGCTTTCGTCAACTTGCGCACAAGGCCGGCCTGCCCGTGATTGCGCTGGGCGGCATCAACCCCGACAATCGGGATCGGCTGCATGGCTTTGGCATCGCGGTCATCCGCGCCATTCTGCATGCACCCGATCCCGAACTGGCGGCCCGTCGACTGATGCCATACGACACGGATTAGAAGAATGACGCAATTTCTGCAATACTGCGCCGCGCTTGATGCAAGCGCCAATCTGTGATGAGGACATGCCTAGACCGATGAGCCGCCAATATCCAACCGATGACCTGCGCATTTGCGGAATCCAGGAGGTAGTCTCCCCGCAGCGCGTGCATGACGAATATCCCATCTCCGAGACCGCGGCACGCACCACCTTCGAAGCGCGTCGGCAAATTCACGACATCCTCTATGGACGCGATGACCGGCTGCTGGTCGTAATCGGCCCCTGCTCCATCCATAACCCGGACGCGGCCCTCGAATATGCCTCACGCATCCGCGCGATGCGTGAGGAGTTGGGTGACAAGCTATTCGTCGTGATGCGCGTCTATTTCGAGAAACCGCGCACCACCATCGGCTGGAAAGGCTTGATCAATGACCCCAACCTCGATGGATCCTACGAGATCAACAAGGGCATTCGCCTGGCGCGCAAACTGCTGCTCGAAATCAACGAACTCGGGGTGCCGGCCGGCAATGAGTTCCTCGACCTTATCACTCCGCAGTATTTTGCCGACCTGGTCAGTTGGGGCGCGATCGGAGCCCGCACCACCGAATCCCAGGGTCACCGCGAGCTGGCCAGTGGCCTGTCCTGTCCGGTGGGGTTCAAAAACGGAACAGACGGCGGCTGCCAAATCGCCATCGATGCCATACGCGCGGCACGTCATCCGCATGTCTTCCTCTCCCTCACCAAGGAAGGCAAGTCGGCCATCTTCTCCACCACCGGCAACGAGGATTGCCATATCATCTTGCGCGGAGGCAAACAGCCGAATTACGACGCCGAATCGGTGGCCGCGGCATTGAAATTGCTCGATGCCGCAGGGGTGGAAACGGGGCTCATGATCGATTGCAGCCACGCCAACAGCCGCAAACAATACGAACGCCAAGTGGAAGTCGGCTACGACGTGGCCGGCCAGATTGCCGCCGGCAATCACCGCATCATCGGTCTGATGGTCGAAAGCCATCTAAAGCCCGGCCGCCAGGACATCGTCCCCGGCACCCCCCCCGAATACGGCGTGAGCATCACCGATGCATGCCTGGGCTGGGAAGACTCGGCCGATCTGCTGCGCATGCTCGCTGAGGCCGTACGCAAGCGCCGGCAGACAATCCGCTAACGTTTGGTGGCGGACAACGCAAGGAAAAGGGACTAAGGTTCGCTCATGAGTAGAGAAACCATTCCGATTCGCCCGGCTGGCGAGGGCGAACCGATGGCCGGCAAGCCGGCCTGGCTGAAGGTGCGCGCACCGCTATCGAAGGAATATCGTGCCCTGTTTCGTCTGATGCGCGAAAAGGGGCTCAATACGGTGTGCGAGGAAGCCAGTTGCCCCAATATCGGCGAATGCTGGAAGCATGGCTCCGCGACCTTCATGATCCTTGGCCGCGTATGTACCCGCACATGCGCGTTCTGTGATGTCGCAACGGGTCGTCCCGATCCCGTCGATGCCGAAGAGCCAAACAAGCTGGCAGCGGCAGCCGCGGCGATGGGGCTGAGACACGTGGTCATCACCTCCGTCGATCGCGACGATCTGCCGGATGGCGGCGCAGCGCACTATGCGGCCACCATCCAGGCGGTCAAGCAACGCCTACCACATGCCACCGTCGAGGTATTGACGCCGGATTTCCAGCGCAAACCCGCATCCTGCCTGGAGACGGTCATCCGTGCGCGACCGGAAATCTTCAATCACAACCTGGAAACCGTCCCGCGTCTGTATCGTTCGGTACGTCCCGGCGCGCGCTATTTCACCAGCCTTAGGCTTTTGCAGCGAGCCAAGGAACTGGACCCGCAGGTGGTCACCAAGTCGGGCATTATGGTCGGACTGGGCGAGGAACGCGACGAGGTTTTGCAAGTGCTTGACGACCTGCGTGAAGCTGGCGTGGACATCCTGACCATCGGCCAGTACCTGCGACCATCGCCGAAGCATCATCCGGTGATGCGCTATTGGACGCCCGAGGCATTCGAAGAACTGAAATACCTGGCTGAGAAAATGGGCTTCGGCATGGTCGCCAGCGGACCGCTCGTTCGCTCAAGCTTCCATGCCGAAGACGTATTCCAGGCCCTTAAGGCGGGCAAGCATCCATCCGCCACTCGTCATTCCAAACAATCCATCCGCAAGGAGAAGCCATGAGTCAATTACCCGCATGCCCGAAATGCCAATCGCCATACACGTACGAGGATCGTGGCATGCTTGTCTGCCCGGAATGCGCCCATGAGTGGCGCGCCGACGAACATGCCGCGGATACAGACGAACTGCTCGTGCGCGACGCTCACGGCACCCAGTTGCATGATGGCGACACGGTCACCGTGATCAAAGATCTCAAGATCAAGGGCTCGTCCTCAGTGGTCAAGGTCGGCACCAAGGTTAAAAACATCCGCCTGGTGGATGGCGATCACAATATCGCCTGCAAAATCCCCGGCATTGGGCAGATGGGGCTGAAGTCGGAATTCGTCAAGAAGGCCTGAAACGATCCACGTCCGCGTTCGGATGCACGTAAAGCGCGTCTCAAAACGAGGCGCTCAATCTTGCGCCGACGCACCGACCCTGGAAGCTAAGCAAACATCAGTCTGGCCACCTCACGAAAATGGCGCACATAGTGAATCTGCAGCCCTTCGCGTACCGTGGCCGGCAATTCCTCCACATCCACTCGATTGTCGGCGGGAAGAATCACGGTCGTCAGATGCATTCGCTTGGCGGCAAGCAGCTTTTCGCGCACGCCGCCAATCGCCAGCACCTCGCCAGTCAAGGTCAACTCACCGGTCATCGCAATCTCGGCCGGCACCCGATCCAAGGCGAGAGACAATAGCGCGGTGGCCATCGTAATCCCCGCCGAAGGTCCATCCTTGGGCACCGCGCCCTCCGGTACATGCAAATGAATAAACGCCTTGTCGAAGAAGTCCTCGGCCGCCCCGAACTCGGCGAGATGCGCGGTCACATAGGAATAAGCGATCTCGGCTGATTCCTGCATCACCTTGCCCAATTGCCCGGTCAGCTTGAGGCCCCGGCGATCATGGTGCACCACGGCGGCCTCCAACATCAAGGTATCGCCTCCGAGCGAGGTCCAGGCCAATCCAATCACCTTGCCCACACCCAAGCGGGGCGCCTTGTCACGGAAACGTGGCTTGCCCAGGTAATGCTCAAGGTCCCGCACGCCAATTTGGATCGGCAGGGTCGATTTCCCTTCCGCAACATCGCGTGCGACCCTGCGCAACATTTTTTTCAGCAATTGCTCCAGTCGGCGCACACCTGGCTCGCGCGCATAGTCCTCGACAATGTGTCGCAACGCGGCGCGCGTGATACGCACATCCCCCCGTTTCATGCCATGCGTATCAAGCAGGTTGGGCCACAGGTGCCGTCGCGCGATTTCCACCTTTTCCGCACCGATGTAGCCCGGCAAGCGGATGATCTCCGCGCGGTCGAGCAACGGCGCAGGCACGGTGTCCAGTTGGTTCGCGGTCAACAGGAACAGCACGCGCGAGAGGTCGAAACGCACATCGAGATAATGATCCATGAAATCCGTGTTCTGCTCGGGATCGAGCACCTCCAGCAAGGCGGATGCCGGATCGCCCCGGAAATCGCTCCCGATCTTGTCCACCTCGTCGATCATGATCACCGGGTTCGCGACACCCACCCGTTTCAAGGCCTGAATAATCTTGCCCGGCATCGCGCCAATGTAGGTGCGTCGATGCCCCTTGATTTCCGCCTCGTCGCGCATGCCCCCCACCGAAAAGCGAAAGAAGGGGCGATTGACCGCCTCGGCTATGGCCCGGCCCAGCGATGTCTTGCCCACGCCCGGCGGGCCGACAAACAGAATGATCGAGCCGCCCACCTCTTTCTTGCGCGCCCCAACCGCGATGAATTCGAGAATGCGCTCCTTCACATCCTCCAGCCCGGCATGATGCCGATCCAACACCTTGCGTGCGCGCGCCAGGTGATAACGGTCCCGCCCATAACGCCCCCAAGGCAGCGACACCAGCCAATCCAGGTAGTTTCGGCTGACCGAATACTCCGGCGAAGATGGGTCGATTCTACCCAGCTTGTCCAATTCCTCGTGAAACGCCTTGCGCGCCTCTTTGCTAAACTTCAGTTTGCGCGCGCGTTTCTTGAACGACTCGATCTCCTTGCGCTGGGGATCCTCGTTGATGCCCAACTCCTTCTGGATCTCGTGCAATTGCTCCTGCAAGAAGAACTTGCGTTGCTGCTCCGATACGCGCTCATTGATGCTCTCGCGAATCTTGCTTTGCACCTTGCTGACATTCAGCTCACGGTTGAGCAGCACCATCACTTTCTTCAAGCGATCGAAGATGGGAAAGGTTTCCAGAATCTCCTGCAGGTCAGCCCGGCTGGCAGTGGTCATGCTGGCCGCGAAATCGGCAAGGCGGTTCGGATCATCGACGCCAAAGCGCGAGGCGAACAAGCGCAATTCCTCTTCGTACAGCGGATTGTGCTTGAGCAATTCCTTGATGGTCTTGATGATCGCAACGGTATATGCGCGCAGCTCGACATTGTCCTCATAGGAGGTCTGACTGGGATAGCGCACGGCCACCCGGATGGGATGCTTGTCGGTCAAAAAACCCACAATCTTGAAGCGGCGCAGACATTCGACCACCAAGTGCACCTCGTGTCCCTCGCCCTCAACCGCTTTCACGATGCGCGCCACCACCCCTACCTCGTAGAGATTCTCGGGGCCGTAAGGCGCCTTCTCATTACGCACCAAAACCAAGCCCACATGGCGCTCGCGATTCTTGGCCAATGTGCGCAACACCTCGATGGTCTGTTCGCCCTCATAGCTTAAAGGCACAACGAGACCGGGGAACAATGGACGATTGGACAAGGGAAGAATGGTCAGTTGTGCGGGCAAAACCTCATCCGCAACAACCAATGGCTGATGATTGTCCTCGACCACCTCGGGGTTGTGAACCGCGTCGCTCATGCGCCGTTTGTAGGGGGAATCGCTTGCCCTTTCAAGGGTTGATTTTGGCGAACTGCGTGCGCACATTTCGTGCCAAAATGCATACAGAGGAGATGAGATGCGGAGTCTGAAAGGCTTTTTTCTACTGATTGTTGCCAACCTGCTGGTCTTTTTGACGCTGGTCATTTCCGGCAATATCCTGATCCATTTCGTGCTGCCGGCGTTCGGCATCGACATGCGCGGCACATTCGCCAGCTATCAGTTCGCCTGGGCCATGGTTTTCGGCTTTGGCGGCGCGTTCATTTCCCTGTTGATGTCCAAACCGATGGCCAAACGCATGTACCGTATGCAGCGCGTGGAATCGCCCGCCACGCCCAAGGAGCGGCTGGTCTACGAAACCGTGAAGGAGCTTGCCGAACGTGAAGGCATCCGCATGCCGGAGGTCTGGGTGTATTGGGATGACACCCCCAACGCCTTTGCCACCGGCCCGACGCGCAATAACGCCATGGTCGCCGTATCCTCCGGACTCGCCATGCAGATGAGCGATGATGAATTGCGCGCCGTGCTGGCTCATGAGGTGGGGCATATCGCCAATGGCGACATGATTGCCTCGACCCTGCTGCAGGGACTGATGAACACCTTTGTCTATTTTCTGTCGTCGGTCATCGCGCGCATGGTGGCAAGCGCCGGATCGCGCGACGGCGAAATGAACTACGGTCTCTATTTCATCGTCAACATGATCCTGCAACTGGTCTTCTCCGTGCTGGCCATGATTGTTGTGTGCTGGCATTCACGGCGGCGCGAATTCCGTGCCGATGCCTATGCCGCCGGCGCCTATGGCGCATCGTCAATGATCTCGGCCTTGCGCAAGTTGCAAGCGCTGTATCAGCCCGAGGAACAAAGCGGCATCGCACAGGAAGATGCACTGGCCACATTGAAAATCAGCGGCGGCTTCTCTGGTCTGTTTGCCACCCACCCGCCGATTGAGGCGCGAATCGAGGCATTGCGCCAGCACCGCGACTGATTTTATCCGGTTGCGGACCCACGTCCGATGATCATGCTCGCCACCGGCTTGATCACCGGACTGATCGCGGGTACCGCCGGTGGCATCCTTTCCGCCGTTTGTGGCCTCGGCGGCGGACTGGTTTACGTTCCGCTGTTCATGTTCTCACTGTCCTTCAGCGGAAACGAGGGTTCTGTTTCGGTGTTCGCCAGCATGCTGGCCATCATGCTCACCTCCGCCTGGTCATGGCGGGCACACCAGCGCCTAGGGCATGTGGACCGGGAGAGCCTGCGGCACCTGATGCCAGGGCTTGCCCTCGGCGCCAGCCTCGGCCTGTGGAGTACGCTGCATTTGCCTGCGCCGCTGATTCTCGCCCTGCTTTCCATCATGAATGCCTGGGTGGCGCAAGATTATCAGTGCGCCCAACCCATTCGTGCTCGACGTCAATCTCTGGTCCTGCTCTCTTTCCCGATCGGCGCATGCTCCGGCCTGCTCGGCATCGGCGGTGGCACGCTGCTGGTTCCCTTGCTGCGGCGACAATTGACGCTCAGGGAAGCGGTAGGGACAACCACAGCCTGCAGCCTGCTGATGTCCCTTCTCGCCATCGGTCTCAACCTCGGCCTGGAGGCCAACTGGAGCCGCCTGCTCGCCGCGCACAAGGCGTGGCTCATCGGCTGCCTTGCCGGCTTTCTTGGCACGCTGCCGTTCGCCACGCGCTGGGCGGCGGCACTGCACCAACGTGTGCCGGAGGGCACGCTGCGCACCATCATCGCGCGGGGCTTTAAATGGTATGCGGGCGTCTTGATGCTCGCCGCCCTGCTTATGAGCATCTAGCACGCGCATCAAGCAAGAGGACTGCCGGGCCTTTGCCAAGGCACATGACCATGGGCCTCAATTCCGACGCGCAGCACCACGCCCACGGCGGCCAGCATCGTCAGCAGAGCGGACCCCCCATAACTAATGAAGGGTAAAGGGATGCCCACCACGGGAAGCAGTCCCGAAACCATGCCCACATTGACCGTAATGTAGAGAATGAAGATCGATGCAATTCCGATGCACAGCATTGATGCAAAGCGATTTTGGGCCCTAGCTGCAATCGCGATGACACGGAACACCAGCAAGGTGTACAATGCGAACAGCAGACAGGCGGCAAGAAACCCCCCCTCCTCGGCCAACACGGAAAAGATGAAGTCGGTATGCTGCTCGGGTAAAAAATGCAGCCTCGCCTGGGTTCCCTGCAAAAAGCCCTTGCCGCTCAAACCGCCGGAGCCGATGGCGATCGTGGACTGGATCACATGGTAGCCAGCACCCAGCGGATCGGCTTCCGGATGCAGGAAGGTCAACACGCGCTGCCGTTGGTAGTCATGCATATAATGCCAAATCACCGGGAGCAGCGCGACGGCCAAGGCGAGGGCGGCGGCCAATACGCGCCAACGCAAACCCGCGGCAATCAGCATTGCCGTGGCGCTGAAGATCAGCACCAGCGTGGTACCCAAATCCGGCTGCTTGGCGATAAGTGCCGCGGGTAGCGCGGTCAACAACACCGCCACCAGCACGGTCCGCCATTGGCTCGCCTCGCGCGAGGCGAACCAGTGCGCCAGTACGAACACAAGCGTCCATTTCATCAACTCCGAGGGTTGCATTACCACCAGGCCCAGATTGAGCCAGCGGCGCGCGCCCATATGCACTTCGCCCACCAGCGGCACGGCCAACAACAGCAACAGAGCAAGACCATAGATGGGCCAGGTGAGCAAACCGAACACGCGCAACGGCACGAAACACATGCCCAACATCAATGCGAACCCAACCACCCAAACCATGCCCTGCTTGCGCCAGAGCGAGAGATCCCCCTGATGCAGGGCCGCATACAGGGTCAACATCCCCAACGCCGCCAAACCGAGAATGGCGAGCAACAATGGCAAATCCAGCCCCCGCAACACGGCCCTCATGTACCCGCCCCCTGCTGATCTGCGTGCGCCGCCATTGCCCGGATAATCGCCGCCGCAACCGGCGCCGCGGCACTACCTCCATGCCCGCCGTGCTCAACGAAAACGGCAAAGGCAATGCGCGGCTGCTCATAAGGGGCAAAACCCATGAACCATGCGTGATCCTTGTGCGGATCATAGCCCGACGCGCCCTTGGCCTCCCGTTTGCGCATCGCCACCACTTGGGCCGTGCCGGTCTTGCCCGCCACATGCCATGGCAAATGGCGTAAAGCATAATACGCCGTGCCCTTCCGCTCCGCCACGACAGCGCGCATCGCCTCACGCACGCGCTGCAGCGCGGCAGGCGCAACATCGATGATCCGCTCGACAACCGGCGCGGCATCGGCGTCCAATTGTGGGCGAAGCAATCGCCCGCCATTGGCAATCGCGGCCGCAAAGCGCGCCACCTGCAACGGTGTCGCGGTCACCGCTCCCTGGCCAATGGCGGAAATCATCGTCACCCCGCGATACCAACGCCCGCGACCACTCCCGACCCGAGGTATGTTGCCGCGCGCCTCAGGCGAGAGGATAATGCCCGTCTTTTCTCCAAACCCCCAGCGCCTTGCCTCCTCGGCCAGCCTTCCCATCCCTAGCTGGTCGCCGAGTTCGTAGAAATAGACATCGCAGGACTGCATGATCGCCTTGCGCAAATCGACACGACCATGTCCCTGATGCCGCCAGCAACGAAGCTTGCGATCGGCCAACTGAAGATAACCCGGGCAGAAGCTGGAACCGGTCGCCAACGGAATATGATGGCGCAATCCGGCCAGCGCGGTGACCAACTTGAAGGTGGACGCGGGCGGATAGGCGGCCTGGATTGTGCGGTTGACCAACGGCTTTCGCACATCCCTCAGCCACGCGTTCCACTGCGCATACTCCAGCCCCGTAATGAAACGATTGGTATCGTATCCCGGCCGACTCAACAGCACCAGCAACTTGCCCGTTTGGACGTCCATCACCACCACCGCACCCGTACGCGCCCCCAGCGCATCGGCCGCCACCCTTTGCAGGTCGACATCCAAACTCAGGTGTACGTTTTCGCCGGTCTTGGGAGGAATACGCTGCAACACTGCAACGCGCCTGCCATGCGCGTCGACCTCTTCCTGGCGCGCTCCCGGCGTCCCATGCAAACGGGCCTCAAACGCGCGTTCGGCCCCCGCGCGTCCGACGAACTCATTGGCCTGATAGCCCCGTGCCACATCTTCCGCGGTCGCCAGGGAAATGTACCCGACCACATGGGAGGTCAATGCCCCATAGGGATAATAGCGATAGCTGTTGGCCTGAACGTCGATACCGGAAAAGTGATGCAGACGCGCGGCAAGCGGTGCCACTTGCCCCCAGGGCAGTCGATCGGCCAACAGCACCGGTCTATCGGCCCGGCTATGGGCAATGCGTTTGCGCAAGCGGGCAACCCGCGCCTCATCCCAGTGCAGCATCTCGGCCAGCCTGCGCAAGACCTGCTCGCGACGCGTCACCCGTTCCGGGATCATCAACACCTGATACGCGACACGGTTGACCGCCAGCCCACGACCGGCGACATCGGTAATCATGCCACGCTCGGGCAGCACCGGCACGACGTTGATGCGATTGCGATCCGACTGCAAAAGATACTGCTTGTGTTTTACCAGTTGCATGTCCGCCAAATGGGCAAGGATCAAGCCGAAAAAGCCAAGGGTGGCGGCATAAAAAAACAGCAGCCGGAGATTGAAGCGCCGACGAACGTCAAGCCCGTTGCGCATAATAATCTGCCAAATGGTGCCAGATGGGAACCACCGCCAGCGCGGTCAACAACCAGGCCTCGACGGACCAATGGAAATAGAGTACCGGCGCCAAGGCCAACAGCATGAATATCATCCGCTGCGGCAACCCCGGCCCGAGGCGGAAATCAAGATGCGCCATAAGCCAAGGCAACAGCAACGTCCACGGCGCCAGCCCCCATATACTCCGATACATCACCAAATCGTGCGCCATGGCCATCGGCAACACCCACCACCATACGCCGCGATGCGCCAGCATCGCCCCCAGCAACAAGGCCAGCGCCCAATCCGGCTGTAACACCAACTGCGCGAACGCCAGATTGCAGGCCATGCCCAGCGCAGCCAGCAAGAGCACCCCCAACGCAGTCATTCATCGACCGCCGATCCATGTTGGGCAATGGCCAGCCAGTTATCCCGCTGCCAATGTGCCATCGGTGCTGCCTCGACCTGGGCAAACATGCGCCCCGGCACAGCACGCACACGCACAACACGGGCAACCGCAATACCTGGCGGAAACAGGCCGCCGGCGCCACTCGTATACATAACCGTGCCGGGCCGCGGTGCTTCCTCCCAGGGAAGAAAGTCGATCGTCAGGGTATCTCCCTGACCGCGCGCAAGCCCCGCCAACGTGCTGCCGGGCACCGTCACCGGTACCGCCAGGGATGCATCCAGAATCGTGCGTACCACCGCATGCGCCCCATCCGCCTGCGCGACCAGCCCCACCAATCCCTCGCTGGAGACCACCACATCGTCCGCCTTGGCCTGTTCGGTGCGCAGGATCAATCGCTGGCTCATCGTGTCCGGACTGCGCCCCAACACCTTGGCGGCATGCCAATGAAAGCCCTCGATGTTGGTGATGTCCAGCAGCGCCCGCAGCTGCCGGTTTTCCTCGGCAAGCGCGCTTGCCCGTTGCACAATGGCGGCCTGCTGTTCGAGACGCCGACGCAGCCGGGCATTTTCGTTCTGCAAGCGCGCGCGTTCCTCAAACCACCTGGACCAGGAATCGACCCATTGAACCGGCGCATGCAGCACATCCAGCACGCGTCCCATACCGAGCGTCAACCAGTCCGACGCCGGCACACGATACAGCGCGACGAGCAGCACCACGAGCAGCGCAAGCATTGCCGCCCCACGCGGATCAACGCGCGCCATGGATTGCTCCCCGCGCAAGTATCCAGCGATCTCCCCGGCATCCCATGCCCGGGTCAGTCTTCAAACAATACGCCTCGCATACGATCCAGCTCTTCCAGCACTCGACCGCTGCCCAGCACCACGCAATCCAACGGATTCTCGGCAATCGTGACGGGCAGGCCGGTTTCTTCGCGCAACAGCTGATCCAGGCCGACCAGCAACGCGCCGCCGCCGGTCAGCATGATGCCCTTGTCCACAATGTCGGCGGCCAATTCCGGTGGCGTACGTTCCAAACAAACCTTGACGCCCTCGACAATCGCGTTCACCGATTCCGTCAACGACTCAAGAATCTCGGAATCGTCGAGTTGCAAGGTCTTCGGCACACCATTGATCAGGTCGCGGCCCTTGACCTCCATCTCGCGCCGCGTTTCCTGCGGGAACGCGCTGCCAAGCTCGATCTTGATCTTTTCCGCCGTGGGCGCACCGATCAACAGGCTGTATTTGCGCCGCAGATGGTTGATGATGGCCTCGTCCATCTTGTCGCCACCCACCCGAACCGATCGTGAATACACAATGCCGCCATAGGAAATCACCGCGATCTCCGTCGTCCCTCCGCCAATATCGACGACCATCGAGCCGGAAGCCTCGGTCACCGGCAAGCCGGCGCCAATGGCGGCAGCCATCGGCTCTTCGATCAAAAACACCTGACGCGCACCGGCGGACAATGCCGATTCACGAATGGCCCGGCGCTCCACCGGGGTGGAGCCATAAGGCACGCAGATCACGATGCGCGGCGCAATCCCCCAGGAACGCTTGTGCACCTTGCGGATAAATTGTTTCAGCATCTCCTCGGTAATGATGAAATCGGCAATCACGCCATCCTTGAGCGGGCGAATGGCCGAAATCGCATCCGGTGTGCGGCCCAACATGCGCTTGGCATCGGCACCGACGGCCAGCACCTTCCGCGACTGCTTGCCGCCCCCCTCATAAACGGCCACCACCGACGGCTCGCGCAGCACGATGCCCTCGTCACGCACATAGATCAGCGTGTTGGCGGTCCCCAGATCGATCGAAATATCGCGTGAAAAAAAGCCAAGAAGATTCTTCAGTACCATATTACCACTTGCCCAGAAAGACGGAGTATCGAAAGCTGAAAACCCTAGTGCTGCAAGCCAAACAGGTAAAGCCGCGCGATGGCCTTCGGCTGGGAATCCGGCTAGCCTTCGTCGTGAACACATCAAATCAAACGAGGTGGCACATCCATGAAGGTATTGGTCGTTGGCGGCGGAGGCCGGGAACACGCGCTATGCTGGAAGCTCAAACGCTCCCTGTCGGTATCCGAAGTCGTCTGCGCCCCCGGCAATCCCGGCATCGCCAGAGACGCGCGCTGCGCCCCCGTTGCCGCCGAGGACATCGAAGGACTGGTCCAACTCGCGCGCGACGAGATGCCCCGTCTGGTGGTCGTCGGACCCGAAGCCCCGCTGGTCATGGGGCTTGCCGACCGCTTGCGCGCGGAGGGGTTCCCCGTGTATGGCCCAAGCCGGGCGGCGGCCGAGCTTGAGGGCAACAAGGCCTTTGCCAAGGCATTGATGGCCGAGGCGGGTGTTCCGACCGCGCGTTTCGAAACGCACACCGACGCCGATGCGGCGGAGTCCTGCATCCGCAAGTGGGGCGCGCCGATCGTGGTCAAGGCGGCGGGACTGGCCGCGGGCAAGGGGGTCATTGTGGCCCACGACGTGGAAACAGCGGTGTCGGCCGCGCGCGATATGCTTGCCGGCAACACCTTTGGCAGCGCTGGCCACAAAGTGGTCATCGAAGAATTCCTCGAGGGCGAAGAGGCATCATGCCTGTTCATCGTCTCCGGTGACACGATCATCCCCCTGGCCTCGAGCCAGGATCACAAAGCGCTGCTCGATGGCGACCGGGGCCCGAATACCGGCGGCATGGGCGCCTATTCCCCGGCGCCCTGTGTCACCCCGGCGATCGAGGAGGAAGTGCTGGAGCGCATCGCACATCCCACCATTGCCGCTCTGAGGGCGCGTGGCATCGATTTCGTGGGCACACTCTACGCCGGCATCATGCTCACCGAACATGGACCGAAAACGCTTGAATTCAATGTTCGCTTCGGCGACCCGGAATGCCAACCATTGATGACACGTCTGCGCTCGGACCTGGGCGAACTTTTGCTGGCCGCCGCCGAGGGACGGCTGGCAGGAAAAGAGCTGGAATGGGATACGCGCGCCGCCCTATGCGTGGTCGTTGCCTCGCATGGCTACCCCGGCGCCTTTGAAAAAGGCCAGGTCATCAAGGGGCTGGAGCAGGTCGAAGCCGCGGGTACGATCGTCTTCCATGCCGGCACGGCGGAACACGATGGACAGCTGGTCAACGCGGGCGGCCGGGTACTGGGTGTCACCGCGCTGGGCGATTCCGTGCGTGATGCGCAACAGACTGTATATCAGGCGCTCCGCCGACTGGACTGGCCTGGCGCCTATTACCGTAAAGACATCGGGCATCGCGCCATCGAACGGGAGGCATGACATCATGGACGCCATCAAAGTGCTGATTCTGATGGGCAGTGCTTCCGACCGGCCCATTATGCAAAAAGCGGAAGCGGTTCTTGAATCTTTCAATATCCCGTTCAAAACCCTGATCCGCTCGGCACACCGCACGCCGGATGCCACCGTCCGCGCGGTGCGCGAAGCGGAAGCGGCTGGCTGCGCGGTCTTTATTTGCGCCGCCGGCATGGCCGCACATCTGGCAGGCGTGGTATGCGCCAAGACCGTGCGCCCGGTCATTGGCGTCCCCATCGCTTCCGGCCCCTTGCAAGGCCAGGACGCGCTGCTGTCGACAGTCATGATGCCTCCCGGGCTGCCCGTCGCCACGGTGGGCATCAATGGCGCGAAAAACGCGGCGCTGTTGGCGGTGCAGATCCTGGCCTTGCAGGATGACCGCCTGCGCCAGCAACTGCTTCAGGATCGACATGCCCAAGCGGAGGCCATCCTCGCTGCCGACAGCTAGCCATCGCATCCAAACACTTGCCGCCGCAAAACGCTTGCGGCAAGGAGACATGATCGCGCACCATACGGCAACCCTGCCGGGCATCGCCGCCATCCCGACACGCAAAGCGATTGCCCGCATGCAGCGCTTCAAACAGCGCGCCGGTCCTTTTCTACTTTTGGCTGCAGACGCCGCCACCGCGCTGCGCCTGGCGCGCTTTTTCCCGCCGCAACTGCGCCGGCTGGCGCGATCGTGCTGGCCAGGGCCGATAACGCTCGTGTTTCCAGCCAGACCCGGCCTTCCCCCAGCATGCTACCAACGCGGCCATATCGCTGTGCGGGTGGATGCCGAAGCCTGTTGCCGCCTGCTGGCGCGCAAGGCAGGCGGGCTGCTGCTCTCCACCAGCTTGAATCGCCGCGGTCGTCCCCCGCTTAAACTGAGTCGCCAACAAACGTTCCGGCTGCACCGCCATTTGGATGGGCGCCTGTTGGCCGGCCAATCCAGCGGCAAAGCCTCGCGCATCATTCGGGTCCATCGGGATCGGATACGCATCTTACGCACATAAATCATGCGTGCCCTGGCAAAAAAATCCGGCTAACATGCCGGCCATGAATTCGTTTTCCGATCACGTGAAGCATATCTGGCTGCGCCTTGGCTCGATGTCACTGGCCATCATTTTACTTGTCGTGCTATCGATCGCCTCGGTCATCGGCACGGTGCTGCTGCAAAACCAGCAACAGGCCGATTACCTGCAGCAATTCGGGCCTCTGTGGTACTGGACGTTCCGCGCGCTTGGCCTGTTCGACATGTATCATTCATGGTGGTTCCTGACCCTGCTCGGCTTCCTGATGGTCTCGCTGGCCGCCTGCCTGTGGCGCAATGTGCCGCGTATGCTCAAGGAGATGAAGGGACGCCGCGCCCATCTTCCCGAACGGGTCATGCGCCGCTTTCGTCTGCATCGCCAATGGCAGTGCGCCGACCCGGAACAAGAACGTCAACGTTTCAAAAGCGCGCTGCGCGGCTGGGAGTTCAGCGAAAGCGAAGAAGGGACGACGACCAGCATCCGCGCGGACAAAGGGCGATACAACAAATGGGGCTACATCCTGGTTCATGCCGCGCTGTTGATCATCCTGATCGGCGGCTGGGTGAGCGTTCAGTTCGGCTTTCGCGGAGATATGATCGTGCCCGAGGGCAGCTCGGAAAATGAAATCAGCTTTCTCAAGGGCACAAGTCGCGAATATATGAAAATGCCCTTCGAGGTGCGCTGCAATTCATTCACGATCGATTTCTTCCCCACTGGCGCTCCCAAGGAGTTTCGCAGCAACCTGACCATCATCGACCACGGCAAGGAAGTGCTGACCAAGGACATCATTGTCAATGAGCCCTTGTACTACAAAGGCGTGCGCATCTATCAGGCCAGCTTTGGCGACGGGGGATCGACGATTCGCTTCAAACTCTTCCACCTCGACGACTTTCAGCAGGTGGAGCAAGTCACCACCCATGTGTACGACACATGGAAGGATGAGAAGACCGGGGTCTCGATCGAGGTCACCGATTTCAAGCCCTTCAATGTGGAAAACATGGCCGAACCGGGCAAACCCAAGGACTTTCGTGACCTCGGCCCCGCGGTCGAATATATCGTCCGCGGCCCTGGACTAAAGCCGGTGAAGGTCAAGGCATTCATGAATCCGTTCGTGGATGCCAACGGTGTCAATCAAGGCTCGTTCCTGATGATCTCGCTCACCGGCGACGCCAAAGACTACAAGCCATTCGCGCTGGGCATCGACCTGAGCAACGCCAAGGAATGGCAATTGTTGCACGCCTTTTTGCAACACCTGTCCCGCAACAAGGCGAAAGACAAGAAGCAGCGCAACTTGCAGGCATTCAGGGCGGCGCTGCATGACGTCTATGGCGATACGCCGCCCAAGAACATCCAACAGATCGCCATGCGCACCCTGCATGCCGCGACCACCTTGCCGCGCCTTCCCTGGCCGTATTTACCCATGTTGGAAGACTACGACCAGGTTTATTACACCGGATTGCAACTCGCGCGCGATCCAGGCATGAACATCGTCTGGTTCGGCAGCGCACTGCTGGTGTTCGGCATGTGCATCATGTTCTATATGCCGCACCGCAAACTGTGGCTGGTGCTCAAACGGGAGAACAACACGACCGTGGCCCACCTGCTGGGCATGAGCAATCGCAATGAAATGGCGTTTGCGAAGACATTTAATGATGTATTCATCAATGTGTCATCAGCATTCGCTGAACACAAGGATCCTACGACAAAGGAGAAGATATGACCGCGATTACCGCCGATGCTTCCTGGTTAAATACCCTTCACCAGGGGCGGGTTGCCTTCGTTCGCTTCTGCGCCTACTTGGGACTCATTGCCGGCGTATCGGCCATGGCCGCGTTCGGCGTCGAATACGACAACGCCTTCCTGCTACGCCTGTTGAGCGCGCAGGGTGCGTTGTGGGCCGGGACGGGCGCGCTGGCCGGACTGGCCGCAGGCGTGGTCCTTGGAGCACTGCGCCCCAGGCTGCAAGAATCGCGCATTGTGTTAAACACCGTACCCTGGCTGGATGGGTTCCTGCTCATGATCCTGTTGGCCATGCTATGGAGCCGATTCGAGCCCGCAGCTTCCGCGATCAACTATGAAGACCAGTCCAATCTGTTCTCCGGCAGAGTAATCATGGCCATGAACGTGATTTTCATCTTCTCCGCCGTAAGCTATATCGCATACCTGTTCGCCCCGGAATCATTCATCGGCCGCATTGCCACGCTCTCCGCCTATGCGGGGATGTATGCCGGCGGTTCCGCCTTGCTGTTGCGCTGGTATGAATCCTATCTGCTCGATGTCGAAATCGGACATGCGCCCGTCTCCAATCTCTATGAAGTGTTCATCCTGCTGTTCGTGATCACCACCGCCGTCTATTTGGCGTTGGAGCGGCGTTATCAAGCCAAGGCGATGGGCGCGTTCGTGATGACCCTGGTCTCCGCCGGCGTGTTCTTCGGCATCTGGCTCGACTCGATCGGCCAAGGAGACATCAAACCGTTGGTGCCGGCACTGCAATCGTATTGGATGAAAATTCACGTACCGATGAACTTTGTCGGCTATGGCTCGTTCGCCGTCGCATGCGGGGCAGGCATGGCCTATTTGTTCCGTCACCGTTTGGAGCAGAAGGGCAGCCAATCGCGCCTGCTGAAGATCTTTCCGACCTTAGAGCAGCTGGATCAACTGGCATATAAAGCTGTCGCCATCGGCTTCCCTGCGTTCACCCTGGCCACGATTCTGGGCGCCGCCTGGGCTGCGGAGGCATGGGGCGGCTACTGGTCCTGGGACCCGAAGGAAACCTGGGCATTGATCGTCTGGTTGGTGTATGGCGCCTACCTGCACGCGCGCATCAGCCATGGCTGGCATGGCAAGGCGCTCGCTTGGTGGGCGGTGGCGGGCTTCCTGGTCACCGTGTTCTGCTTCCTGGGCGTGAACATGTATCTGTCCGGCCTCCACTCCTATGGAAGACTGAGCTGAGAGCGCAAGATGCGTAGAACGAGGCGGCCCATGCGGTCGCCTCTTTGCTGTTCCGCCGCGCTGGTTGCTGCACCGCATGGGCTGCGGCATGATTCGCAGCGAACCGAAGAATAGAGGGGGCTGCATGGCTACCAACACCAATCACCCAGACAAGCCGGCAGGGCTCGAGTTCGAAGGACGCACACATTCGCTCGACACCCTGCATGAGATGCATGACATGATGCTGTTCATCCGCCGCTTCGAGGAAAAGGCAGGACAGCTTTATGGACTGAAGAAGATTGGCGGGTTCTGTCATCTGTGCAATGGACAGGAAGCCGTCTGCGTGGGCATGCAGCACGCATCCAGGCCGACCGACTACGTGTTGACCAGCTACCGCGACCATGGCCATGTCCTGGCCCGCGGCTCGGACCCGACCGCGGTGATGGCCGAGTTGCTTGGGCGTGCCGGCGGCATCGTCAAAGGCAAGGGCGGCTCGATGCACATGTTTGACATCGAACGCAATTTCGCGGGCGGCAATGGCATCGTCGGCGAACAGGTTCCGATTGGCCTGGGCTTCGGCTTCTCCTCTTGGTATCGCGGCGACGACCGTGTCACCCTCTGCGTCATGGGCGATGGCGGGGTCAACCAGGGCGGCGTGTATGAGTCATTCAATATGGCCGCGCTTTGGAAGCTGCCCGTGGTGTTCGTGATTGAAAACAATCAGTACGCGATGGGCACTTCGTTGGACCGGGCCAGCGCCGAAACCCACCTGTTCAAGCGTGGCATCTCGTTCAAGATCCCGGGCATGCAGATCGATGGCATGGACGTGCTCGCGGTCGAAAAACACATGCGTGAAGCCATAGAGCATGCGCGTTCGGGGCAGGGGCCGATCCTGGTGGAAGCGATCACGTATCGTTATCGCGGCCACTCAATGTCCGATCCGGCCACATATCGTACACGCGAAGAGGTCGATGAATGGCGCACCGGACGCGACCCGATCGCGCGGCTGGAAAACCAAATGATCGAAGCGGGCTTGGCAACAGCGGACGAGTTCAAGCAAAAGGACCGCGAAATCAAGAAGCGGGTCAACGCCATCGCCAAAGCGGCCGAGGCGCAGCCGGAGCCCGATCCCTCCGAACTGTGGACCGACGTGTACGCCAATCCGATCGAGGGCGCATATCCCTATCCAGGCAAGGTGGGCTGAGCAAGATGAACAAAATTACCTATCGTGAAGCATTGAATCAGGCCATGTGCGAGGAGATGGAACGCGACGAGCGCGTGTTTCTGATGGGCGAGGAGGTCGCCGAGTACAATGGCGCCTACAAGGTCAGCCAGGGCATGCTCGACAAGTTTGGCCCCAAGCGCGTGATCGACACGCCGATCACCGAGCTTGGCTTTGCCGGCCTCGGCGTCGGCGCCGCAATGGCCGGGCTCAGACCGATCATCGAATTCATGACCTGGAACTTCGCCATCCTGGCCATGGATCAAATCGTGAACGCCGCCGCAAAGATGCTGTACATGTCCGGTGGGATGTACAAGGTGCCCATCGTGTTCCGGGGTGCGGGCGGCTCGGCTGCGCGCGTCGCTGCACAGCATTCGCAGGCGTTGGAAAACTGGATGGCCAACATCCCGGGCCTCAAGGTCGTGATGCCTTCCAACCCGGCCGATGCCAAGGGCCTGCTCAAGTCGGCCATTCGCGATGACGACCCCGTCGTATTCATCGAGAATGAAATCAATTATGGCGACATCGGCGAAGTCCCGGCCGGTGAATACCTGATTCCGCTGGGCAAGGCGGATGTCAAGCGACCGGGCAAGGATATCACCCTGGTGGCGCACTCGCGCATGACGGGCTTTGCGCTGGCCGCCGCCGAGGAACTCGCCAAGCAAGGTATCGACGCAGAAGTCGTCGATCCACGCACCATCCGCCCATTGGATGAGGAAACCATTCTGCGTTCGGTGGCCAAGACCAACCATTGCGTTGTCATTGAGGAGGGCTGGCGCTTTGCCGGCATTGGCGCCGAAATCTCGGCGCGTATCATGGAACGGGGTTTCGATGATCTGGATGCGCCGGTACTACGTGTGACCGGCAAGGATGTGCCCATGGCCTATGCGGCCAACCTAGAGGCGATGACCTTGCCCAGCGTCGCCGAAATCGTCGAGGCTGCCCGCGTCAGCCTGAACCGGGCTTGATGGAAAAACCGAGGAATGGGGTAAATCATGCCGATTGATGTGTTTATGACCCAGCTGTCGCCGACGATGACCGAGGGCAAGATCGTCCGCTGGCTGAAAAAGGAAGGCGATGTGCTGGAATCCGG
>RFFT01000015.1 GCA_003696795.1 Zetaproteobacteria bacterium | reverse complement strand
GTTCGGCCAGCGTGGTCATGACTTTGGAGGTAAGTTGCATCAGGGTCTTGATCGGCGCCGGCAGCTCGGCTGCACCCAGTGATTCGGCCAGATCCGCATGCCCTTGCTCGTCGATTTTCATCTGCTCGACGATGCGTCGACTGCGCTGATCCTGTGCGGGCAGTCGTTGCAAATGACTGTCCAGATGACGCACTACCTGTTTTTCGGTTTCGGCGAGAAAGCCGAGGTTCCAACGGTCGCCGGCGATGCCGGCGGTAAAGCCGATGACAAACGAGCCGGCATACCAAAAGGGATCCAACCGCGAAGGTGCCGCATCCAGTTCGTGCAATCGCCGTCGGCACCAGTTCAGATGGTCGCTTTCCTCGATCGATGCTTGACGCAGCTTGTTGGCCAATGCGGGATCCCGTGCGGTCAGGCTTTGTCCCTGGTATAGGGCCTGCGCCGCCATTTCGCCAGCGTGGTTTACACGCATGAGACCGGCAGACAAGCGCTTTTCCTGTGGCGTCAACCGCTCCTCGCTCGACGCTTCGTCCGCTGGATAGGGTCGTGAGCTTTGTTGTTCGCAAAAGATGTTGTTCAACGCGCGATCAAACTCACCAATGATGCGGTCAACCAGCGAATAGCGTCTCGGATCATGTTTCATGAGCGCCAAGTGTAGGCAAAGCTTGAGTCCGAGCAAGCGTGCGCGCGGTTGTGCACAACATCTGTGGATAACTATGTGGATAAACCTGTGCAAAGGTTGCGTTTTACGGTTATGGCGCGCTTTTTTTCTTTATGCCTAATTGTTAGGCATAACATAAATCCATTTAAAAACAAGTTGTTGTAACTATCTTGTAATGTAAATTATTATGGGTATTGAAGTAACACTTGATGCGTCCGTGTTGCTCTGGACGGTGGAAAACTTTCAGTGCTGGCAGCGGGCAAGCACCCGCTCCGCCCCTTGTTTTCCGCGTTCGATGGCATATTCAATGGTTGCGGGCAGTTGGCCCGGCGCAGGGTGCTCCATGCTGTCCACGATCCCCGTCGGCAGGTTCGGTGGAAGGTGCGGCCGCACCAGCACGGTGGCGCGACGCACGCAGACCACCCGGCTATGGCATGGCTCGGGCAGCTTCTTGCGTTCCATGATGCGCGCCAGTTCGGAACATGCCTGGTCAACGAGGGTGCGTTTGTTGCCGGCATGGAAAGCGCTGATCACGACGCATAGGTGCGAACCCGTCGAGCGTTGCCTGGTTTGTGCGGAGACATCGAAGAACCATTGGCCCTGGGTGCCCAATCCTCCGATAAAGGGGTACGGCAGGCGCAATTGTTCGTCGAACCAGAGATGGATGTTGGTGATCGGGTTGCTGGCGGGGGTGGCGACGGGGGCGCTCAGGCGATGTTGGTGCCAGGGAGGTACGGTGGCCACCGCGTGTGGCGCACGGAATTCCTCTCCGCGCTGACTGCGCAGCACGGTCATGCCGGCGCGGTGGCTGACGCCGTTGATTTGGGTGTGGGTGGTTATGCATACTCCGAGCGAGCGGGCATGTTTGGCGAGGGTTTCAATGCACAGGCCAAGCGGCTGTCGGAACCAACCCAGTCGCGCGTGCGCATGATTGGCGAATGCGGTGACGAGGACGCGTTGAAAGCTTCGCGCGTTGGCGGTGTCCATGTGTTCGTTCATGGCCGCAAGACAAAGGGGCTCCAGGAAATCGCGGACCAATTCGTGGGGAGCACGCACACGTTGTAGCCATTGAACCACGGTCTCATGCGTGCCTGCCTGGCCAAAACGCAGGCGAAGCATGGCAGGTACACTGGCGAAACTGTGTCCGGGCAGCATGGCCAGCGCACGGGGCAAGGCGATGGCGAGCGGCAGGCGAGGCGAGGGGTGGAGTGCAAACCGCCCGCGTTGTGGGTCCCACAACGGTAGCTGCAGCGATGATTGCCAATGGACGAGGTGTTCGGCATTGCAGCGGCGAAGGAGATCCAGGGTGTGACGATAGGCGCCGATCAACAAGTGTGGTCCCTGATCGATCCATTGGCCCATGCGCGGCTCGAAAAAAGAACCCGCGCGCCCGCCCAGACGGGGTGCGGCTTCGATTACACGCACGCGCAGACCATGCTCGGCCAGGGTGATGGCGCAGCTTAGTCCGGCCAATCCTCCACCGACAATCAGCGCATCTTCAGTCCGACGGGTCATGCCAGCCGGATGGGTTGTCCGTGTTTGCCGGCGTGTTTTTCCCGCTGCCACATACGGGCGGCGATCCATAGCTTGCGCAGTGGCGAGATATGCGCCGAGTGGGCGAGGACATCGTATCCGCGCTGCTTGATACGCTGCAGCTGCGCGTAATAGATCGCCGCCATGAGCAGGGCGGGACGTAAGCTGCGACGGTCTTCAGCCGGCAGTATATCCAGCGCCTGCCGATATTTTTCCTCGGTCAGGGCAACATGATGAGCGATCAACGCCTTCAACGCGGCAGAGCAGGACGCGGCCTTGAAGTCTTCGTCGCGCACCTGGAAGCGGATGCGGTCTTCCTGCGGCAGGTAGATGCGTCCCAGTCGCGCATCCTCTCCGATGTCGCGCAGAATGTTGGTGCGTTGCATGGCTTCCCCCAGGTGGGTGGCAAAGGTGCGCGCTTGGCGATTTCGATAGCCGAACACTTCGATGGACAGCAGCCCGACCGCTCCCGCCACCCGATAGCAGTAGAGTGCGAGGTCGGAAGCCTTGAGTATCGGTTGCTGCTCGATATCCATCAGCATGCCGTCGATGATTTCGCGGAACAGTTCCTCATCGATGGCGTAGTTTCGGCGTGCCCAGTCCAGTTCCTTGCCCACTGGATGCTGCGCCTGCCCGGTGAATGCGCGTTGCAATTCGTCCTGCCAGAAGGCGAGCTTGGCGACCGCAACCTGGCGGTCGCTGACATCGTCGGCAATGTCATCCACCTCGCGGCAGAACGCGTACAGCGCCATCATCGCTCGTCGTTGAGGTGTGGGCAGGAAAATGAACGCATAGTAAAACGACGAGCCGGCGCCGCGCGTCTTGCGCAGGCAATATTCCTCCGGGCTCATGCGCGGGCCTCTTTGTGGCGTATGGGAACGAGTGCGTCGAACAGGATGCGCGGGGCCATGCCTCGCCAGTCGGCACGGCTTAAGCGGGGGCGTTGATGCAGCGGATCGGGACATGCCTCCACCCGTCGCAGGATGCTGCGCCCGCCGTGCAAGGTGGCTGCGGCTTGCAGGCGCAGGCGCAGCGGCAGCATGGGCAATAATTGCGCGCCCTGCCGATAGAAGGATTCGGTCCAGGCGATGGCGCATTGCAACGCGGTTTTCAGGGCTTCGGGGGTATCGACGTCTTCCGCCTGCCATTCGTCGGGAAGGTAATGGCGGCCGCGCTGCCTGTCGATGGATAGATCTTGCCAGAAATTGGTGAGTTGCAGAGCGGTGCAGAGCGCATCCGAGCAGGCGATGGCACGCCCATTGTCGATGCCGTGCAGGGCAAGCATCAGGCGGCCGATCGGGTTGGCGGAATGACGACAATAGAATGCCAGTTCCTGTCGGGTGGCGTAGCGATGGATGGAGACATCCATGCGAAAGGCGACCAACAAATCAAACAGCGGTTCCACCGGAAGCTGATGTTGCCGGATCGTGTCGCCAAGGGCGAGAAACACCGGGTGCTCGACCCGCTGTTCCAGGCAACGTTTGAGCAGCGTTTCCCAGGCATCGAGTTTCTTCAGGCGGGTTTCAGGCGGGGCGTCACCCTCGTCGGCCAGGTCGTCGGCGTGCCGCGCAAACGCATAAATGGCGGCGATGGGCGCGCGAAGCTCGCGGCGCAGCAGACGGGATGCGACCGGAAAGTTCTCATAGTGCGCACGTGCGATGCGCAGGCAATATTGGTATGCTTGCGCTACGTCGTGGCTTGCATGGCATGTCATGCGCGGCATGGTGGCCTTTCGGACAGGCAGCGGCAAGGGGGAGGTTCAAAATGGCCGGTGAGCGCGTGGTGGTGATTGGGGGCGGAATTATCGGATGTTTGACCGCGTGGCGGTTGCGCCAGCGGGGCGCGCGGGTGACGGTGTTGGACAAGGGCGCGCTTGGCAAGGAGGCGTCATGGGCGGGGGCCGGCATTCTGTGTCCGATTCATCCATGGCTGTACCCGGACGCGTTCACGCGTCTGGTCGACCGGAGTCTAAGGTTGTTTGCCGAGATGCAGCGCGAGTTGCACGTGGAAACGGGAATGGATGTCCAGTGGCGAAGATGTGGTTTGTTGATCCCGGAATTTCCTTGGGATGCCCACCATCATCGAGATGCGGCGCTGGCCTGGTCGGCGCGCTTTGGCTGGGAAGTGGTTTCACTGGATGCGTCCGCATTGCGCGCGCATGAGCCGGCATTGGCCGAGGATGCGATCGGCGGGCTGCTTTGGCCGAAGGTGGCGCAGGTGCGCAACCCTCGTTTGTTGAAGGCGGTGCGCCAGGCCCTGCGGCGGGCGGGCGTGGCGATGGTTGAGCATGCTGTCGTGGAATCGTTGCTTATGGATGGGGGGCGGTTGAGCGGCGTGCGGACTGAGGATGGGCGCGTGTTTGCGGCGGATATGGTGTTGCTTGCGGCGGGCAGTTGGAGCGGCGAGCTGGCGGCGCGGATGGGCTTTCGGTTGCCGGTCGAGCCGGTCAAGGGGCAGATCGTGCTGCTCAAGGGGCCATCGGGCGCCCTGCGACATATCGTCAAGCATGATCAAGCCTATTTCGTGCCGCGTAGCGATGGGCGTATCCTGGTGGGCGCTAGCATGGAACGTGTCGGATTCACGCCGGGAACCACGGAAGCGGTGAAGCAGAAGTTGCTCGACGCCATGCGGCGGATTGCCCCGGGGCTGGCCGCGCACCATATTGAGCGCGCCTGGATGGGGTTCCGTCCCGGCAGCCCGGATGGGCTGCCATATCTCGGACCGGTTCCGGCGCTGCCTGGACTTTGGGTGGCGTCGGGCCACTATCGCAATGGTGTTGCGCTGGCGCCGGTGACGGCGGATGTCATGAGCCGTTGGATGCTGGGCGAGAACCCGGGGTTGGACATGACACCCTTTGCGGTGGGGCGTCCGCTCAGCGCGCATGCGCAGCTGGGCCTGCCGCCGCGCGATGGCTCGTCCGCCCAGGATGCCAGTGCTTTCACCCTGTGAGCGCGCACGCTAGAGTTCACCCGGACGGGCAGCCATGAGGTCGCCCGTTTTCTGTGCCAAGGCCAAGCATTGAGTGAGCCGGGAGTTGGACTATGCCGCGACGAACCGATATTGAATCCATCATGATCCTGGGCGCAGGCCCAATCGTGATCGGTCAGGCCTGTGAGTTTGACTATTCCGGGGTGCAGGCGTGCAAGGCCTTGAAGGAAGAGAGCTATCGCGTGGTTCTGGTCAATTCCAACCCGGCGACGATCATGACCGATCCCGAGTTTGCCGACGCCACCTATATCGAGCCGATCACCTGGCAGACCGTAGCGCGCATCATCGAGAAGGAAAGGCCGGATGCGATTCTCCCGACCATGGGCGGACAGACGGCGTTGAACACCGCGCTTTCCCTACACAAGCACGGAGTGCTGGAGCGCTTTGGCGTGCGCCTGATCGGGGCGCAGCCGGAGGCCATCGACAAGGCGGAGGATCGCGAGTTGTTCAAGCAGGCCATGGATCGCATTGGTCTGGAAATGGCGCGCGGCGGTTTTGCGCATTCGATGGGGGAGGCGCGCGCGTTGGCCGAGTCGATCGGCTATCCTTTGATCATTCGCCCTTCGTTTACTCTGGGAGGAACCGGCGGCGGCATTGCCTACAATCCCGAGGAATTCGAGCGTATCGCCCAAAGCGGACTCGACGCCAGCCCCACGACGGAAATTCTGATTGAGGAATCGATCATCGGCTGGAAGGAATTCGAGATGGAGGTCATGCGCGACAAGCATGACAACTGTGTGATTATTTGCTCCATCGAGAATGTGGACCCCATGGGCGTGCATACCGGAGATTCGATCACGGTTGCGCCCGCGCAGACGCTGACCGACAAGGAATACCAGCGCATGCGGGACGCCTCGATTGCGATTTTGCGCGAGATTGGCGTGGAAACGGGCGGATCGAACGTGCAGTTCGCGGTCAATCCGGACAATGGCCGAATGATCGTGATCGAGATGAATCCGCGCGTCTCGCGGTCGTCGGCCCTGGCCTCCAAGGCCACCGGCTTTCCGATCGCGAAGATTGCGGCCAAGCTTGCCGTTGGCTATACGCTGGACGAGATTCGCAACGATATTACCGGCGAGACCTGGGCCGCGTTCGAGCCGACCATCGATTATGTGGTGACCAAGCTGCCGCGCTTCGCGTTTGAAAAATTTCCGGGTGCGGATGCCCGGCTGACCACGCAGATGAAGTCGGTGGGCGAGGTCATGGCGATCGGACGCACGTTTGCGGAAAGTCTGGGCAAGGCCATTCGCGGCCTGGAGACCGGCACGCAGGGTTTCGACCGAACCGTGCCGGCGGATGTCGAAGCGGATGACTTTTTGCAGCAACAGTTGGCCGTGCCGGGCGCGGAGCGTCTGTGGTGGCTGGCCGAGGCCCTGCGGCATGGCTGGAGCGAGCAGCGTGTGCATGAGGTCACGCGCATCGATCCTTGGTTTGTGCGCGAAATTGCGGCGGTGGTTGAGCTGGAAACGTCGTTGCGTGGACGCAGCATCGAATCCTTGGGCGCGGAGGAGTTGCGCGCGGCCAAGCAGGCGGGGTTGTCCGATCCGCGTTTGGCCGAGTTGCTCGGTTGCGATGCGGAAGCCGTCGCCAAACGCCGTCGGGCGTTGGGCGTGGTGCCGGTGTTCAAACGTGTGGATACCTGTGCGGCCGAGTTCGAGGCGCAGACGCCCTATCTTTATTCCACCTACGAACAGGAGTGTGAGGCGCGCCCGACCGATCGGCGCAAGATCATGGTGTTGGGCGGTGGCCCCAACCGGATCGGGCAGGGCATCGAATTCGATTATTGCTGCGTGCATGCGGCGTTTGCGCTGTCCGAGGATGGATACGAGACGATCATGGTCAACTGCAATCCGGAGACCGTATCGACCGATTACGACACTTCGGACCGTCTGTATTTCGAACCGCTGACGTTCGAGGATGTGATGGCCATCGTCGCCACCGAGCAGCCGGATGGGGTGATCGTTCAGTTTGGCGGGCAGACGCCGTTGAAGCTGGCCGCGGATTTGGAAGCGGCGGGGGTGCCCATCATCGGAACGAGTCCGGACATGATCGACCTGGCGGAGGACCGCGAGCGCTTCCAGCAACTGTTGCACAGTCTGGGTCTGCGCCAGCCGGAGAATGGAACCGCGCGTTCGCTTGATGAAGCCCTGGATGTCGCCGAGCGGATCGGCTATCCGGTCGTGGTGCGTCCGTCCTATGTGCTTGGCGGCCGCGCGATGCAGATCGTGCATGATCGCGCGGGGCTGGTGCGCTACATGAACGAGGCGGTTTCCGTCAGCCCGGATCATCCCGTTTTGCTGGATCGTTTCCTCAACAGCGCCATCGAGATGGATGTCGATGCATTGGCCGATGGCGAGCGGGTGGTCATCGGCGGAATCATGGAACATATCGAGGAGGCGGGTGTCCATTCGGGCGACTCGTCTTGTTGTCTGCCGCCGCACTCGATACCGCAATCGTTGATCGATGAGGTGGCGCGGCAGACCGAAGCGCTCGGGCTGGCCTTGAACGTGCGTGGGTTGTTGAATATCCAGTTTGCGATTCAAGGCGAGACGATCTACGTGTTGGAGGTCAATCCGCGCGCATCCAGGACGGTGCCGTTCGTGTCCAAGGCGACGGGGTATCCGCTGGCCAAGATCGCGGCGCGGGTGATGGTGGGCCAGAGCCTGGCTGATCAGGGTATCACGGAGATACCGCAGCCGCGCGGGTATCGCGCAGTCAAGGAGGCGGTGTTCCCGTTCGTCAAGTTCCGGGGGGTGGATCCGCTGCTTTCGCCGGAGATGAAGTCGACCGGCGAGGTGATGGGAATCGCGGCGGATTTTGCGCCGGCCTTTTACAAGGCTCAGTTGGCGGCGGGGCAACTGCTGCCGGTCGCCGGCAGAGCGTTTGTCTCGGTGCGCGATGCCGACAAGCCGGCTGCGGTCCGTTTGGCGAGGCGTTTGCGCGAGGCGGGATTCGAGATTTTGGCCACGGGGGGCACCCATGCCGCATTGAAGGCGGCGGGCATTGAAGCCGAGGCGGTGGCCAAGGTGAATGAGGGCGTGCGTCCGCATATCGTCGATCGCCTGTTGTCAGGCGATGTCGACTTTGTGGTCAATACCACGGAAGGGGCCAAGGCCATCGCCGATTCCAAATCCATTCGCCAGGCCGCACTCGATCGCGGGATTGCCTATTTCACGACCATGGCCGGCGGAATTGCGGCCGCAAATGCGATTTTGCGCGCCAGTGACGCGGTCGAAGTGGCCAGCATCCAATACTATCATCAGGGGAATCAATAAATGGAACGCATACCGATGACCAAACAGGGCGCGGAAGCCCTGCGGCGTGAATTGGAGTATCTGAAGGGTGAGAAGCGTCGCCGCATCATTGCGGCGATCGAGGAGGCGCGTGCGCATGGCGATTTGTCCGAGAACGCCGAATACCATGCGGCCAAGGAAGAGCAAAGCCTGAACGAGGGGCGCATCAAGGAACTGGAAGACAAGCTTGCGCGTGCGCATATCATCGACCCGGCCACGATCGATGTGGATCGGGTCGTGTTTGGCGCCACGGTGACCTTGATCGATTTGGATAGCGGCACCGAGGTTCGCTACCAGATTGTCGGTGTCGACGAGGCCGACATCGACGCCGGCAAGGTTTCGATTACCTCACCGATCGCGCGCGCGCTGATTGGCAAGGAAGAAGGGGATGTCGCGGTGGTGCAGGCGCCGAATGGCGAGCGCGAGTATGAAATCCAGTCCATCGAGTACATCTGATGGCATTGCGCGCTGATTGTCTGCGCGCCGGTGCGGTACGCCTCAGTCTGGCATTGATGTTCGGGCTGTTGGTCGTCTCCGGCTATGTGGTTGCGCCACAGTTGTTTGCCCATGCGGGGAACCGCATGCTGGCGGGCATGCTTGCCGGGCATGTTTTTCACGTCGCCAATATCGGGGTCATGCTGCTGGGGGTGGCGGTGCTCTTGTTCTGGTTGCGCGGCGGCGCGGGACGCCTTAGTTGGCTGTTGCTGATCGTTGCATTGGTGCTTGTGGCTTTGAACGAGTTTGTGGTTGCGCCGGAGATCCAGTCGCTCAAGGCGATGGCGCCGGACGGGATCGATGCGCTGCCGAAGGAAGGGGCGCTGCACAAACAATTTGCGCTCTGGCACGGGATCAGCGCGATGTTGCATCTGCTTGCCTCGCTGGCGATGGCGGTGCTGGTGGCCCTGGGGGGTATGAGGACGCGATGCGGAGCCTCCTAGGCTGGCTGAAAGACCATCAGGCCAGGGACGCCGAGTTGGTGATGCTCTTGCTGTCCCTGCTCGGTATTTTTCTGCTCTTGTTGCTGTTCGGGGGGATGCTCGCGCCTTTGTTGCTGGCGATTGCGCTGGCCTATGTGCTCGATGGCGTGGTGGGCATGTTCGAGCGGTGTGGCGTGCCGCATCTGCTCGCCGTTGCGCTGACCATGCTGCTTGCCCTGCTGGCCTGTGTGTTCGCCTTGTTGGCGGTGGTTCCACTGTTGGTGGAGCAGGTCGGGCAACTGGTCGCCAACACCCCGCATTATGTGCAGGCCGTCCGGGATACGGTGCATCAGGTGCAGAGTCGGTACGCTGAATGGTTGCCGGCGCACTACCTGCAGGATGCGATGTCCGCCATGGTGGGCAAGTTGCAGGAATGGGGCGCGGCGCTGCTTTCTCTGTCGATTTCCTCGATTCCCGGCGCGATCAGTCTGCTGGTGTATGCGGTGCTGGTCCCCGTGTTGGTTTTCTTTCTGCTCAAGGACAAGGCGCGCATTCTCGCCTGGAGTCAGCAGTTCCTGCCGCGTCAGCGGACCTTGCTCGATCGCGTATGGCACGAGCTCGATGCGCAGATTGGCAATTATATTCGTGGCAAGTTTTGGGAGGCGGTGATCGTTGCGCTTGCGATGTGGATTTGCTATGCGTGGTTGCGTCACCCCTACGCGCTGCTGTTGGCGGTGCTGACCGGCGTGTCCGTATGGGTGCCGTTTGTGGGGGCGGCGGTGGTGACAATTCCGGTGGTGTTGCTGTCCATGCTTCAATGGGGCTGGAGCGACGCTCTATTCTATGGCCTGGCCGGCTATACGGTGATTCAGACCATTGACGCCAACCTGATTGTACCATGGCTGTTTTCCGAAATGGTGAATCTGCATCCCATCGCGATCATTGTTGCGGTTCTAGTGTTCGGAAACTGGTTCGGTGTGCTTGGCGTGATTGTCGCGATTCCGCTGGCCGCATTGGTGCAAAGCGTGTTGTCGATCATCATGGAGCGCAGGGAGGCGCGTGTCGGTGATTGACAGCCGGCAGGCTCCTCCTATCCTGCACGCAGCCTGACATGGAAGGAACACGATGAAGAAACACGAACAAGCATCTCCGAATCTTACGCCCAATGAGATGTCCGCGAGCGAGCTGGAGGAACTCAAGCGGGACATGCGCAGCGCGCAAATCGCGGCCTGGATCGAACAACATCGCCAGCGCCTGCTGATCGGAGGCGTGGTGCTGGCATTGGCGCTGGTGGCCGGGGGTTACTGGCAGCAGCAGGCCAGGGAGCGTGCTGCGGCGGCGTCGCTGATGTACACGCAAGCTTTGCAGCAGCGGGATTCGACGAAACGGCAGGACATGCTGCGCAAGCTGGTCGAGGCGTTTCCCTCCTCGCCCCAGGCGGCGATGGCGCAGATGCAGCTTGCCGCCCTCGATGATGCGCACCTTGAGCAGCATTTGCAGGCCGTGATCGCCCATGACAAGAGTATGGATATGTGGCGCTGGCAGGCGCGCCTTGACCTGGCCGACTGGTATCGCCTGCATGGGCGAAAGAATGATGCCCGCGCGCTGCTGCAGGAACGGATGGGCAAGGCCTACGAACAGCGTCGCCACTATCTGTTGGCGCTGCTGGCCGAGGATGTCAAGGAGCGTAGCGAGCATCTGCAAAAGGCGCAGGCGGCCGAATCCTATGACAACGAACTCAAGCGCGAGATCGAGCGTTTATTGGCGGGTGAGGGTCGGAAGTCTTGATGCACCGCGGCTCCATCTGCATCGCCATGGCAATGTTGCTGACGCTGAATGCGTGTTCCACGTTGCGCCACTGGTGGCATGATGATGCGCAAGCGACTGCATCCGACACGCCGACGCTGAGGCAAGTGATTCGGATCGATTGGCGGGTGGATGTCGATCAACGCCGGCCAGCAGCACCCGCCGGGTTCAGTGTGCCGCTGGTGGCGCGCTCGGCACACGGGCCGCGCATCGTGATCGGAGCAATGGATAGCCGTGTGCGTTTCTACGATACGCATGGGAAGGAACTGGCGCGCCTTGCGTTGCATGGGCCCAGCGAGGCGGGAGCGCTGCAACTGGATAATGGCCTGGTGATCATCGGGGATGTGGAAGGCTACATTTATGCCCTGGACGTCGACACGATGCGCATTGCGTGGCAACGGCAGCTTTCCTCGCTGATGCAGGGGCATCCGGTTCCCACCGCGGATGGTTTCCTGGTGCAGACGGCGGACAATCGCCTTTATCGTTTCGATCGCGCCGGCAACAAACGTTGGAGCTATACCGGCGCGCTGGGCGGATTGGCCATGCGCGCGGGATCGTCGCCGGTGATTGCGGGTGAGTATGTCTATGCCGTGTTCAATAATGGCGATGCGGTGGCGCTGCGTCTGGATAGCGGGGACATGATTTGGAAGCGGCAGCTGGTGCTGGACAACAATGCCGCCGTGCTCAGTGAAATCCGGGTGCCATTGGCGGATCCCGTGTTCGTCGCCGCGCCCAGCTCGTTTCAGGAGCCGTTTCTGTTGGCGGTTCCCATTTATCAGGGCGATCTGCTGTTTCTCTCGCCCCGCGATGGCAGCATCGTTCATCAGCGGGCCATTTCGATCAAGAGCACGCCAGTGCTGATGGACAACACGTTGTATGCCTGCGACAGCCATGGTGCTGTTTATGCGTTGGATGCGAGCAGTGGCCAGAGCCTGTGGAAGAAGGTGATTTCGGATAGCGAACTGGTGGGGCCTGCGGTGGGGGCGGGCAAGCGGTTGTGGCTGGCGGATGCCAAGGGGCGGGTTTTTCGGCTGGATGGCCTGGGACGCGTTGTGGCCAGTATCCGTTTGCCTGGCCGGATCGACCGCGCGCCGGTGCCTATGAACGATGGTGTGCTGGTGCGGACCGACCTCGGCGTGCTGTATTATCTACGCTAGCTGCGGAGTTTCCTGATGGAGCAAGACACGCGGCATAACCTTCCGGTGGTGGCCATTGTGGGTCGTCCCAATGTGGGCAAGTCGACCCTGTTCAATCGCTTGGTGGGGCAACGCAAGGCGATTGTCGGGGATCGCCCCGGGGTGACCGTAGATCGGCTTGAGGCTCGTTGCCGCATTGAGGATCGACTGATGATGTTGGTGGATACCGGGGGGATCGGGGAGACGGCCCATCACGGTATGCAGTCCGCCATCGATGCGCAGGTGGAAGCGGCACTGGCGGTTGCCGATCTGGTATTGTTCGTGGTCGACGGCCAAATCGGATTGACCGAGGTCGACCGTTTGATTGCCGACAAGCTGCGCCGTCAGGGCGTGCCCGTGATGCTGGTTGTGAACAAGGCGGAGCGCGAGGATGTGGCGTACGACTTCTATCCGCTTGGCTTGGGGGATCCCTTGCCGGTGTCGGCCATGCATGGCCAAGGGATGCGCGCGTTCCGGGCGCGGCTGGCGGATGCGCTGCCGGCGGCAGTGCCGATGAGGGACGCTGACGAGGAGCAGCCGTTGGCCAGCATCACGGTGATTGGCAGGCCCAACGTGGGGAAGTCGACGCTGATCAATGCCTGGCTTGGCAAAGACCGGATGGTGGTCAGCCCATTGGCCGGCACCACCCGCGATGCGATCGACAGCATCTTGCCGTATGGCGATGGGGTGATCCGGCTGGTGGATACCGCGGGCCAGCGCAAGCAGGGACGCATTCGGGATGTGATCGAGTTTGTTGCCCGTGTGAAGGCGGTACAGGCATTCCGGCGCGCGGATGTCGCGGTGATGCTGGTGGATGGTGTTGAAGGCGTGACGGAGCAGGATATGCGACTGATGCAGTTGGCGCTAGAGGAGGGCTGCGCTCTGTTGGTGGCGATCAACAAGCTCGATCTACTCGACCGGGAAGCGTTGGCCCATGTGCTCGATCGTCTCGCTTTTCGCATGCGGGGAATGTCGGACATTCCGGTTTTTCGTATTGCCGCGAAGCAGGGACGGGGTGTGCGTCGTCTGCTCAGCGAGGCGGTTCGCGCAGCCGAGCGCAACCGCTTTCAGGTGGCCACCGGGCCATTGAATCGATGGTTGCAGGATGCGCAGGCGGCCCAGCATCCGCCAAGCCAGGATGGTGCGGTGGTGCGTTTGAAGTATGCATCGCAAATTGCCACCTCGCCGCCGACTCTGAAGCTGTTTTGCAATCGCCCTAAGGCCATCCGCGAGAGTTATCGGCGTTATCTCGAACAATCCTTCCGGCGCGCCTTCGGATTGCCGGGCGTGCCGATCCGGCTGATTTTCACGGCCGGCCATAATCCCTATGTGCAGGGAGACAGGAAAGGCTGATGCGCTGTTTCGAGGAAACGCGTGAGCTGGCGGTTTCGCCCGAACGCATGTTCGATATCGTGATGGATATTGACGCCTATCCGGCGTTCCTGCCGTGGGTGGCGGATGCGCGTGTGCTGACCCGCAAGGAGGGGGAATTGACCGCCGAGCTGGCGGCGGAGCTCGGCGGGCGGCAGTTCCGGTTTCGCACGATTGATCGTTTTGTGCCGGGTAAGATCGTCGAGATTCGTCTGCTCGAAGGCCCCTTCAATTTTCTGGAGAGTGTCTGGACGTTCGAGCCGGCTTCTGCCGATGCGCAGGGTTGTCGGGTGCACTTTTCGATCGAGTTCGAGTTCCGTAGTTCGATGCTTGATCTGGTGGCCAGTCCATTGTTCGCCACCGCTTGCCGCAGCATGGTGCATGCCTTCGAACGGCGCGCGCTTGAGCTTGCCGGGGAGTGGCCATGAATGTCTCCATCGTGTACGCGTTGCCGATGCGGCAGTATGTGGAGACGTTCGACGTACCGGAAGGGACGACGGTGGAGGAGCTGTTGCGCATCAGCGGGTTCCTCGACAAGCATCCGGAGATCGATCTGAACGTGAACAAGCTCGGCATCTATGCCAAGTTGGTCAAACCGTCGCAGGTGCTCGAGGAGGGCGACCGGGTGGAGATCTACCGGCCCTTGCCGCGCAAGCCGCGCAGCGCGCATGCCGTAGATGAGAAAAAGGCGCGCATTCGCGCGCGCAAGCAGGCGAGATCGCGGCAGGCGGAGGATTAATCGGGCAGGGTCAGTATCTCGCAACCATCGGCGGTGACCGCCACCGTATGCTCGAACTGCGCGGATAGCGACTTGTCGCGGGTCACCACGGTCCATCCGTCGCGTAGCACTTTCACGCCGGGCTTGCCCAGGTTCACCATCGGCTCAATGGTGAACACCATGCCTTCCTTGAGTTCCACACCGGTGCCGGGTTTGCCAAAGTGCAGCACCTGCGGCTCTTCGTGGAAGGCGCGGCCAATGCCATGGCCGCAGTATTCGCGTACAACCGAACAACGCTCACCTTCCACATATTGCTGGATCGCATGCCCGATATCGCCCAGGCGGGCACCCGGGCGCACTTGCTCGATGCCGATCTCCAATGCCCGCCGCGCGACTTCCACCACCTTGCGCGCGCGCACCTTCGGGGTGCCGACATAGAAGGTTTTGCTCGTGTCCCCGTGCCAGCCGTCGATGATGCTGGTGACATCGACGTTGATGATGTCGCCGTCGCGCAGCTTCTTGTCTCCGGGGATGCCATGGCAGACGACATGGTTGACCGAGGTGCACACCGATTTTGGAAAGCCGTGATAATTCAGCGGCGCGGGTATGGCACCATGACGGATCGTGTACTCGTGCACGAGATCGTTGATTTCATCGGTGGTGATGCCCGGTTTGATGTAGGGTTCGATCATCACCAGGGTGTTGGCCGCGTGGCGGCACGCCGGGCGCATGGCCTCTATTTCTTCGCGCGTCTTTATGTGGATCATCGGAGCTCCTTTTGCATGGGGGGCGATTCTGAACTAATCTGTAGCCAAGTTCAGCAAGGGAGTGGACGGATGCGGATTTACCTTGCGCAGCATGGACTTGCGATGGCCAGGGAACAGGATCCCACGCGCCCCTTGTCCGCGCAAGGGCGCGAGGATGTGACCCGATGTGCCGGTTTTTTGAGTCTGTTCGAAAAGCCGCGGCCCGTGCGCATCATGCATAGCGGCAAGCTGCGTGCCGAGCAGACTGCGCGCATGTTCGCCGAGGCCTGGGGGGTGGCGCATGTATGCGCGGTTCCAGGGCTTGCCCCCAAGGATGATCCGCACCCTTGGCGAGCGCGACTGCAAGACATGCGGGAAGATGTCATGCTGGTGGGTCATCTTCCGTTTCTTCAGCGTTTGCTGGGCTTGTTGCTCTGTGGCAATGACGCGCATGATCCGGTGCGCATGCGACCGGGTGGCGTGCTGTGCCTTGAGCGGAGCAAGGACGTTTGGCAGTTGCTTTGGTATATCTATCCCGCGCTGTTTTACGGCGAGGACGACTGATCGTCGGCGGTTAGCGCCAGCAGCGCGTCAGCGGCGCGCAACAATGCGCGGCGGCGCAACAGTAGTGTGAAATGGCTGCCGCCATGTTTGCGCCAAAGATGGGCCGCGCGGATGGCGGACAACAACAGCGTGCGAATCCGGCGGGTATGCTCACTTTGACGAAGATAAACCTGTTTGCCGTGCACGATGACTCGGGGTTTCATGGTGCTCAGCGTTTCCCCATACAGATCGGCCAGGTTGGCGATGACCGTCTCATGGGTGGTGTCGTGGAAGTATTCAGCCTGCCGGCGAATGCGTGCCAGTCCGTCGGCAAGTTTTCCCAACATGTTCGCGTTTCGGCTTAGCCGTTTTTCCAGCGTCATCAAGGTGGCGCTCATGCGCAGGATATCCTGACCCCGCTCCAGCTGCTGGCCGGCGAGCAGGTCATGCAACAGGCGCAAGCCGACGCGCAAGTGGCGCGCGTCGCCGTAAACGCGCTCCACCCTTTGCTCGGCCGGGGCGAAGATGGCTTTGACGAAGATCGCGAAATCTTCAGCGTCACACGTCCCTTTCCGGGCCAGACGGTCTACCATGCGTGCCGCCTGCAGCATGGCGGCCAGCGCCAGGGTTCGTTGATGCAGCGCATCGGCAAACTGGCTCATGACCGGATCATGGGAAGCGGATACGAAAAATTCAAGGCGCCGCGAGCAGCTCAAGCACCCGATCCAGGCCGCCCTCCTGGATCGCATAGGGCGCCTGAGCGACCACCGCGGGCTTGGCATGGAAGGCAATCCCCATGCCGGCACTCAAGATCATCGGCAGATCGTTGGCGCCATCGCCAATGGCTACCGTCTGCCGCATGGGAATATTATGAATCGCAGCCTGTTCGATCAGGCAACGCCGTTTCGTCTTTGCATCCACAATGTCGCCGAGCACCTTGCCGGTCAGTTTTCCCTGGCGAATCTCCAACACATTGGCGCGTACGAAATCGAGACCCAAGCGCTGTTGCAGGCGATCGGTGAAGTAGGTGAAACCGCCGGAAACAAGGCCTACGCGCCAGCCATGGCGTTTCAGGGTGTCGATCAACGTTTGGGCGCCAGGGGTAAGACGAATCCGTTCCCGGTACACGCGTTCGAGCACCTCGGCGGGAAGGCCCGCGAGCAACTGCACCCGTTCGGTCAACGAGGCCGCGAAATCGAGCTCGCCGCGCATCGCACGTTCGGTGATGGCTGCGATTTGCGGCTTGATACCGAGAAAATCGGCGATCTCGTCAATGCACTCGCATTGGATCAGGGTGGAGTCCATGTCCATGAACAGCAAGCCGGGCAGATGCAGGCGGGGGCGGGTATCGTTCATGGCCGGGCATCCTCAAGCAATGTATCCAGGAAGGCAATGCAGTTTTTCAGCATGGCCCGAGCGGATGCGCCCGGATCAAGCAAGGTCAATTGCCCATCCGGTGTCAGCCGAAAGCGCTGCGGTTCCGCCTGCACCCGGGCCAGCATCGCGGCTGGCTCAATAGGGGAGTCCGCCGTGAACTGAATACGCAATCCAAGACCGGTGCGCTTGATCGCGGGGATGGCCAGTTGCTGACAGCGCCAGCGCACGCGTGCGCTTTCCAGACATAGCAAGGCCTCCTCGGGCATGCGTCCGAAGCGGTCGGTCATTTCCTCGAACAGCATGGTGATTTGCGCATCATCCATCGCACGCGCGATGCGACGATACAGGGACAGGCGTTCACCTTGCTGGGGAATGTAATCCGCCGGCAGGATGGCATTGATCCCCAGGGCCAGTTCGCACTTGTATTGCGTGGGTTTGCGTTCGCCGCGCGCCTCGCGCACCGCATCGTTGAGCATCTCCATGTACAAATCGAGGCCGATCTCCTCGATTTTTCCGCTTTGTTCCGCGCCCAATAGATTGCCCGCGCCGCGTATTTCCATGTCCTGCCGAGCCAACAGGAAGCCTGCGCCCAGTTCGCAATGCTCCGCAATGGCCTGCAGACGCTCGCGCGCGTCCGACGTCATCGCCCGCGGGTCGGGTGTGAACAGGTAGGCAAAGGCCTGCCGGTGACTGCGTCCCACGCGACCGCGAATTTGATGCAGCTGTGCCAGTCCCAACAGGTCGGCGCGTTCGACGATCAACGTGTTCGCGTTGGGTACATCGAGGCCGGACTCGATGATGGTCGTGCAAACCAGGATATGCAGCCGCCCCTCGTAAAAGGCCATCATTTGCCGGTCCAGTTCGGCAGGGGTCATTTGGCCGTGCGCGATGCCGATTTCCGCTTCCGGAATGTCCTCTCTGAGCCGTTTCGCGATGCGCTCGATGCTGCGCACATGGTTGTGCAGATAATACACTTGGCCACCGCGATACAGCTCGCGGCGGATGGCTTCGTTGGCCAGTTGCGGATCGAAGGTGGCCACAATGGTGCGGATGGCCTCGCGCTCGGCCGGCGGGGTGCTGATGATCGACACGTCCCGCAGTCCCGCCAGGGTTTGGTGCAAGGTGCGGGGGATGGGGGTGGCGGTCAGCGTCAACAGATCGACACTTGCGTGAAAGGCCTTGAGCTTTTGCTTGTGGCGCACGCCGAACCGTTGCTCCTCATCGATGATGACCAGCCCTAAGTCGGCGAACGAGAACTGGTCGGACAACAGACGATGGGTGCCGATCACGATACGAATGACACCGCTGCGCAGTTCTTGCGCAATGCGCGCGCTTTCCTTCTTGCCCTGCAGGCGCGAAATCAACGCGATATTGAAACCGCAGCCGGAAAAGCGCTCGACGAACGAGTTGTAATGCTGGTTGGCCAGCACCGTGGTGGGGGCGAGGACGGCAACCTGCTTGCCGGCGGAGGCTACGACGAACGCCGCGCGCATCGCGACTTCGGTTTTGCCAAAGCCGACATCGCCGCAGATGACGCGATCCATGGGCTTGTCTCGACTGAGGTCGGCGATGATGGCGTCGATCGCCGCCGCCTGGTCTTCGGTTTCCTCGAATGGGAAGCGGGCGGAGAATTCCTCAAGGGCGGCATGAATGCGTGTGTCCGGCAGATAGGGGGGGCGACGGACCTGGCTGCGGGCCGCCTCGATGTCGATCAGCTCATGCGCCATGGCCAAGAGGTCCCGCCGCGCCCGTTCCCGCGTGCGTTTCCACTTGTCCGAGCCAAGCCGGTCGAGTTTGGGCGCTTCGTCGCCGGTGTAGCGATGGAGTCGCCCCAGTTCCTCCACCGGCACGAACACATGCGCCCCGTCCGCGTACTCGATTTTGATGAAGTCCGCCGCATGTTCGCCATCGGTAATGGTTTCCAGACCCAGATAGCGGCCCACGCCATGGTCTTCATGCACCACATGGCGTCCGCACTCCAGTTCCGCCAGCGTGGAGAAGACATCCGCGCGTGGCAGGTGGGAGCCTCGTCGTTTGCGCGGCAGACGCTGCCCAAGAAGCTCGCGACCGGTCAGCACGATCAGCCGGCTGGAGGGCACCATGAAGCCCGCATCCAGCGCGCCAATGCAACTGGCCAAGGGATGCGCGCTGGCCTCATGCAGGTCCGAACAGCGTGGGATCTCGCCGCTCAGCGTCTCCAGCGCCTCGATCATGCGCTCTTGTTGCCCTGGACCATGCGCCACCAAGCAGATATGCCAGCCGTCGCGCAAGTGTTGGGCGAGTTTTTGCTGCAGCGCGCCAAGGGGATGGGGCTGCGCGGGGTCGATCGCCGGGGCGGGACGGAGATCTTGCGTGCCGAGGGTTGCGGCATGGATCGGGGTTTCGGTGGCATACAGCTCCTGCGGACTGATCACGGGATCGGAGCGGGAGGAAATGAGCGAGAACTGTTCGCGCACCTGGCCGGCAAACTGTTCGCGCAAGGCGTCGATCGTGTCGGGGGCGAGGATGCTGGCATCCGCCGGCAGATAATCCTGCAGGCGCGACGTCTTGCCGTAGACCAGGGGCAGCAGGGATTCGATGCCGGGGTGGGGGCGTCCCGCCTCGGCGGAGAGCAACATCGGATGCTTGCGCAGGTGCGGGAAGCGTTGCCGGAAGGCGGCGCGAAAGGTGGCGCGTCCGGTCTCGTCGAGAATTACCTCGCGTGCGGGCACGGCCTGGAACGAAGGAATCCGCTCGCCGGAGCGTTGCGTTTCCGGATCGAAGCGGCGAATGCTTTCGATTTCGTCATCGAACATATCCAGCCGCAGCGGCATGGTTTCCGACGCTGGCCAGAGGTCGATCAGGCCGCCCCGGATGGCGAATTCGCCGGGGGCCAGCACGCGGTCCGTGGCCATCATGCCCGCTTCGATCAGGCGTCCGCGCAAGGCTTCGATGTCCACGCGGGTGCCTTGTTTCAGTTGCCATACATGGGCCGCCACGATGTTTTTGGGCGCGATGCGCTGCAGCCAGGCCGGCAGGGCGGTGAGCAGCACGCCTTTCGGCCTGGCCGTGTTCAATAGTCGGTTCAAGGTCAGGAAACGCTGGCCGACGATGGTGTGATGTGGAGCGACGCGATCATAGGGCAGAATTTCCCAAGCCGGGAACAGCCACAGGCGGTCGCGCATGCGTTGCAGGAAAAAGGCGAGTTCTTCGGCAAGCTGGCGATAGCTGCGCACATCCGGCGCAATCCACACATGCAGCCGGTCGTCATCGGCGAGTTGGCTCAGTCGCCAGGACAGGCCCGGCGCTTCCGTCGCTTTGCCTTGGGTCGATGCGTTCATGGCGGGCAATGCTGCACAAAACACATCGCAACACCATCTTGGGTATGGCTTTGCGGGTTCATTTGCGGGCGTATTGCTGTATCATCGCCGGCTTTGTCTCATCGACAATCCAAGGAGCAGAGGTGTGAGTCAGATGCGAGATTCGAGCAAGACACGTGCCCTGAGCCTTGACGAAGCGCTGCAGCTTGCCACTGCGGCCCCCGAACACTTGCGACAGCGTTTTGCCGCGATGCATGAATCGGAAATCGCGGCCTTGGTGATCGACTGCCGCGATGACGCGCAACGCAGGCTGCTACTCCAGTGCGTGGAGGAGCAACGGATTGGCGATGTGCTGCTTCAGCTTCCCGAAGGCATGCGGGAAGACCTGTTGGCCGGTCTGCAGCCCAGCGACATCGAGGATATCGTCGAGCACCTCGACTCGGACGATGCGGCGGACTTGTTGCAGGCGGTGGACAAGCCGGTGGCGGAGGTGGTGATCGGCCGCCTTGAGCCGGACGAACGGCGGGAGCTGGCGCCGTTGCTTGCGCATGACGAGGAGTCCGCCGGTGGCCTGATGCAGGCCGAGCTGTTCAAGGTGCGCGACGATTGGACGGTGGATACGGTGCTCAAGGTGTTGCGTCGGTGGGGACGCGACATCGAGAACCTGAACTACATCTACGTGGTGGATGATGACGACCGCTTAACGGGCGTGCTTCCCCTGCACAAGCTGTTGCTCAGCGAGCCGGAGCAGCGGGTAAGCGAGATTCAGAATCGAGACTTCCCGCGAGCCTTGGCGGGTCAGGATCAGGAAGAGGTGGCCAAGATTTTCGAGAAATACGATGTGTTGGCCCTGCCGGTTGTCGATGAACGTGGCGTGCTGGTCGGGCGTATTACCGCCGATGACGTGATCGACGTGATTCACGAAGAGGCCACGGAGGACATGTATCGCCTGGCCGCGTTGTCCGACGAGGATGACCTGTCCGAGCCTGTCCTGACCACCGCTAAGCGGCGTGGGGTCTGGTTGCTGGTCAACCTCGGAACCGCGATTGCCGCCTCGCTGGTCATTGCCCAGTTCGAGCAGACGATTGCCCGGATTGTGGCGTTGGCGGTCTTGATGCCGATCGTGGCCAGTATGGGCGGCATCGCCGGCACCCAGACGCTGACGGTGATCGTGCGCGGCATCGCGCTCGGGCGGGTGACCTTTGACAACGCGCGCCGTGCTCTGGCCAAGGAGGTTTTGGTGGGTGTCGTGTCCGGCATGGTGTTCGCGCTTGTCATGGGCGTGGTGGCGACCTTTTGGTTTCCCGAGGTCGGTGTGCGTCTGGGGCTGGTGATAGCCGCGGCGATGTTGATCAACCTGTTCGCGGCGGGGCTTGCCGGCGCCGTGATTCCACTGACCCTGCAGCGTTTGAACATTGATCCGGCGCTTGCCTCGGGCACAATTTTGACCACCGTCACCGATGTGGTTGGCTTTCTCAGCTTTCTCGGTTTGGCGACGGTGTTTCTGCTATAGCGATAGCCTGGCCAGTATCGCCGCGCCAAGCAATCCCGCCCGATCGTTGAGGCGGGACGCGCGGACCGAGACCCGTTCCCGTTGGGCGGAAATGACCACGCGCTCCAGCGTGTTGTGCAGCGCGGGATAAAACAAATCCCAGGCGCCGAGTAGACCGCCGCTGATGGTGATGCGGTGGATGTCCAGCAGCACGACGCATTGCGCGATGGCGGCGCCGAGGCTGGAGCCGGCTTGTGTCCAGAGGGCATGCGCCAGGCTGTCGCCTTCTCGCGCGCGTTGTTGCACTTGTTTCGCATCAAGCCGCTCGCCGGTGATATCCGCGTACATGCGGGTGATGGCGGTGGCGGAGGCATAGGCCTCCAGGCATCCCTGATTGCCGCAACCGCACCAACGCGCGGTCGGTTCGGGATGCACGCGCGTATGTCCGAATTCCATGGCCATGCCGGACTCTCCCGTCCAGGGTTGGCCATTGAGGATCAAGCCGCCGCCAACGCCGGTGCCCAGCGTGATGTGCAACAAATTGCTGGCATCTCGACCCTCCCCGAAATGAAATTCACCAAGTGCTGCGCACAAGGCGTCGTTTTGTAGCGTGACCGGTACGCTTAGCGCGGTGGTGAGCAACTTGGCGAGGGGAAGGTTGTGGATATACGGCAGGTTGGGCGAGGCGATGAGCAGACCGCGGGAAGTGTCGAAGAAGCCGGGAAACCCAATGCCGATGGCGCGAACCGGATGCTTGCGCAAGGTGGGGCGGAGCAATTCCGCGATCGTGTCGATCATCGTTGTTTCGCTTTGCACGTGGGATAGATGCAGGGTGGCGCGCCAATCGGCGAGGAGGTTTCCGGTCGCGTCCACGAGCGCCAGGCGCACGTTGGTGCCGCCGATGTCGACGGCCAGGACCGCTTCAGTCGTCATGCGTGAGCGCGCGATACAGCGCATCGTAGTGTCTGGCCGATGCCTGCCAGGACGAGTCGCGGCGTAGGGCGTTGTTGCGTATTCTTCGCCATACGGCAGGGCGGCGGTAGAGTGCGACCGCCACGGTGACCGCCGCGTCGAGAGCCTCCGCGCTGGCTTCGCGGAAATGCACCCCTGTTGCGTGGCGTTTGTCGGCAAAATAGTCGATGACCGTATCCTTGAGGCCGCCGGTGGCGCGCACGACGGGCACATTGCCGTAGCGCATGGCCATCAATTGACCCAGGCCGCAGGGCTCGAAGCGGGAGGGCATCAAAAAGATGTCTCCGCCGGCGTACATGCGCCGCGCCAGTGACTCGTTGAACCCCTGCCAGAAATACATGCGTTGCGGATATCGGTTGCTGAACTCGTGCAATGCCTGTTCCAGGGCGGGGTCGCCGGAACCCAGAATGGCCAACTGGTATCCCTGTTCGATCCAGCGCTCGATATTGGCAAGCATGAGATCGATGCCCTTCTGCTCGGCAAGGCGGGAAATCAGGGTCAGCAAGGGGGTGTCCGCTTCCTGATCCAGCCCGCACTGGCGTTGTAATTGCTGTTTGCAAATCTTCTTGCCGGCCACGTCGCCAACACGGAATGGCGCGGCGATATGTTCATCATGCGCAGGATCCCAATGACGGGTATCGATGCCGTTGACGATTCCGCGCAACCGACCGGCGTGATTGGCCAAGAAGCCTTCAAGTTGACAGCCGTATTCGGGGGTCATGATCTCTTGCGCATAGCTCGGGCTCACCGTGGTGATCGCATCGGCCTCCATGATGCCCGCTTTCATGCAATTGATCTGACCGTGGAACTCGAAGCCTTCGGGATGGAAATGGTGGCTGGGCAGGCCCAGGCGATGCAGCCAGTCGGGTGAAAAGATGCCCTGGTAGGCCAGGTTATGGATCGTGAACACGGTTTTCGCCCGGGCAATGGGCTTTAGATGCAGATACTGAGTACGCAACAGCACCGGTACCAGGCCGGTCTGCCAGTCATGACAATGGATGATGTCGATGTCAGGACCCAGCCGGGCCGCGACTTCCAGCGCGACACGGTCGAACAGCAAAAAGCGCAGCAGATTGTCCGCATAGGCGCCGCCTGCTGGTCCGTAGAGGCCGTCGCGATCGAACAGCGCATCCTGTTCGACCAACAGGTAGCGAAGCCCGGCAATGTCGATTTCATGGATCGGGCAGAGCCATTTGCGACCATCGGCCCACATTTCAATCCGCATGCTGGTGGGGGTGGGTCGATAATCGGTTTTGGCGAGTTCCCGTCGATACAGGGGAAGGATGACCGTGATATGGTACCCAAGCTGGGTTAGCGCCTTCGGCAATGAGCCGGTCACGTCCGCCAATCCGCCCGTTTTGGCCAACGGCGCGGCTTCGGAAGCCATGAAGACGATATTGCGCATGGGCCCTCCTCGAGGCCGACAGTATAGCATCGCGCGGCGGGCGTCTGAACCGGGGATTGAGGGTCGACAAGCGCATGGTCCCAAGGCAACATCACATGCGTTGGCAAGGATCATGGGAGGGTGCGGTGTCCGAGCTGATCTGTTCCGAAGCATGGCAAAAGCTTGAGCGGCATGCCGCGCGCATGCGACAGGTGCATATGCGCGATTTGTTCGCCGAGGATGAGCAGCGTTTTGCGCGCTTTTCGTTGCGGCTGGACGATATTCTGCTGGATTATTCCAAGAACATCATTACCGAGGAAACGATTCGCCTTTTGGTGCGGCTGGCCGAGCAGCAGGACTTGCGAGGCTGGATCGAGCGCATGTTCAATGGCGAGAAGATCAACAACACCGAACAGCGCGCGGTGTTGCATACGGCCTTGCGCAATCGTTCGGACCGCCCGGTATTCGTCGATGGAAGGGACGTGATGCCCGATGTGCGGCGCGTGCTTTCTCAGATGCGCGCCTTTACGGAGCGGGTGCGCAATGGCGAATGGCGTGGCTCGACTGGCAAGCGGATCACCGATGTCGTGAATATCGGGATCGGCGGTTCCGATCTTGGGCCGGTGATGGTCACCGAGGCGCTCAGGCCTTACGGCAGCGACGCGCTACGGGTGCATTTCGTATCCAATGTCGATGGCACCCATATCGTGGAGACGCTCAAAAAGCTGCACCGTGAGAGCACATTGTTCGTGGTGGTGTCCAAGACGTTCACCACCCAGGAGACGCTGGCCAATGCGCGGACGGCGCGCGACTGGTTCCTCACCCGGGGCGGTACCCGGGAGGCGATCGCCAGGCATTTCGTGGCCGTATCCACCAATGCCGAGGCGGTGAGCGCGTTCGGCATCGATGCGACCAATATGTTCGAATTTTGGGATTGGGTGGGTGGCCGCTATTCGCTGTGGAGTGCAGTCGGGTTGTCGATCGCCCTGTATATCGGCATGGACCGCTTCGAGGAGCTGCTCGACGGCGCTTATGCGATGGATGAACATTTTCGCCATGCGCCCTTTGCCGAAAACATGCCGGTCGTGCTCGCCCTGCTGGGCATTTGGTACAATAATTTCTTTGCCGCAGATTCGCACGCGATTTTGCCTTATGACCAATACATGCATCGTTTTCCGGCCTATTTCCAGCAAGGGGACATGGAGAGCAATGGCAAGCGGGTCACCCGCGATGGCAAGCTTGTGGATTATTCAACCGGGCCGATCATCTGGGGCGAGCCGGGCACCAATGGCCAGCACGCCTTCTATCAGTTGATCCATCAGGGGACGAAACTCGTACCTTGCGATTTCCTGGCGCCGGTGGAGAGTCAGAATCCGGTTGGCGAGCATCACCGTTTGCTGTTGTCGAACTTCTTTGCGCAAAGCGAGGCCCTGATGCGCGGCAAACAGGCACAGGAGGTGCGCGAGGAATTGCGCGCCGAGGGCCTGGACGAAGCGAGGATCGAGGAGCTCTTGCCACACAAGGTGTTCCCGGGCAACCGACCGAGCAATTCGATCATGTTCCGCAAGCTCACCCCGCGTGTGCTGGGCAGTCTGATCGCGATGTACGAGCACAAGATCTTCGTGCAGAGCGTGATCTGGAATATCAACGCGTTCGATCAGTGGGGTGTGGAGCTGGGCAAGCAACTGGCGCGCAAGATTCTTCCCGAATTGACCGATGATGCGCCGGTTTCCGGGCATGACGCCTCGACCAACGGCTTGATCAATTTCTACAAGCAGTTGCGGCGCGAGTGACGGCACGGGCCAGCCGTGTAGTCTTGCGCCCATGCAGGCGCTCAACGAGCAATGGTTTCGGGTGATGAACGGGCATCCCAGCGCATGGGGCGATGCGCTGTTCGGGGTGCTCAGCGGTCTTGGCGATGGCCTTGTCGTGGCCCTGTTGTGCGCCATGCTGATGCTCTGGCGCTGGCGGTTGGGCGTGGTCGGCATGTTGGCGTTCATCGTGTCCGGCCTGCTTGCCCAGGGCTTGAAACGGCTGTTTGATGCGCCCAGGCCGCCGGCGGTTCTCGATCATGTTCATGTGCTGGGCGAGGTGCTGCGCGCGCACTCGTTTCCTTCCGGCCATGCCACCTCGGATGGGGTGATGTTTGCCACCGCATTATTGCTTTGGGGATGGAAGGATGTGCGCGGTTGGTTGCTTGGAACGCTGTTTTTGTTGGCCGCCATGGGGCGCGTGTACGGTGGGGTGCATTTTCCATTCGATGTGCTGGCGGGGCTTGTGCTGGGGGTGAGCATGATGGTTTTGCTCTGGCGATGGTTGGGTGCGCGCATTCCATCGGCCTGGCAGACCCATCCATGGGGATGGCGCTTGAATGGCATGTTGGTGTTGATTTTGGCCGCGGTGCTTGGTCTTGGCTATCGTATTCAACCGATGACCGCGGGCGCGCTGACGTTATTGCTGCCCGTGTGTGCCTTGCTACTCGTGGCGCGGTATTGGAAGCAAAGGTTGGCGCATGGCTGAGGCGCGCGTGTATTTCGAATTGCTTGCTCAACCCGATCGGGTCGAAGGCATTGCGCGGTTGCTGTGGCGTCGGGGGCGACTGCATCCGCATGTGTTGGTGTATTGCCCGGATGAGGCGTTTATGCGTGCGCTGGATGAGCGCCTGTGGACCATTCATCCGGAGTCCTTTCTGGCGCATGCCATGGCCTCGTCGGAGGCGGAAGCCAATGCCGTGCAGCCGATTTTGCTGGCGACTAGGATTTGCCGTGACAATGCGCCCTCGGTATTGATCAATGGAGGGCTCGAGGTGCCGCCGGACATCGCGGGCTTTGCACATATTGTCGATTTCGTGGATGGATGGGACGAGCGGCTCAAGCAAGCCGCACGCGCGCGTTTTCGCACGTATCGACACATGGGACTGGAGCCGACCTATTTGGGGCGCAAACGCTGAGCGGCAACAAAAACGGCCATGGCATGCGCCATGGCCGTGGGTCTTGTCCGGGGGGGGCTAGGGCGCCTTAGTGGCAGCCGCCCTCGGCGTGGACATGCCCGTGCGCCAGCTCCTCTTCGGTCGCGTCGCGGATGTCCGTGACTTCAACCGTGAAATGCAGGCGTTCGCCAGCCAAAGGATGGTTGCCGTCAATCGTGACTTGATCGCCATTGACCGCCGCGACGGTGATGATCTGCGTGCCGTCGGGGGTTTCCGCCTGGAACTGCATGCCCGGCTCCACCTTGTCCACGCCCTGAAACAGACTGAGCGGGACGACCTTGATCATGTCCTGATTGATCTCGCCATAAGCGTCCGCGGCCTCGATGGTGGTTTCCAGGGTGTCGCCCACCTTTTTCCCTTCCAGCGCCCGCTCCAGTCCAGGAATGATGTTCCGCGCGCCATGAAGATAGGCCAGCGGCGCCTCCCCCTCGGATGAGTCGAGAACCTCTCCGGCATCGTTTTTCAGCGTATAGTGGATGGACACCACCTTGTTGTTTGCAATCTGCATTCGAATCTCCTTGTCCGTAAAGCGCGTCACCCTACGGGATTATGGCCTGCGCACAAGTCAAATTTGGTTATCGTCCTTGGTTGCAAAAAGGGGCTTTCCACAATGGGGACAGCGCGAACCCTCCAGTTCGGCCAGCAGGCTGAATTCGGCGCGGGTCAGCGCCTGCGCATCTTCGATGTTCAAGCCCAGACGCTCGCGGATGCGTTCGAGTTGGCGTGCCTCCTCTTCGGAGATGAAGCCGTCCTCCAACGCCTCGCGCACCCGCGTCTGGTAGATTTCGCGCCGCTTCTGCATTTCGCGGGTGAAGCCGGCGGCGATGATGCCGGCAGGCAGCGCGGCCATGCCGACGCCGAGCACGGTGATCACGATGGCCAGCAGCTTGCCGGCGGCGGTGACCGGGACGATGTCGCCATAGCCGACCGTGGTCAGGGTGACGATGGCCCACCACATGGAGGTGGGGATGTTGGCAAAAGCCTCCGGCTGGGCCTCATGTTCCACCACATACATGCCCGCCGCCGCCAGCAAGGCCAGCACGAGCATGATGAACACCGCGGCCAGCAGGGCGGGGCCTTCGATGCGCAGCACCTCGATCAGGATGCCCAGCACCTGGAAATGACGGGTGAGCTTGAAGATTCGCAGCAAACGCAGGATACGCAGCAGACGTGTATCGATGCCGACAAACATGGATAGATAGAAGGGAAGGATGGCCAGCAGGTCGACGAGCGCCATGAACGAGAAGATGTATCGGATGCGCGCGCGCAACGGTGGTTTGCTGCTGTTTTCGACCGATACCCATACGCGGAGCAGATATTCGATTGTGAACACGGCCACCGAAAACACTTCCAGCGCGTAAAACAGGGTGGGATGCGCCTGGTAGACCGGCTCGACCGATTCAAGCACGATCGCGCCCACGTTGACGAGAATCAGCCCGATGATGAACCCGTTGAACAGACGCGCCGGCAGCGTCTCGCTTTCCTCCACGATGCGATAGGCTCTGACGCGCAGTTTGTCCAGGCGGGATGCTTTGGGGTGCATGAGGGAAAGCCTATCGCGAAGGGTGGTTGCATGTCATGCGCTTCGTGGTTGCCGGGGGATAAGCGAGACGTAGCATGGGCGCCCATTTCAAGAAGAGGCGAGGATGCCATGAGCCAGCACGAGCTAGCCAAAGTGTACGATCCCCAGTCCGTGGAGCCGGCCATCAGTGAGCAATGGTTGGCCTCGGATGCCTTCCAACCGGTTGCGGATGCCGAGGAAAGCTATTGCATCGTGATTCCGCCGCCCAATGTCACCGGCAGCTTGCATATGGGGCATGCCTTCACGTTCACGATCCAGGACATCCTGATTCGCTGGCAGCGCATGAAAGGCAAGGCCGTGCTCTGGCAGCCCGGAACCGATCATGCGGGCATAGCGACACAGATGGTGGTCGAGCGTTTGCTGGACAAGGAAGGAAAGAGCCGGCGCGAAATGGGGCGCGAACGTTTCCTTGATCGTGTATGGGCCTGGAAGGAGGAGTCCGGCGGCACGATCGTGCGCCAGCTCAAGCGGTTGGGGGCGTCCTGCGACTGGAGCCGCGAGCGCTTCACGCTGGATGAAGGCCTGTCCGAGGCGGTGCGCGAGGTGTTCGTGCGGCTCTACGAGGAAGGGCTGATCTATCGCGGTAAACGTCTGGTGAACTGGGATCCAGTGCTGGAAACCGCGGTATCCGACCTCGAGGTGCAACACGAGGAGGAGAGCGGTCATTTCTGGCATATCCGTTATCCTCTTGCCGATGATCCCACGCAAAGTGTGATCGTGGCCACCACCCGGCCGGAGACGATGCTGGGCGATGCCGCGGTTGCCGTGCATCCGGATGACGAGCGCTATCGCGCGCTCGTCGGGCGCGAGCTGATTCTGCCCCTGACGGGCCGTACGATTCCGGTGATCGCCGACGCCTATGTCGATCCCGAGTTCGGGACGGGATGCGTGAAAATCACCCCGGCGCATGATTTCAACGACTACGAGGTCGGTCTGCGCCACGATTTGCCATTGTTGAACATCTTCACCACGCGCGCGCACATTGTCGATGAGCCATTCATTCCGCAGAAGTACCGCGGCCTTGATCGCTATGAGGCGCGTGAGCGGATCGTGTCCGACCTGGATGCGGAAGGCCTGCTCGAGAAGGTCGAGCCGCATGTGCACATGGTCGGTCGTGGCGATCGTTCGCATGCGGTGATTGAGCCCTATCTGACCGATCAATGGTATGTGCGCATCGAGCCGCTGGCCCGACCCGCCATCGAGGCGGTGGAATCAGGTGCCATCCGCTTTGTGCCGAAGTTCTGGGAAAAGACCTACTTCGAGTGGATGCGCAACATTCAGGACTGGTGCATCTCGCGCCAGTTGTGGTGGGGGCACAGGATACCGGCCTGGTACTGCGACGACTGCGATCATGTCACCGTGGCCCGCCAGACGCCGGAACGTTGTGAAGGTTGCGGGAGCACGCGCATTCATCAGGATGAGGATGTGCTGGATACCTGGTTTTCGTCCGGTCTGTGGCCGTTTTCCACGCTCGGTTGGCCCCATGACACGGACGAGCTCAAGCGATTCTATCCGACCAATGTGCTGGTCACCGGCTTTGACATCATCTTCTTCTGGGTGGCGCGGATGATCATGATGGGCCTGAAGTTCACCGGGCAGGTTCCTTTCCGCGATGTGTATATCCATGCGTTGATCCGCGATGCGCAGGGACAGAAGATGTCCAAGTCCAAGGGCAACGTGATCGATCCGTTGGAGATGATCGCCAAGTATGGCGCGGACGCGCTGCGCTTCACTTTGACCCACATGGCGACACCCGGCCGCGACGTGAAGCTCGATGAGGGGCGTATCGAGGCCAATCGCAATTTCATGAACAAAATCTGGAATGCGGCGCGCTTTGTGTTCATGAACCGCGGTGATGCGATACCTGATCCCGCGGTGCGTCCGCGGATGACGGTGAATCGCTGGATTCTGGCCGAGTTGGACGCGACGGCCGGGGAAGTCGAGAACGCGCTTGGCAGCTACCGTTTCAACGATGCGGCGGCGGCATTGTACAACTTCATCTGGGGCACGTATTGCGACTGGTATGTCGAGGCTGCCAAGGTGGCGCTCTATGGCGATGACGCCGAGGCCAAGCGAGAGACCCAGGTAGTCATGTTGAGCGTGATGGACGGCTGGTTGCGCCTGTTGCACCCGATTTGTCCGTTCATCACCGAGGCGCTCTGGCAGGAGTTGCACGGCCCCGATGCGCGGCTGGTGACTGCTTGCGCTTATCGGGTGCGGAACATGCGCGAGGAAGGGGCCGTGCGCGAGATGCGGCGCATCATTGATCTGGTTTCGGCGATACGCTCGATTCGCGGTGAAATGAATGTTCCGCCCGGCAAGCGCGTGCCGGCGATGATCGCCTGCGCGCCGGAGGTGCGCTCGTCATTGAGCGCGCAGCAGGCATTGTTGACGAGCCTGGCGCGGTTGAGAGCGTTGACCTGGCTGGAGTCGGATGCGGAGGTTGCAGGGGCTGCGGTTGCGCCGCTTGCCGATTGTAAGGTGTATTTGCCGCTGGCCGGTCTGGTCAACGTGGACGAGGAGGTCGCCCGCCTGAACAAGAACATGGCGCGCTTGCAGCGGGAGATCGAGAAGCTGGAGCGCAAGCTGGGCAACCCGAAATTCTGCGCCAACGCGCCGGCGGCGGTGGTGCAAAAGGTGCGTGCCGAACTGGCCGATTTCAATGCGCGCTACCACGAGATGCAACAACATCTGGAGCGCCTCCAGGCGCTGTAAGGCGCGCCGCTTAGCGCACGATCTTGATCAGCGTGCCGGGTGCGGGATGTTGCGCAACGCTCATGCCATTGAGTGCGGCGAGCTTTTCCGCCGTGAACCGGCCCAACACCATCCCGCTCGCACGGGCCAGCGCCTGCCAACTGTCGCCGGCCTGCCAGCGATGCAGGGCAATGCGCGGAACGTCGCCGTCGCGCGCCGGGTCGTAGGAACGAAAACTGGCGGCAATGGCGGCAAAGTCGGCTCGATGCTCGGGATATTGCTTTCTGGGCTCCCACATGGCGAGCAGGTAGGCGCGATCCCCTTTGAGGAAGATGTGCACATCCGCCGCCGCCTGGCTGACATGCGGCATCGAGGTGCGCACGGTGCTATGCGCGGTTTGGAAGCCCGATTGCATGCCGCTCGTAATGGGCGTGTGCCGCCGGTGGCCGATCAGTTCCGCCAGCAGCGCGCGGGCGGTCTGCTTCTTGTCCAATTCGCGCAAGGTCAGGCGAAAAAACACCTTTTGCTTGCGTAGTCGCGCCTCCAGAGCCTCGGAGCGATTGTCGATCACCCAGCCATCGGGGAAGCGCAATTGGAACCTAAGCTTGGGATGCAGGAAGCGTTGCCCCACGACGGCCCCTTGCTCGGGACTGTCGCCATAGGGATAGCCGACCAGCTTGCGTAGCATGGTCTCATGCCCGATCCGCCCCTGCGTGCGCTGCAGGGAAGCCGCCTTGGCCACGGCCTCGCGAATGCGCTTTTCGGTTTCCGGATGGCTGGAAAAAGCGCCATGATACTGCTCCACTTTTTCCCCGGCGTCGCTGCGCTCCCTGGCCTCAAGATCATCGAGACGTTTCAGTGTTTCCAGGATGCCGATGGTGGCGTGCGGGTCATAGCCGGCACGGGCGATGTATTTGAGCGACAGTTCATCCGCCTGCAGTTCCGCCTCGCGGCCATAGCCGCTGATGATCGCGGCGGCGAGCAGGTCGGAAAGCTGCATGGCCTCGTAGGGGACAGGGACAAAGATCGAGGTGACCATGGCGCCGATCCGGTAGCCCTGCATACGCGTATATTGTTGCACCGCGTGGCGGGCGGTGACATGACCGATTTCATGTCCCAGCACCGCGGCCAGTTCCGCTTCGCTGTTCATATGGTTGAGCAGGCCGCGGTGGATATAGATATGCCCACCCGGCAGGGCAAAGGCGTTGATCGTTGCGTCATCGACGATGCGAAAGCGATAGATCAGGTTGGGACGATCGGAGACGGCGGCGACGGTTTGTCCCACCCGGTCTACATAGCGGGTCAACGGATCTTCCGCGGGCAGCAGCGGCATGTTCTTGGACACTTCTTCGGCTGCCTTGCGGCCCAGCGCAAGTTCGTCCTTTTCGGACATCAATACGAATTCGCTGTGCTTGCTCACCGGATTGGTGGCGCAGGCGGTGAACAGCAGCGCGATCAACAGCAGCGGGAACGAACGCATCATTCAACCTCCAGGTCGAAAGGGGTATGCAAGGCCAGGAACCATGTTCCCTGCCTGGAAAGGCGTAGTTTGCCGCGAACCAGTACCCGCGCGCCATGCTTGACGGTCAAGCCGTGTCCGAAGTAGGCGCGGTATTTGCGTGGAACGCTGACATGCAGCTTGCCGAGGCGGAACCGCCAGCGTGCGGCATGCGTGACCGTGCCTTGCACGAGGCGAAATTGTCCGAGATGGCTTGGGCGCAGGCGGTTGGCGGAAAGCACCATGAACCGGGAGGTGCGCCAGATGCCCAGCCCCAACCGCCGCGCCTGGCGCTCGCGCTGCAGCAGAGCCGGCGCCCAGCGAAAATTGGGTGCGAAGGTGTAGACATGCGCTATCCCCTCTTCCACGAGTTGGGCATTGATCCAGCGTCCGCGATCATAGACTTGGGCGAGCAGCCGGCCATAGTCGTCGCGCTTGTCGCGATCGAAAGCCAGGCGCACCAGATGTCCGGCAATCAGTTGCGCAAGGCGCGCGCGCGCCGCATCGCCCAATGCCTCGCCGGGTTGTTCATCATGCATGATTTCCGGGGTGTTGATGCCCAGCAGGCGCACCTTTTCGCCCCGTTTGGTGACGAAGGTGTCGCCATCGATGATATGCGCCACACGCACATAACGATCACCACCGATAATCGACAGCGTACCGGCCATCGCGGTATGCGCCTGCCAGGCCAGGGCGATCAGCAGGCCGCGGACGAGGTTAGGGGTGCGGCGCAAGGGCTCCAACGAGTTCGCGGTACGCGGACATTTCATGGCGGGTCAAATAGTCGCGCAGGCCATCGAGAACCTTGCCGCACAGAAGCGGATCATAGAACAGCCCCGTGCCCAGGCCGACCGCGGTGGCGCCGACCAGGGCGAATTCGATCGCGTCCTCAGC
>RFFT01000063.1 GCA_003696795.1 Zetaproteobacteria bacterium | reverse complement strand
GTTCGCCGATTAAAGTGGTACGTGAGCTGGGTTTAGAACGTCGTGAGACAGTTCGGTCCCTATCTACCGTGGGCGTTGGAGAGTTGAGAGGATCTGTCCTTAGTACGAGAGGACCGGGATGGACGAACCTCTGGTGTTTCTGTTGTACCGCCAGGTGCATTGCAGGGTAGCCACGTTCGGAACGGATAACCGCTGAAGGCATCTAAGCGGGAAGCCGGCCTCAAGATTAGCTCTCCCGTGGCCTTGAGCCACCTAAAGGGCCCTGGAAGACTACCAGGTTGATAGGCTGGGTGTGGAAGCGCAGCAATGCGTGGAGCTGACCAGTACTAATCGCCCGTGCGGCTTGACCATGCAACGTTAAGACATTGGAATCACAAAACATCAACGCACCGATTTCCTGGTGTCCATAGCAAGGAGGAAACGCCTGATCCCATCCCGAACTCAGAAGCTAAGCTCCTTAGCGCCGATGGTACTGTAGGGTTCCCTACGGGAGAGTAGGTCGATGCCAGGAATTTACTCAGGCCCGCCGTTGAGCTCATGCTCCGGCGGGCTTTTTTCTGGACACTATGGTCGCATTGCGCTGAACTTATATCCGCTCATGGAGGCGTAGTGCATCGCTGCGTATTGCTGTTGTTGTTTTTGGCCTGGCCGTCACCGCTTTACGCGGCGCACATGCGTTTGTTTCAACAAGGGAAATTTCAGCATTCCCTACGCATCGACGCACCGACGGTTCAGCGCTTGCCAGGTCATCCCGCGTACCTGCGCATTGCTCCCGACCCTTGGCATGGCGGGAGACTTCGCATCGATCGCTCCGATTTTTCCCGCTTTTCTTGCATTGAATTTCGGTTGCGGAGCAGGCAAGGGGAGATACGGCGCTTGCCGTTCAAGGTGTTCGACTATTTCGGCACCAGCAAGGCAGTGGATCTGGCGCACTATGCCGGTGGGCGCATCGGCACCGACTGGCAACGTGTGCGTATTCCGCTGCAAGCGCTGATGACGAAGGACTATCATCTCGACAACGTCACCGTGCTGGCTTTTTCACCTCCTGCGCCGCTGTTTCCCTATGAAATCGAGCAAATCCGGCTACTTGATCTTCGTGGCCCGGTGTTTCGGGGCTACGAAGTGCGCTCCGATAAGGTGGTGAGCCTGAAGTTCTCGGATGTTGATCTTGCTGCGGCGAGGCAATTGCCGTCCACCGCCTTTACCGTGACCAGTCGAGACGATCCTCGCTTTCGTGTCCCGATTGTGCCATTTGCTGTGGGATTCGATCGTATCACGGTCGCGGTGGATTCCGGCGGCAGCGGGTTGACCAATGAAACGCGCATCCACCTTGTGCTTCCGTTGTCCTTGCGGACGCAGCGCGGCTATACGATCAGCGTTCATGGGCTTCAGGACGATGCGGGCAATTCGCCCGACCATACGCGCATCGTTTTCCGTCCCACAGCGTCAGTTATCAGCCCGAGCATCCATGTCAATCAAGTGGGCTACGCCCGTCATGCGCCGAAGGTGGCATTCGTCGGCAACTGGCTCGGCGACCTTGGCCCCATGCCGTTGACGGCAGGGCCTTTCACGGTCATCGATGCCGCCAGTGGCAGGGCCGTGTTCCAAGGCACGTTGCAGCTGCGCGCCGCGCACGATCCGCAGAGCGGCGAGGATGTGTATGTCGCGGACTTTTCGTCGGTGACCCAACCGGGTCGCTATTATCTGCGGGTGGCCGGCCTGATCGGGCGTTCCTACACATTCCGCATCGCGGATGATGTCTATGATCCTGTATATCGTGCGGTCATGCGCGTGTTTTATCATCGCCGGAATACCGATATTGGACCGCCATTTGCGGATTCGGGCCAGCAGCGTCGCGGTATTCCATCAAGGCTCAATGGCGTGTTTCACCCGGCCTTGCGGCATTATCCGTTGAGCAACGGCGAACAGCCCCATGCATTCAAGCAAGTGGTCAAAGGCTGGTTCGACGCCGGCGACTATGGGCAATACATCAACAACGCCGCGCCTGTGTGGGCGCATATCGGCTTCGCTTTGGATGTGGCTGGTAGCGGTCATTTCCGCGATGGAGAACTGCATATCCCGGAAAGCGGCAACGGCATCCCGGATGTGCTCGATGAGCTTGCCTGGGGATCGGAGTGGGCGATGTCCATGCAGGATGCACGCGATGGCGGTGTTTATCACAAGATTGCCTCCGGCCATTGGGACCGGGTGCTGCCCGGCGAGATCGACAAGCCCCGCTTCATCTACGAGAAAACCACCTCCGCCACCGCCAATATGGCGGCCATGATGGCGATCTATGCCCGGCTGATTCGCCCCTACAATGCATCAGCGGCCGAACGGGCGTCACATGCGGCAAGGCTTGCTTGGCGTTTTGTGCAACGGCATCCAACCTGGCCCGCCGAGGGCGAGGGTTATCATCCGCCCGCTCGAGATGCAGATAACGGAGACTATACCGGGAAGACGGCCATCCCGGCGCGCTTGTGGGCCGCTGCCGAGCTGTATCGCCTAACCGGCGAGGCGCAATACCAACAGGCGTTCCTTCGGCTTTGGGCGCAATACCCGCAGCAACCGCCTTGGCCTGCGTTGTGGGCGTATCTTTGCGCGGATCATCCCAACCGCGATGTGCGCAAGGCCCAGCAAGCCAAACGCATGTTGCTGGCCAGGGCAAAGCTGCGGCGTACATACATGGATCGCAATCCCTACATGATTGCGAAACATACGCATATTCCTTTTTCCGGCTGGGGCAATGTCGGCCAAAGCAGCCGCCATGCCATCGATTTCCTGCTCGCTTTTGCGATGACCGGCGACAGGGATTGGCTCCGCCGCGCCTGGCTGTCGCTCAACGCCCAGCTTGGCGCGAATCCCTTGTCGCTCAGCTATATCGTGGGTGTCGGTGCACACGCGGTGCGCGATCCGCTGGACATGGGCTGCAAGATGCATGGTTCATGCATGGAACGCCCACCGCTGAAAGGGGTGCCGGTGTTTGGTCCGATTTGGCACCTGCCGGCCTACAAACCGCTTCATCTGCATATCAACCAGGCCTATTATCCGGCTGAGGCACCCACTCCCGCGGATAATTATGCTGGCGCATATCCGGTGCTGCGTCGTTTCGTGGATGCGCGTTATGTGATTCCGATGGCCGAGTGGACACTTCGCGAAGCGTCGGCGGTGGCGGTGGTGTTTGGCTTGTTGCGTGACGACCGCTTGCTATTGCATCCGCTGGGAGGCTGTGAACGCCGGCTTGCCGACGACGGAATAGGGGGAAGATGATGCGGGAGAGAATTTCGCCGACCATGGCATGGCGCGCGACGGTGGGGCTTGCATTGGCGGTCGTACTGGCCGGCGCGGTTTATTCGTACTGGCTCGGCCCCGACCTGCGCTATTACGATGAGCAGGATTATTACATGCTAGCCACACATCTGGCGCAGGACGGCATGTTTTCGAAAGACGGCGTGCATCCCACGGCATATCGTCCGCCGGGTTGGCCGGCGATGCTGGCGCTGGCCAAGGGGTTGGGGCTTGATGTGGTCGGGATTCGCGTGCTCAACTTCCTGATGCTTGCGTTGGCCATGGTACTGCTGTTCCGGATCGTTGCGCGGCTGGCGAATCACGAGGCCGCATTGCTTGCGGTGATGCTGGTCATCGCCTATCCCGTTTTGTTCTATACGGCGGGCACCTTGTATCCGCAGATTTTTTCCGGCTTGTTGCTGTTATGCTGTATTTGGGTCATGTTGTTTGTCCGTCCCGGGACGCTGATGGGTTTTGGCTATGGACTCTCATTTGCCGCTTTTGTGCTTGTGTTGCCGATCATGCTGCTTTTATCTCCCGTGATGCTGATATGGCTATGGTGGCGGCGGCATTGGCGCATGCCCGTTCTGCTTGCGTTGATCGGCGGCATGGTGCTTGGCGTGGGGGCTTGGTCGCTGCGCAATACGCTGGTGCTTGGACACTTCGTGCCCATCTCCACCAATAGTGGGGTCAACTTGCTGATTGGTAACTCGGAACATGCGCAGGTCGGGCTGGGGGTGCGCACGGATATTTCCGTCTATAAAGCGCATGCGCCCAAGGATGAGGTCGCTCAGAATCGATATTTCACGCAACAGGCCATGCATTACATGCTCGCGCACCCGGCCAAAACGATTCGCCATTACTTCGCCAAGTTTCTGAATTATTTCAACTATCATAACAAGCTGGCGACCGGAGGCGAGGCCACGAAGGCCAAGGAGATGTTGATGTTGCTGACCTACGGGCTGTTGCTGTTGGGGTTGCTTGCGCGCATGCTCATGGCCCGCCGGCAAAAGCTGGCGCATGAGGAGTGGTTGCTGTTGGCGCTTTATGTGGCCAGCGGCCTTGCGTATGCGCTGTTCTTCACGCGCATTCGCTTCCGCCTGCCATTCGATTTTCTGCTGATCATGCTTGCAGCCTTGGGCTGGCATGCGTGTATCCAGCGTTGGCGCGAACGGTCTAAAGAGAGAGGCGCTTGAACACGGCCTCGGGAATCAGGCGGATGATGAGCATGATCCAGCGCCAGAAGAACGGCGCATAGACGATATCCTCGCCGCGCACCATGGCTTTGTGGATGCGCGCGCCGACCTGCTTCGGTTTGGCCCATAGCAGTCCCTTATCGAAGTGCGCGGTCATCGGGGTGTCGACGAAGCCCGGACGCACATCCACCACCGCGACGCCGTGTTTGGCAAGACGGTTGCGCAAACCTTGGGTAAAGGCGATGACCGCGGCCTTGGCCGCGCCGTAGACGTAATTGCTTTGTCTGCCGCGCAAACCGGCCACCGATGAGATCACCGCGATGACGCCGTGCTTTTGTTGCTCGAAGTGGTTGCCAAGCAGTGTCAACAGAGACAGGTAGCTCAGGCAGTTGGTGTTGAATTCTGCGAAAGTGCGCTCTACCGACTGTTGGCAGGCCTGCTGATCGGACAGTGTGCCATGGCCGATCAATACCGTATCCAGGCCGCCCATGGCTTCGCGCGCGGCATCGATCATCGCCGCGTGCGCGGCGAAATCGTTGGCATCCATGACATGGCAGTGCACATCGGCTGCGCCTCGCGCGCGCAGGTCATCGGCAACCTGTTCCAATCGCTCGCTGTTGCGCGCAACCAGAAACAGGCGATCCCCCTCGGAGGCGAAACAGCGCGCGGTGGCGTTGACGATGGCCGAGGTGGCCCCCACGATCAAAACCTTTCTCATGATGCTTCTCCTTGCATGACCCGACGCCACAGGCTGGAGGAATGCGCCGGGTCGATATAGGTCTTGAATCGCTCCCATTGCGGGAACGAGGCGCGAAAATGTGCGCCCGACATGCGCGCGTCCTTGGCGGGATACAGCGCGCCGCCCGCCTCAAACACGATCTCATCCAGGCTGTTCAGCAGCGCCAGCGTCGAGGTGCCGCGATACGGGAAATCGAGGGCAAGCGTTGCGCCGGGGCGGGGAAAGGAAAGCATGCCGGGCGATGGCTTGTCGCCGAACACCTTGAGCACGACCAGGAACGATCCCTCGCCGGCGTTGGCGATGCGCTTGAGCATTTCCGAGGTCGCTTCATACGCGCAATCAGGCGGTACGACGCATTGATATTGTAAAAAGCCGCGTTTTCCATACATCCGGTTCCAGTTCAGAATCCCGTCCAGCGGATAGAAGAACGGTTGATAGTGCACGGTCGTGGTCGCTCGGTCGGCCCATTGCTTGCGATAGTAAAGCGCGTTGAAAGCGCGTAGGCTCCAATGATTGACCAACGAGACGGGCGACTCGATGGGGAATTTCAGTTGCGTTCCTTGCCCATGTGTCGGTCCGCGTGTGCCGGTGGCGTGGTTGCCGCGAAAGAACCAACCGCGCCCCATGTTCGCGCCTTGGGCAAGGCAATCGATCCAGGAGACGGTGTATTCGTAATCGCGTTCGGATTCGGCGGAAAGTTCGAAAAATTCACGTAGATTGTACATACGGATGGATTGCTGCCGAATCAGGGGGCTGGTGATGCGCCGCAGTTGCAGTTCGGCACTGACAATCGTGCCGGTCAGTCCCAGGCCGCCGATCGTGGCGGCGAACCAGTCGCTGTTTTCTTCCCGGCTACAGTGCAGCAGCGTGCCGTCGGAGCGCAGCAGGGTCAAAGCGCGGACATGACATCCGAAGCTGCCCACCCGGTGATGGTTCTTGCCGTGCACATCGTTCGCGATGGCGCCGCCGACGGTGACGAAGCGGGTGCCGGGCGTGACCTGCACGAACCAGCCGCGTGGCACCGCAAGCGCGAGAATCTCGGCCAGCAAGGTGCCGGCTTCGCAGTGCACAATGCCTTGCTCGTCATCGAACGCGATGAAGCGATCTAACCCGCGCATGTCGATCAGTTTGCCGCCATCGTTCAGACAGACATCGCCGTAGCTGCGGCCATTGCCAAAAGGCAGCCAGGGGCCGGATTCGGCCACGATCGCGGCAAGCTGGTCGCGCCAGGCCGGTCGGGCGACCGCGACGTGCTGCGCGCGCGGATAGCCCCCCCAGGAGCGGTATTGCGTCAAATTGCCAGCCATATGCATATCCCCATCAAGATTGCGATTGCGGCGCTCGTCTTGTCTTTGACCGCGAACACGACGGGATCGTCGTGCATTTGCCCGCGGTGCGTCAGCAGCCAGATGCGGCTGATCCAATACAGCAGCAAGAGATTGATCAACCAGATGAAGTAGGGATGCGAGTACAACGTTGCCACGGTTTCCGAGTTCAGATATAGCGCCAACACCAGGATGGAGAGCAGGCCGCTGGCGCTGCCCAGGGCGAGTAAGACGCCAATATCATCGGTGGCATAGCCGCGCCCGCTTGCCTTGCGTTTCTGCTGCAGGATCATGGTGTGCAATTCCGAGTAGCGCTTGACCAGCGCAAGGCTCAGGAAAATGAACACGGAAAAGGCCAGCAACCAGAATGACAATTCAATCCCGCTGGCCGCCGAGCCGGCAATGATGCGAATGGTGTAGAGCAAGGCGAGCATGATGATGTCGATGACCGGTTCACTTTTGAGGTGGAACGAATAGGCCAGCGTCAAGGCATAATACGTCACCAGCACGAGCAGAAACTCGCCGGGGAGGATCAGGGCCAGCGCGAGCGAGGCGCCAAGGAGCAGCGGCACCCCAGCCATGCCATATTTCAGGTGCAGATCGCCACTGGCGAACGGGCGTTTGCATTTGCGCGGATGTCGGCGATCGGAGGCCAGGTCCAGCATGTCGTTCAGGAGATACACGCTGGAGGCGCACAGGCTGAACGAGAAGAACGCGAGCAAGGCCTGTTGGAACAGTGCGGCTTCGGAAAAGCGGTGGGCGGCCAGGATGGGAACGAAGATCAAGACGTTTTTCACCCATTGATGTACGCGAATGGCTTTGATGATCGCCAACGGCAGGGGACGATCGGCGAAGGAAAAGCGCTGCTCGATGGTTGTGAGGCGCGCCGCCTCGCGGTTCACGGCGGCGGGTGCGTCAACGACAATGGCTCCGGCCGCATGGCGCCAGATGGCAAGATCGACGCGACCGTTGCCAGCATAGACGAAGCCGCGCTCCCCTTCGCGTTCGATGATGGCCGCCAGTTTTCGTTTGCCGGAGAGGTTGTTTTTTCCATCGGTGGCCAGCACGCCGTCGAACAGACCGAGGTGCTCGGCCACCGCCTCCGCATATCGCTTGTGTGAGGCGGTGGCCAGGTAGATGCGCCTGCCGCTTGCCTTGGCTTGTTTGAGGTAGTCAAGCAGTGCCTCGTTGTAGGGCAACAGCTCGATGGCGGGCATGACCCGTTCAGCGATGCGCTGTTTCATGTACGCCTTGCCGCGCAGCAGCCAAAAGGGCAGTAGCAGGCAAAGCCATGGCGCTTGTTTGGCCAGGCACATGACCGCCTCATACAACAGATCGGTGCGGATCAGCGTGCCATCCAGATCGACATACAAGGGTTTAGCTTGCT
>RFFT01000062.1 GCA_003696795.1 Zetaproteobacteria bacterium | reverse complement strand
CACCCGCGCCCGCGCCAACCACGCAAATATCGGCCTTGATCTCGCTCATACCCGCGCCCCGCGCCGATAAACCACCGGCAACAGTGCCAACACGGCCAAACCCACCAAGGCGGCCACGACTTTGGGCGTCATCACTCCCCCCAGCGACCAGCCGCCGCCATGGGCAAGCACCTCGCCCATTCCGCTTCCAGCCAACGCATAGACAAAAGCCGCAGGCATTACACCCAGCCAGGTGGCCAGCACATAGTCACGCAAACGCATACCGGAAAAGGCAGGCACAAGATTCACCACGAAAAAGGGGAACAGGGGAATCAAGCGCAACATCAGCAAATAGCTAAAAGCGTGGTGCTCAAATCCCTGCCGTAGCCTGTGCAACCGTTCGCCAACCCGTCGCTTCAGCCATGCGCTAAGCGCGCCGCGCGCCGCCAGGAACAGCAGTGCCGCGCCGATGGTCGCGCCCGTACTGGCATAAACCGCGCCCATGACTGCTCCAAACAAAAATCCGCCAGCCAGGGTCATCACCGTTGCACCGGGAACGGAGAAGGCAACGACTGCAACGTAGAGCGCCATATACGTCAATGGTGCCAGCCAACCAAACTGGCTCGTCCAGCGCAACAATTGCGCGCGATGCTGCGCCAGCGCATCCAGGCTGAATAGGGATGGAACATCGAAATACATCAGCAGCAGGAATCCACCTGCAAGTAGCACCAGAGGTAATCGTCGAGCGTGTGTCGTCACCAGTATCGTCTCCTTTCCCTCGTAGTCGGCCCTAAGAGGGAAACCTTACGCAAAAAAAAGGCGACCTTTCGGCCGCCCTTAAGTCGTTGCAAAACAAGCGAATTACAGCTCGTCGGCATGCTCCGCCAGATAGCTTGCCACACCCTGGGGGTCCGGCTTCATGCCTTCCTTACCCTTGTTCCAGCCCGCCGGACATACTTCTCCATGCTTCTCATGGAACTGCAGCGCATCGACCATGCGCAGCATTTCATCGATATTGCGTCCCAGCGGCAAATCGTTCACCACCTGGTGGCGCACGATACCATCCTTGTCGATCAGGAACGAGCCACGGAAAGCCACCCCATCGGCGCACTCCACATCATACGCCTGGCAGATCTCATGCTTCACATCGGCAACCAGCGGATAGGCAACAGGACCGATGCCGCCCTCGTTCACCGGCGTATTGCGCCACGCCAAATGGGTGAACTGGGAATCGATCGAGCACCCAATCACCTGTACGCCTCGCTGCTCGAACTCCTTGATGCGGTGATCAAAAGCAATCAACTCACTCGGGCACACGAAGGTGAAATCCAAAGGATAGAAAAACAGGACACGATACTGTCCATCATAGTCCGACAGCGAAAACTGCTCGTTGATCGAGCCATCCGCCATCACCGCCGCCGCGGTAAAATCCGGCGCTTTCTTACCAACCAAAACACTCATTGCCTATCTCCTTTGCATGCAAATTGGTTGTTGAAGACTAGCAAGCCACAGCCATCCCGTCACCCCAGAACGGACATGGGTTTGATGCGTGACTTTACCGAAGGAGAACATACGATTCCATGCATGCGCTGGCAGCATCGACATTCCGCCTTCACCGTGCATCAGCTTCCCGCGCTGCGCGACAACTATATCTATCTGATCCAACCCCATGGGCGAAAGCTGTGCATCGTCATCGATCCCGCCGAAGCAGCCGTTGTGAGCGCAGCCTGCCGCGACCTTGACCTTACTCCGGCCTTCATTATCAACACCCATCACCATTGGGACCACACCGATGGCAATCGGGCGCTCAAGCGCGCCTTTGGCTGCAAGATCATCGGCCATGCGCCAGACGCCGAACGCATTCCCGCCATTGACCTCCGTGTGCCCACCGAATCGCCGCTTTCGGTACTGGGACTGGAAATGCGGTTGCTTGACGTGCCCGGGCATACCCTGGGCCATATGGCCATCGTCCTCGATGACGCGCTGTTTCCCGGGGACACCCTGTTTGGAGCTGGCTGTGGACGAATCTTCGAGGGCACCTACGAGCAAATGTGGCACAGCCTTTCCCGCCTTGCCGCCCTGCCAGGCGACAGCAAGATCTACTGCGCCCATGAATACACATTGGCCAATTTGCGTTTCGCTGCGCGCATCGATCGCGACAATCCCGTGCTCAATGCGCGCACAAAGCAAGCCAAGGCCCTGCGCAAGGAAGGCCGCCCAACCATTCCATCCACGATCCAACTGGAACGCGAAACCAACCCCTTCCTGCGCCCGCTCGATCCTGTATTCCGTCAAGCGTACGCACGGCAACACCAGGTTGCCGACAATCCGCTTGCGGTGTTTCGTGATATTCGCGCGCGCAAGGACCGCGCCTGAGCCTCGCTACTCCGGCTGCAGGATCAACGCCGAAAGCGGCGGCAAGGTCAGAAGCAGGGAATGCGGCCGCCCCATCCAGGCAACATCCTCGGCATGCACGCCACCTGCATTACCCACGTTCGAGCCCCCATATGCCTGCGCGTCGGTATTCATCAGTTCCCGATAGAATCCAGGCTGAGGCACGCCCAGGCGATAGTGATGGCGAACAACCGGGGTGAGGTTCAACACCACCACCACAAAACGCCCCTGCTTATCGCGCCGCAAATAGCTAAGCACTGACTGTTCGGCATCGTTGCAGTCGATCCACTCAAAGCCAGCTGCGTCGAAATCCACTTCGTGCAGCGCGGGAACCTCGCGATAAAGATGGTTCATGTCGCGCATCATCAACTGCAATCCACGATGGGGCATGAACTGTGCCTGGTCCCAGGCCAATGAATCGTCGAAGTTCCATTCCGGCCATTGCCCGAACTCAATACCCATAAACTGCAGTTTCTTTCCCGGATGCGTGTACATATAGGCATACAGGGCGCGCAGATTGGCGAACTTTTGCCAGTCGTCTCCCGGCATCTTGCAGGGCATGGAGCCCTTGCCATGCACCACTTCGTCATGGGAGAACGGCAAAATGAAATTTTCACTGAAGGCATAGACCAGAGAAAAGGTCAGTTCATGATGATGATAGGCGCGGTGCACGGGGTCATGAGCGAAATAGCCCAAGGTATCGTTCATCCAGCCCATGTTCCATTTCATGGTGAACCCCAGCCCGCCCAAATACGTTGGACGGGAAACCATCGGCCACGAGGTGGACTCTTCAGCCATGGTCACCACGCCGGGAAAACGTTCATGCACCAGACAATTGAATCGCTTCAGGAATTCGACCGCCTCAAGGTTTTCCCGTCCGCCATATTTGTTCGGCACCCATTCACCTTCCTTGCGCGAATAATCGAGATAGAGCATGGACGCCACCGCATCGACACGCAAACCATCGATATGGTACTTGTCCAGCCAGAACAGGGCCGAAGCAATCAGGAAATTGCGCACTTCGTTGCGCCCGTAATTGAAAATCAAGGTACCCCAGTCACGGTGCTCGCCCAGACGGGGGTCTTCATGCTCATACAACGCCGTACCATCAAAGCGGGCAAGGCCATGCGCATCCTTCGGGAAATGCGCCGGCACCCAATCGAGAAACACCCCGATACCATGCCGATGACAATATTCCACGAAATAACGAAAATCATCCGGTGTCCCGAAACGACTGGTCGGCGCAAAATAGCCCACCGTCTGGTAGCCCCAGGAACCATCGAAAGGATGCTCGGTGATCGGCAACAGCTCAACATGGGTGTACCCCATCCATTGGCAATACTCGACCAACTGATGGGCAATCTCCCGGTAGTTCATGAAAGCGCCATTGGCCCTTCGCCAGGAACCGAGATGAACCTCATAAATGCTCATCGGCTTATCCAACGCCTGCCGTTCCGCCCGGCTTTCCATCCATTCCTCGTCGCGCCACTGATAGCCGTGCGGATCGTGCACGACACTGGCCGTCCTCGGACGCACCTCCATCTGCTGCGCATAGGGGTCCGCCTTGTCGAATACATGACCATTGGCGCCACGTATTTCAAACTTATACAGCTCGCCGCTGGTCAGCCCGGGAATAAAGATCTCCCATACACCGGATGATCCGCGCACGCGCATCTGATGCTCTCGACCATCCCAATGATTGAAATTGCCGACCACACTAACGCGCTCCGCCGCGGGTGCCCAGACCGCGAAACTCACCCCATGCACGCCTTCATGCACGCGCACATGTGCCCCCATGACCTTGTACTTCTCGAAATGGTTGCCCTCGCCAATCAGATGCAGGTCAAGCTCGCCAAGCACGGGGGGAAAGCGATACACATCCTCTTCCTCCCAACGGTGTCCCTCGCAGTTTTCCAGGCGAAAGCGGTAAGGGGTGGTAAAATCACCACCCCGCCACAACACCTCGAAGAAGTCCGTGCCCTCGATCCTCGGCATCGCCAGCGTCTTGTCGCCGAACAACAGCCACATGCGTTCCGCCCGTGGCTTGAATGCGCGGACCACCACGCCTCCATCCGCTGGATGACGCCCCAACCATGCAAACGGATCATGGCTGCGCCCCTCGATAATGGCCCAAGCCTGTTCAGGTAGCTCTCGCATCGTCCCCCTCCTTTGTAACGGGGATCAGGTAATCACCGTCGGCCGTGTGCGGCCTGTCAACGCCTGCAAATTCGATAGCTGCTTCGCCGCCTCGATCAGATCCGCCAGCGCGTGTTGCGCATCCATTCCTTGGCGCTGCGGATCGGGCTCGAACGATTCAAGATAAATGCGAATCGTCGCCCCACTGGTTCCCGTGCCGGACAAGCGAAAAACAATGCGCGCACCGTCTTCAAACAACACACGCAACCCTTGCTGTCGACTCTCGCTTCCATCCACCGGATCGATATAGCTAAAGTCGTCGCACAAGCGCACACGACGCCCCGCCAACATGCGCCCGGGCAAAGATGAAAACTGATCGCGCACATGCTGCAGCACGCTTGCCGCCGACTCCGCATCCACTCCCTCGTAATCATGGCGCGAGTAATAGTTGCGGCCAAAACGCCGCCAATGCCCGCGCACGATGTTCTCTACACTCTCGCGACGAGCGGCCAGGATGTTCAGCCAAAACAGCACCGCCCACAAGCCATCCTTCTCACGCACATGGTTGGAGCCCGTACCGAATGATTCCTCGCCGCACAACGTCACCTTGCCGGCGTCCATCAGGTTGCCGAAAAACTTCCAGCCAGTCGGGGTCTCATAGCAATCAAGCCCCAGCGCTTCAGCCACCCGATCCACCGCCTGCGAGGTGGGCATCGAACGCGCCACCCCGGCCAGACCCTCGGCATAACCGGGGGCCAGATGCGCATTGGCCGCGAGAATCGCCAACGAGTCGCTCGGAGTCACGAAGAAGCCGCGCCCCAAAATCATGTTCCTGTCGCCATCCCCATCGGACGCGGCACCGAAATCCGGCGCATGTTGATCATACATCCGATCCACGAGATCGCGCGCATACGTAAGATTGGGATCCGGATGCCCGCCACCAAAGTCCTCCTTGGGCTCACCCCTCAGCACCGAGCCCCGCGGCGCCCCCAACAACCCCTCGATGATCGTCTTAGCGTAAGGCCCCGTGACTGCATGCATGGCGTCAAAGCACAGGCTATGGCCATCCCGCAGCCACCGCTGAATCGCCTCGAAATCAAACAGCGACTGCATCAAGGCCGCATAGTCCTCAACCGGATCGATGACCTCCACTCGCATGGCACCCAGGGTATGGCTGCCCAGCTTATCGATCGGCACATCTGACGCCTCGATGATACGATAACGCTCGATGCGGCGCGTTTGGGCATAGATCGCCTCGGTAACCCCCTCCGGGGCAGGCCCGCCATTGGCGATATTGTATTTGATGCCGAAATCCGCATCCGGACCGCCCGGATTATGGCTTGCGGAAAGGATGATTCCGCCTTGGGCTGCGTGCTTGCGAATGACACACGATGCGGCTGGGGTGGACAGGATACCGCCCTGCCCGACCAGCACCCGCGCCACTCCGTTCGCCGCGGCCATTTTCAGAATCACCTGGATCGCGTGTCGATTGAAAAAACGT
>RFFT01000061.1 GCA_003696795.1 Zetaproteobacteria bacterium | reverse complement strand
CGGCGCAATACCCGCATGCGCACAAGCGAACAGCCGTCCGGTGCGTCCGAAACCGGTCGCGATCTCATCCGCGATCAGCAGCACATCGTAGCGGTCGCACAGGGCGCGCACCTGGCGCAGGAATTCCGGCGCATAAAAGCGCATGCCCCCCGCCCCCTGCACGATCGGCTCAAGAATCACCGCCGCGATCTCCGCGTGATGCCGCTCGATCAAGGTGCGGAACGAGGCGATCTGCGTATCGTCCCATTCATCATCGCTACGCGCGGTCGGCGCCTCGGCGAACCACTGCCGCGGCAGCATGCCGGTAAACATATGGTGCATGCCCGTCACCGGATCACACACGCTCATCGCCCCAAACGTATCACCATGATAGCCATGGCGGATCGTCAAGAACCGGCGTTTGGCATTATCGCCCTGCGCCCGCCAGAACTGCAGCGCCATTTTCAGCGCCACCTCCACCGCCACCGACCCGGAATCGGCGAAAAACACATGTTCCATCGCGCCGGGGGTCAGCGCGATGAGGCGCTCCGCCAGTTCGGCGGCCGGTCGGTGAGTCAGGCCGCCGAACATCACGTGCGCCATCGCCTCGCTCTGCCGGCGCAGCGCGGCATTCAGCTCGGGCACATTGTAGCCGTGAATCGCGCACCACCAGGACGCCATACCATCGACAAGCCGCCGGCCATCCTCCAGTTCGAGTATGGCCCCGTGCGCGCGGCGCACCGCGTACGCCGGCGCGGGATTGCGCATCGAGGCATACGGATGCCACACATGCGCCCGCTCGAACGCCTGCCAGTCCCGCATCAGCCGCGCGCCCCCCGCACCAGATCCAGGGTCAATCGCTCCAGCAACGTCGCATCGTCCTCGAGCGAGGCACCCTTGAGCTTACGCTCAACCTCAACGAGGCGCGCCAGCGCGGCGATCAATTCGCCCGCCTGCCAGCATTGCGCTTCGCGCGGCACGCGCCGTCGCGCTTCACCGAACACGCCGGCGTCGCGCAATGCATCCTGCGACCTGCGTGCCCGATACCAGCGGTACAACAGCAATTGCTGCATGCGCATGCCCAGCCAGGCGATCATCTGCACGCCGCTTGCGCCCTGCGCGCGCGTCAACTGCCGCGCCATGCCCACCGCGCCCGCGCGTCGCATGGCCACCGCATGACACCAGCGCTCTAGCTCCGGCGGATGCCGTTCGCCGAGCAAGGCCAGCGCGGCACCGGTGTCGATCGTGCCCCGCTCCGCCCCGCGATACCAGCGCAGCCGCTCGATCCACTGCCGGGCCGCGCCGCGCATGCCGTACAACCGCTCCGCAGCGTGCGCCAATGCGTCCCGTTCAAGCGCGAATCCCGCTTCGGCGCATTGTTGCGCCAGCCAACGCGCAAAGCCCGCCTCGTCCGGCATGCGCAACCGGCAACAGCCCACCCGCTCCAGCGCGCACAGCTGCTTGTGCAACGCCTTTTTCCAGGACATCTCCGGCGCGCAGATAATCAACCGGTCCTCCCCGGACACCGCGCGCGCCAGCTTGAGCAAGCGCTCGCCCTGCTTCGGCGTCGCCTGCTCGGCATTGCGGACCAATACATCGCAGGCGGTCGGACCAAACAACGGCGCACCGCGCAATGCCTCCTCCGCGTCATCGAGGTCGGCGACATCGACCCTGAGCCGCCGCGCCTTGCGCGTTCGCAGCAATCGCTCCGCCAACTCGAACACGGCATCGCGATCCTCGCCGTATAGATAGCAGATCGCCGGCGCGGCCGATAGCAATTGCTCGGCATGCATATCCATGCTTAAAAGCCCGACTTCATCCTCGCATACACCGCGCGCAGCCATTGCCGTTGCAGCGACTCTTCCAACTGCGCGCGCGACGCCTCGACACTGGCCGGCCCGCCGGCGACATAGACATCGCCGGTCGCCTGCACCGCGCCGCTGTCCCACACCGTCCGCTGCGCACGCTCGATGCGCACACTGCCGCTGAGCGTCATGCGATATTGTGTAGCCACGCCGGTTCGATCATAGGCCGAGGGGACATAACGCGCCGGCTGTTGCCGAACCAGCAACACCGCATCCGCGTCCGCGCGCCGCGCGTCGAGCACCTCGATGCCGTCTCGCGCCAGCCGCGCGCGCAGCATGGCAACATAACGGGGGGCAAGCCCCTCGCTGACCAGCGCCACGCGCTCGCCCGCATGCAACACCCCTTGCCCGCCGTTGCCCGCCAGATGATAGCCGCAGCCGGCCAGCATCAGGCACAGCAGCCCCAGCCATCGCCACTTCATCTCGGCCGCACCACGATATTCAACAGGCGACCGGGCACCAGGATCACCTTGACGATGTCCATGCCGTCAAGCCACTTGGCGATCGCCGCGTCGGCCCGGGCGGCGGCAAGGACGGCGTCCCGGTCCGCATCCTTGGCCACCGTCACCTCCCCCCGCTTTTTACCCTGCACTTGAACCACCAGCGTCACCTCGTCGCGCGCCAGCGCCGCCTCGTCCACCTCCGGCCAGGCGCGCAGCGTGGCCATCGTCTCGAAGCCGAGCCGCTCACCCATCTCACAGGCAAAGTGCGGCACGAACGGCGCGAGCATGGTGACCAACGCCTCCAACCCCTCGCGGAAGACCGCGCGCGCATGCACGCCGGCGACGGAAAAGGCCTGCAGCGCGTTCGCCAGCTCCATCAACGCCGCAATCGCCACATTGAACGCAAAACCATGCTCGAAGGCGTGGGTGACCTTGCGGATCGTGTCGTGCACCGCAAAGCGCAACGCCTTGCAGGCCGCCGTATCGGACGCACCCTCGGGCCAGTCCGCCAACCGATGCTGCAACCGCCAGACACGATTCAGGAAACGATGCGCGCCATCCACCCCGGCATCATTCCACTCCAAATCCTTCTCCGGCGGCGCCGCAAACAGGGTAAACAAGCGTGCGGTATCGGCCCCCATGCGCTCGATCAGCGCGTTCGGGTCCACCGTGTTGCCCTTGGACTTGCTCATCTTCGCGCCATCCTTGAGCACCATACCCTGGGTCAGCAGGTTCACGAACGGCTCGTCGCCCCCCTCCTCCGAGGTGAACAGACCGAGATCGCGCATCAGCTTGTGATAGAAGCGGGCATACAACAGATGCAGCACGGCATGCTCGACGCCGCCGATGTACTGATCCACCGGCGCCCAGCGTGCCATCGCCCGCGCATCGACCATCGCCCGCGTATTGCGCGGCGACGTATAGCGATTCATGTACCAGGACGATTCCATGAAGGTGTCGAAGGTGTCCAATTCGCGCTCCGCCGCCCCTTTGCAACGCGGACACCTCGTTTGCCGGAAGGCGTCGCAGTCGGCCAACGGAGAGCCCGCGCCGGTAGGGCGCAGGTCCGTCGGCAAGCGAACCGGCAGATCCTCGTCGGGCACCGGCACCACGCCGCATTCGGGACAATGGACGACCGGTATCGGCGCGCCCCAGTAGCGCTGGCGCGACACCAGCCAGTCGCGCAGGCGATACTGCACCCGCGCCTTGCCGAGGCCGCGCGCCTCTAGCCATTCCGTGATCCGCGCGCGCGCGGTGGCCGAATCCAGCCCGTCGAACGCGCCGGAAGCCATCAACACGCCGTCCTCGCAGAACGCCCCCTGCGCGAGATCCCATTCGCCATCAACGGGGGCGACCACCTGCTTGATCGGCAGACCATACTTTTGCGCGAACGCGAAATCACGCGCATCGTGCGCCGGCACGCTCATCACCGCGCCCGTGCCATAACCCATCAGCACGAAGTTCGCCACCCAAACCGGAATGCGCTCGCCGGTCACCGGATGCTCGGCCTCGATTCCCAGCGGCATACCCCGTTTTTCCATCGTTTCGATGTCCGCTTCCCTGGTCGAGCTGCGCGCGCATTCCGCAACGAACGCGGCCAGTTGCGCATCCTCGCGGGCGCGTTCCTGCACCAACGGATGCCCCGCCGCCAGTGCGAGATACGTCACCCCCATCAAGGTGTCGGGCCTGGTGGTGAACACGGTGAGCGCATCCTTGCGCCCGCATAGCGGAAAGCGCACTTCGGCGCCGACCGACTTGCCGATCCAATTGCGCTGCATTTCCACCACCCGCGCAGGCCAGCCGGAAAGGCGATCGAGATCGGCAAGCAACTCCTCGGCATAGGCGGTGATGCGAATGAACCACTGCCGCAAACGCTTGCGCGTCACCGGCGTATCGCAACGCCAACAGGCGCCATCCTCCACCTGCTCATTGGCCAGCACGGTATGACAGGCTTCGCACCAATTGACCTCAGCCTCGGCCTGATAGGCCAGCCCCTTGTCCAGCAGCCGGGTGAACAGCCATTGCTCCCAGCGATAATAATCGGGATGACAGGTCGCGATCTCGCGCGACCAGTCGTAGGACAGCCCCAACCGCCTAAGCTGCGCACGCATCTGCGCGATATTGGCCCAGGTCCATTCGGCGGGCGACCGGCCATGCTTGATCGCCGCGTTCTCGGCCGGCAGACCAAACGCATCCCAGCCGATCGGATGCAGCACGTTGAAGCCGCGCATGCGTTTGTAGCGCGCCACCGCATCGCCCAGACAATAATTGCGCACATGTCCCATGTGCAGGTTGCCGGACGGATAGGGAAACATGACCAGGCAATAATAACGCGGTCGCGTATCGGCGGGATCGTCGCTGGCCGCGTCCACGCCGGCCGACGCCCAGCGCGCCTGCCATTTCGCCTCGATCGTGTGTGCATCATAGCGTTCGGACACAGCCAACCCCTTTCGCGCAATGTTCAGGCCGCGATGCTCGGGCATTCGCGCACTGAAAGCAAACGTGTTCGATTTGGCTTCCGGCGTACGGACGGCTAGTCTTGGCGCATCCTAGAAGACGGCACCCGTTGGGGCCGAAGCGGAAAGGGATGCGCATGAACACTCCGAAACAGGTCACCGCGGCGACGCTGGCGCGCGCCAAGCGGGAGGGCCAGAAAAGCGTATGGCTGACGGCCTACGATGCCGCCATGGCTCGGCTGGCCGAACAGGCCGGGGTCGATGTATTGCTGGTCGGCGACTCGCTCGGCATGGTGTTGCTCGGCTTCGATTCGACGATTCCGGTCACCCTCGAGCACATGATCCATCATGCCGCCGCGGTGGTGCGCGCCCGCAGGCGGGCATGGGTGGTGGTAGACATGCCATTCGGCAGCTACCAGCAGTCGCCCGAACAGGCGTTCGCCAATGCCGCGCGACTGATGCAACAAACCGGCTGCGACGCGGTCAAGATCGAGGGAGGCGAAACGATGGCCGAAACCATCTGCTTCCTGGCCGCGCGCGGCTTGGCAGTGGTCGCGCACATCGGGCTGACCCCGCAATCCGTCAAGCAATTCGGCAGCTATCGCCGACGCGGCGTGAACGAAGCGCAGCGCGCGCAATTGCTGCGCGATGCGCAAGCCGTGACCGAGGCGGGCGCGGTGGCGGTGGTGCTGGAAAACATACCGGCGGAACTTGCGCGCGAGCTGACCGACATGCTGGATATTCCGACCGTCGGCATCGGCGCAGGTATCGATACCGACGGACAGGTGCTGGTGTGGCACGATTTGCTCGGCCTGAGCGAGCGGCAGCCGCCATTCGCGCCGCCCTATGCCCAACTGGGCGAGACGGCATCGCAAGCCATCGCCCGCTGGGTGAGCGACGTGCGCGCCGGCCGCTTCCCGGCGGAAGACTCATGCGCATAATCCACACCCCCGAGGAGCTGCGCGTCACCCTTGCGCGCCTGCCCGGCACGCGCGCGCTGGTGCCCACCATGGGTTGCCTGCATGCGGGCCACATGCGCCTGATCGAGGCGGCACGGCCACGAGCGGCGCAATTGGTCGTGAGCATCTACGTCAACCCCCTGCAATTCGGGCCCAACGAGGATCTGGCGCGCTATCCGCGCACCTTCGAGGACGATTGCGCGCGTTGCCGCGCGGCGGGCGTCGATGTGTTGTTTCATCCAGCCACCCTGTATGAGAATGGAGGGCCGCGCGTTTCGCTCACGGTCGATGACATGGGCGACGTGCTCTGCGGCGCCAGTCGGCCCGGCCATTTCGCCGGCGTGCTCACCGTGGTGAACATCCTGTTCAACCTGGTGCGACCCGACTTGGCCGTGTTCGGCGAGAAGGACTGGCAGCAGTTGACGCTGATCCGACGCATGGTGCGCGACCTGCACATGGGAACGACCATTCTCGGGGTTCCGACAGTGCGCGAGTCCGACGGGCTGGCGATGAGCAGCCGCAACCGCTATCTCGATCGAACCGACCGCGCACGCGCCGGCGCGCTGTATGCGGCGCTCGCAAGCATGGCCGAAGCCGCGGCGGCGGGTGAAAGGGATTGCGCCCGCCTGATCGAGCTCGGGCGCGCGCAGCTTCATGCAGCGGGCATTGCGCCGGAATACCTGGAGATCCGCCATGCCGACTCGTTGCAAACGCTGCATCGGCTGCGCGACGATGCGCCCGCGCGCGCCTTCGTCGCCGCCCGCGTTGGACACGCGCGCCTGATCGACAACATGCCATTGACGCTGGAGGGCCACTGATGATGCTGACCATGCTCAAGTCCAAGCTGCACCGGGTAACCACCACCCACGCCGAACTCGATTACGAAGGCTCATGCGCGATCGACCAGGCGCTGCTTGAGGCGGCTAAAATCCACCCGTTCGAGCAGCTGCATATCTACAATCTCGCCAACGGGGCGCGCTTCACCACCTACGCGATTCCGGCGCCGCGCGATTCCGGCATCATCAGCGTGAATGGCGCCGCGGCGCACAAGGCCGCGCCGGGCGATTTGCTGATCATCTGCACCTACGCCGCGATGGACGCCAGCGAGGTCGTGCAATTCCATCCCACCCTCGTCTATGTCGATGGCAACAACCGCATCACGCACACCAGCCACGAGCATCTGGCCGCCGCCTGATGGCGGTCGCGCGCTACCGTATCCAGCAGGTTCGCATCGGTCTGGATGACGACGAGGCGACCATTCGCCGGCGTTTGGCCCGGCTGCTGGGTTGCCCTGTTTCGCAGCTGCAAGCGATGCAATGCGTGCGCCGTGCGATCGATGCGCGCAACAAGCGCGACGTGCATTTCAATTGTCAGTACGAAGTCGAGCTCGGCGCACCGTTGCGCCGCCTGCCAGAGGGCGTGGCACCCTTTACGCGCTCGCGCCTGACGCCCGAAACACCGGCGATCTTCCGGCGCACCCTGCCAGCGGATGAGCACGTGGTGATCGTCGGCGCCGGTCCTGCTGGCCTGTTCGCGGCACTAGCCCTGGCCGAGGTCGGCTGCCGGGTCACCCTGCTCGAACGCGGCAAGCCGGTGGAGTCACGCATGCGCGACATTGGTCGCCTACGCGCACGCGGCGCGCTCGATCCGGAAAGCAATATCTGCTTCGGCGAGGGCGGCGCGGGCACCTACACCGACGGCAAGCTGTACACACGCATCAAACACCCCTTCGTGCGCCATGTGCTGCACCAATTCGTGCGCTTCGGCGCCGATCCGGATATTTTGGTCGACGCCCATCCCCATCTCGGCACCGACAAATTGGTGCGCATCGTGCGCCGGATGCGCAACCATCTGTGCGCGCTCGGCGTAGACTACCGCTTTGAGACGCGCGTGGACGGCCTGCTGACGCGCGCGGGCAAGGCGGTTGGGGTGCGCACGCACCGTGGCGAGGAGATCCGGGCTACGCATGTGATCCTGGCCATCGGCCATTCGGCGCGCGACACATTCGACCGGCTGCTGGCCCAAGGGATCGCCATCGAGCCCAAGCCGTTCGCGGTCGGCGTCCGCGCCGAGCACCCGCAGGCGCTGATCAACCGCATTCAGCATGGCCGCTTCGCCGCGCATCCGCGCCTGGGGGCGGCCGAATACCGGCTGACCCATCAGGTGGCGGACCCCCATCTCGGCAGACGCGGCGTGTATTCGTTCTGCATGTGTCCCGGCGGACTGATCGTGCCCTCGCCGACCGAGCCCGGCGCGATGGCGATCAATGGCATGAGCAACGCCAAACGCGCGGGACGCTGGGCCAATGCGGGGATCGTGGTCCAGCTGGAGCCGGCGGACCTCGAACGTCATGGCCTGTCCCGCCATCCGCTGATCGGCATCGCCTTCCAGCGCGAACTCGAACGCGCCACGTTTGCCGCCGCCGGCGATGCCTACGCCGCGCCCGCTATGCGCATCAGCGACTTTGTCGCGCGGCGCGCCAGCGGCACCCTCGCCCCCACCCGTTTCAAGCCCAACGCCGTGCCGACCGACCTGCACGCGCTCATGCCCGCCTGGCTCAGCCAGCCGCTCGTCGCGGGCGTGCGCGCCTTCGACCGAAAAATGCGCGGCTTCATCACCGAAGAGGCCAACCTGCTGGCCATGGAAACGCGCACCAGCGCGCCGGTGCGGCTGCCGCGCGACGAGACGACCATGCAAAGCGTGTCGCTTGCGCGGTTGTATCCGATCGGCGAAGGCGCAGGCTATGCCGGCGGCATCGTCAGCGCCGCGGTGGATGGCCTCAAAGCCGCCGCGCGCATCATTGATCGCCACGCAACAGCGCCGCCACCCGCCGGCTGAACGCCGGCGCCTGAAAGGGCTTGTTGATCAACGCCGTGCGCGGCTGGCCGAGCACCTCCTCCTTAAGACGCGCGGGCGAATCGTAGCCGGTCATGAACAGCACCGGCAGCTCGGGGCGACGGACGCGCAGCGCGCCCACCAGTTCGCCGCCGTCCATGTTCGGCATCACGATATCGCTGACCACCAGATCGACCTGGTCCGCATGGCTGCTGAACATCTCCAGCGCCGCCTTGCCATCGACCGCCTCCAGGGCGCGATAGCCGAGATCGCGCAACAATTGCACGGTCACCTTGCGCACCTCGTCATCGTCATCCACCACCAGGATGCACGCCGCGCGCTCGGCCGGCACCACCTGATCCTGCTCCACCGCATGCGCGCCGGTCTCCCGCTCGGCGACCGGCAGGCAAACGGTGAAGGTCGTCCCCTCGCCGAACGTGCTTTCGACATGCAAATCGCCACCGTGATCGCGCAGGGTGGCCAACGCGGTGGACAGGCCCAGCCCCGTCCCCTTGCCCGGCTCCTTGGTGGTGAAGAACGGATCGAAGATGCGATCGATGTCGGCCGCGTTGATGCCGCAGCCGGTATCGCGAATGGCCAGCTGGAACATCTCGCGGCAACCGCTCTGGTCGCACGAGCGCGCCATCGCGCATTGCTTCCGCCCGCTGCGTTGCAGGCAAATATGGATCTCGCGCCGCGGCTGCCCATCCAGCGCGTCGCGCGCGTTGTTCAGCAGATTGATGATCGCCTGTTTGATGTGCACCGCGTCAGCGAACACAACGCCGCGATCGTCGGGTATATCGACATGGATGTGGATGTCCTCGGAAATGCCCATGCGCGCGGTGCGGATCGCCTCCTTGAGCATCGGCACGAACGGCACATGCTGCTTGTCATGCTCGGCCTCGCGCGCGAACGCGAGCAGCTGGCGCACCAATTCGGCCGATTCGTAGGCGAGCTTCTCGATGTCCCGCACATGCGCCTGCACGACCGATAGATCGCTGCCGCGACCGGCCAGATAGGCCTTGCCGGAAATCGCGGCGAGCAGGTTGTTGAAATTGTGCGCCACACCACCAACCAGGGTGCCCACGGCCTCCATCTTCTGCGATTGCAGCAACGCGTTCTCCAGCGCCTTCTTCTCGGTCAAGTCGGAGAACACGCCGACGAAGAACTTGATCGCACCGGATGCATCGCGCACGGCGCGGATATCCAGCGCCTCGGGATACAGCTCGCCGTTCTTGCGCCGGTTCCACAGCTCGCCCCGCCAGCAGCCCTTGTTGAGCAGATCGCTCCACATGCGGCGATAGAAGGCCTTGTCGTGCTTGCCGCTGGACAGCATGCGCGGATTGTTGCCGAGCGCTTCCTCGCGGCTAAAGCCGGTGACCTCGCAAAACGCCTCGTTGACATACAGGATCGTGCCTTCCAGATCGGTGATCAGCACGCTGTCGCCCGCATCCTGCAGCGCCTCGGCGAGCATCTCCAACTCCTTGCGTTGGGCGGTGAAATGGGCGTGCAAAGGCCGATACACCCAGCGATACACCGGGCCCGCGGCGAGCGCGAGCAACAGCACCCCGTCCAGCACTGCGCGCACGGGTCCCGTGAACCTATCGTCCACATCCAGCGCGCTGAACAAGAGCATGATCGCAACCTCGCTGGCAAGCACGATCAGCGCCAGGCGCACAAGCAACGGCATGTAGCGAATGCGCGCTTGAGGCGCGATGGTGGCGGCTGGATGCACGCGTTCGTTCATAGGGTTCCTCCACACCAGGCCAAATTGGTTCTTGTATCAGGGTGCCGCGCAAAGTCAAGTGACATCCCGTCGCGCTATCGTCTAGACTCGCCGGATACAGGGGGTGCCGATGAGATCGCTGCGCCGACAACTGATCCGCCTGCTCGATCAGGCGCGCATCGAGCAGCATGCGGAACGCGTGCCGCCACGCATTGCTGCCGCCCTGGTGCATGACTTCATGACCCTGCTGCCGCTGGGTGAGCACAGCGAGGCGGTGGCGTTGCGCGTGCGCTCGATTTCGCACCGCGACATCCATCGCCATATTGTCACCATCCGCTGCCCCGATCAGGCATTCTTCCTGGACGCGATCAAGGGCTATTTGCTGAAAAAGGGCATTACCCCGCTGATGCAGCAAACGATGGTGGCGATGATCGAGTGCGATGAACGGCAATGCGTGCTCGAACTCAAGCCGCCGGGCGAGCAGGCGGAGGCGAACTTCATGTTCATCGCGCTACACATCTCCGCCACGCTCGTCAAGGATATCCGACCCTGCGCGCGCGATATTCACGCCATCCTGCGCGCGGTCCACCTGTCCGTGCGCGACTTCGCGCCGATGCGCCGGCATGTGGCCGACTGCGCGACCCGCCTGCTGGGCACGCAGCCCGACGCGGGCGCGCTTCTCGAATGGCTCAACGACAACCGCTATCTCTATTTCGGCTTGCGGCACCGACGCATGCGCCTGGGCCTATTCCGCGACGCGCGCACGATGCGGCATGTGGCGCCGGGGTTGGCCGAGGCCATCGCGACCCTGCCTCCGCCGGAGCGATGCGGCGTGGAATGGTTTCCGCTGCCGGCCCTGCACCATTATCTGTACAGCGCGGCGACGGTGGAGCTTGCGCGCATCAGTTGGCGGGCGGATGACGGCGCGCTGGCCTGGACCCTGGTGCTGGGCCATTTCTCGCGCAGCGCACGGCATACCAACGCCAGCCATACGCCGGTGCTGGCCGCGCGCTGGCGGCGCCTGGCGCAAAGCCGGCTGCTGCGTCACTCCGCCTTCTATCAACGCGAGATTCGCACGATCTACGATCGCCTGCCCAAGCCGGCCCTGCTATGCACGCAACCGGAAGACTGGCTGAAACCGATGCGCAACACGGTCGACATGGCCAACGCCACCGACGCGACCTGCGCGTTGCTGCCGCCCCGCACGCCGGGAACACCGATCCTGTACATCGCGATTTCGGCCCTGCGCTACGGACCAAACACGCGCCAGGCCCTGTTCGACCGCCTGCGCGACGAGGCGGGCATCGTCGTGCATGGGCATGAGAGCATCGGCATCGGCCCGCACCGCGTGATTCTCGCCTACTGCGATGCGAACCTGCGGCATGGCGCGCCGATCAGCGGCATCGACATCACGCATGTGCAACACTTGATCAGCGATGCGGTGACCTTTTGGAAGGATCGCGCCAAGGCGGCGATCCTGGCGCACAGCGAACACTTCAGCGTGCCCGCCGCCCTGGCCGAGGTCTTGCGCGTGCCGCCCCTCTACGAGCACCTGTTTCCACCCGAGCAACTGTGGCGCGACATCGCGATGCGCCAGCGCATCCATCAGGACGGGCGCATCCATATCCGCCTGCGGCGCATGGATCCGACGCATCTGGACATCCATGTGCTGTCCGCCCGCCCCTTGCTGCTTGGGCGTATGGTCAACCAGATTCAGGCCTTCGGACTGCTGGCCGAGCAGGAAAGCATGGTGCCGCTGGGCAACGCGGGGCTGACGCTGCATATCAACCGCATCGTCGCGCGCGCCAACGATCCGCTCGATGAACCCACCCTGAACCGGCTGCATGTCGGACTGGAACGGGTGTTCAACAAGATGGCCGATCACGATCCGCTCAACGAGCTGATTCTGACCACGGGCCTTTCGATCAACGAGGTCGCGATTCTGATCACCCTGCGCAATTACCTGATTCAATTGTTGCCCGATGCGGCGCGCCCCCCCTTGATCGACATGCTGCTCAAGCACGCCGAATGCAGTCGCCGCCTGATCGACTATTTCATCCAGCTGCACCATCCGCACATCGAGCGGCGAAACGCGGCGGCGGCGCGGCAGGCGTTTCTGGACGCACTGGAACGGGTGACCACGCTGACCGAGGACCGCTGGTTCCGGGCGCTGGAGGCGCTTGTGACCGCCAGCCTGCGCACCAATGCGTTCACCCGCGCGCCCGACGCGCCGATCGCGCTGAAGATCGATCCGCGCCAGCTTGACTTCATCCCCGAACCGAAGCCCTGGCGGGAAACCTTCGTGCATGGCGTGGAACTGGAGGGCATTCACCTGCG
>RFFT01000014.1 GCA_003696795.1 Zetaproteobacteria bacterium | reverse complement strand
CAATGCTATTGGGTATGCTGTTGCTCGGTGTGGGCACGGTGCAGGCGCAGGACATTCGTCCTTATGCGGGCATGGGACTGGGCGCATTTGGACTGGAGTTAAAGAATGCGGGGATTAATGGTTATAACCAGAAAAATACGGTGTTCGGTGGCTATCTGCGTCTAGGTGCTGATGTAAACGACTATTTCGGCGCGGAGTTCCGGGTTGGTACAACAGGAAGTGGTACGACGAATTACCCGAATGGTTCCATCAAGCTTGATGCCGGATACCTGATTTCGTACCTGGCGAAAGTTCAGTATCCATTCACTCCGGATTTTCGCCTTTACGGCATGCTGGGGGCGACCACGGCAAAGCTTAATGTCTCAGTCAGTGTCATCAATCCAGGCACACTATCCGCGGCAGACTCCGCGACCAAGACTGGCTTTAGCTATGGCGTGGGAGGTGAATTCATGCTCGATAATAACCTCTCGTTAGGCGCCGAATGGATGCAATATTGGACCGATGTCGATCTTGGTGTCGGCTTCACTGGCAGGCTTTGGAGCGCGGTTGGGACGCTGAATTACGCGTTTTGATCGCCAGTTCGTCAGCAGCGGAGGCCGAGCGGCCTCCGCTTTTCTTTTGTGAGAAAAGGAGATGCCGGACATGCTGTTGAGAATGCCTTTGTTTTTGGGGGCGGTTGTCGCCTTGACACCCGCCGCTGTAGCCTGGGAGCTTCAGCCCTATGCCGGCATTGGCATGGGCGTTTTCGATCTGAATATGAAGCATGCCAATCCGGCCTATGCCCATCACCATCGAACGGGTGGCGGCTATGTCCGGGTCGGCGTGGATATCGGTCCCTACTTCGGCGGCGAAGCCAGGATCGGCACAACCGTGCGCGGTAGCGCCACGGCGGCGAATACGGCCTATATTCCGCTTTCCAGCCGCCAGTTCTATGCGCTGCTGGGCAAGGGGCAGTTCGAGTTCAAACCCGGCCTTAGGGCCTATGCGTTGCTTGGGGTGACCACGGCCAAGATTCAAACTTCGGTGCCAGGCGCGATCGCATTGCCGGCGGTGATCAATAGCACCCGCACAGGCGCCACCATGGGGGCGGGTGCGGAGTACATCCTTGACGGCCATTCCTCGGCCAGCTTCGAGTGGGTGCAATATCTCACCAACGTGCCTGCGGGCAATGGGTTCAAGGCGAGCATGTGGGGTGCGGCGCTGACCTTCACGGTCATGTTTTGAATCGCGGGCCCGCGTGACGGCCAACAGGGTAAACGAGCTTTTCTGGCTGGTCATGGCTGTTGCCATGCTTGGCCTTGTTTGGCGGGCGCTCGGCAATCTCTACCACGCTCTGCGGGAGAACAATTGGCATGCACTGCTATGGTCTCTGATCGCGTGCATCATTGCCTTACTGACAAGCGGTGTCTTTTTGATGCTTGCGTTTCCGAACTGAATGGCGCGAGCGCCTGCTGTTAACAGGAAAAGGCGATTACATCGAAACAAGGGCACACGATGAGCTTCGGCATGCGGTGCCGCAATGGCAAGGCGTGACAGATGCGAACCGCGATGTCGCACGCGGACTACTGGTACTCGATGAGATTCTGGACCAACATTCGGCATATGGCGGTCGGGGAATTCGAATTGATCAAACGTTACTTCCGTGCGTTTTCAACTGTGGATGCCACAGATCTCGTGCTGGGCATTGGTGATGATGCGTCGTTGCACCGTATGCGCCAGGATATGGAATGGGCGGTCAGCACGGATAGCAGCGTTGAGGGAGTGCACTGGCCACGGGATTTTCCGCTTGACACGGCAGCTGACCGGGCGGTATGCGCGGCGCTGTCCGATCTCGCGGCGATGGGGGCGCATGCTGATTGTGCCTGGCTCAATGTTGTGGCCGCATCCGAGCAGGCGGTGGCGGAGATGGGGAAAGGGTGCCAGCGCGCATTGCGCCGTCATGGGGTCGTGCTGGCCGGAGGCGATACGGTGTGCGCGCCGATGAATATGATTGCGGTCACGGTCGCCGGAAGTGTCCCGGCGGGTGCCGCCATGCGCCGGGATGCCGCGCGGCCGGGCGAGTCGCTGTGGCTGGCGGGCCGGGTGGGCTTCGCCGCGTACGCCCTGCAATGTTGGCGGCAGGGTGCGCGCGCTGTTGAACAGGTGGCTTCTTTTACGCGGGTGCAGCCGCGGCTTTGCGAGGGCGAACGGCTCAGGCGGTTGGGGGTGCGTTGCTGCGTGGATGTCAGCGATGGGCTGGCGCAGGACGCAGGGCATATTGCCGAAGCATCGAACGTGTGTCTGGAAATCGAGCTTAGCCAACTGCCGGACTGGAACGTGCTGCGTCGATGTGCAGGGGAGCGGGCGACGCATTGTGCGCTTGCCGGAGGCGAAGATTACGCGCTGTTGTTTACCGCTCCCGCGGATATGCCCGGTCTCGATGCGTTTGCGCGTCCGATCGGTCGCTGTGTGGCGGTGGATGGCGCGCCTTGTGTGCGCGTTTTCGAGCGGGGACGCGAGATTGGCGTGCCAGGCGGTTATGCGCATTTCGGCTAGGGGCTGGGACGCCTGGCTGTGTGCGGGCTTGGGCAGTGGCTGGCTGCCGACCATGCCCGGAACCTGGGGCTCGCTTGCCGCGCTGGGGCCGGCGGCGGTGATGGTTTCCGCATGGGGGGCGATGGCTTTGCTGGGAGCCGCGCTTTTGTTGCTCGCGCTTGGCTGCTGGCTTTGCGCCCGTCTGCTGCCTCGACTGGATGAATCCGATCCGGGTTGGATTGTGATCGATGAGTGGGTGGGGGTCTGGAT
>RFFT01000060.1 GCA_003696795.1 Zetaproteobacteria bacterium | reverse complement strand
GGGTTTGATCGTCCTGTCCTCAAGGCCGATCGTGCCATCGACCAACTGGACTTGATCCACATGCACGAGACGCAGTCTTCCCTCTGTCTGCGCACGCCCTCCTGCCCCCAATGGACTGCCATCGAGCGACCATCCATGCGCGCGATCATGCATAAGATTGAGCTGCACCCCCCGCAACATCGCCTGCCGAAGCGCGAGATCACTGCCTTTCAATTGCAAAGATCGCAATTCAAGCGCGCCCAAACGTTGCGCCCTCTTGCCGCCATCCATGCTCATTCCCGAGCCTTGCAGGCGTTCAATTCGTAGGCCGTCCGCCTCCGCGTATTCGAGCCCCTGCATCATCCCGCGTTCAATACGCCAAGCCCTGTCAGCACCCTGCTGCCAGCGCACATGCGCAACCTGCAACCAAGGCACCCGCCAAACGCTGGCGACGTCCAGGCTTTGCAACTGAACGGACGCCACATCGAGACTCTGCTTCCCCTGTTTGCACTTTAGCGATGCCAGGATCGCATGCTTGAAACGCTGCTTGCGCATTCCGTTCCAGGTGTCCAGTTGCACTCTGTCCACCCTGCATGCCAGCACCGCCTTACCGCCATCAGGAAGCTCCAAGCTCAATTGATCCGCACGCAGCTTTTTCGCTTGCCAGTCGGCTTCATGGCCATCCAATGCGGCGATATGCAGCGCCTTGCCACGCAAAAACACACCATGCTGCTGGACCAACGTCCAATCGCGGGCATCACCCGCACGCACATGCCAAGCCTTTCCGTCATAGGCAATGGTTGCATGCAAGGCATCGGCCTGAACTTGGACCTGCTCGGCCAAATCCAGGCGCAGATTGCGGCCCTCCAGCTCGCCATCGAGCACTTCGAACTTGCTGCGTTCGAGATCGAAGCGGAAAGGCAGGCGCATTGCGTGCAATCGGCCACGCATCCGTGCCACAGTCGGCATCAACCAGGGGCTGGCCAACGCATGCAGGGTCGGCAAAGGCAAGCGCATCAACCGGATTTCACCCGCAAGTTTCGACCCATCGAGCTTTGCCGCCAGGTGCGCATGCGCGCCATGCACATGCAGAATCGCATCCACGTTCACTTCACTGCCCGGCATTGCTTGGGTCACCGCGAGTTCGCCAAGTTGAACCTCTCCCCGATACCAGGGAAGCTGAAGCGTTAACACGCCGCCAACGGAAACGCGGCGGAGATCCAACTGCCAATCGTTGTTTGCACCGTCACTTGCGCTCAGTGCCCGAAGAGGCATGGGAAAGCCGGAAACGCGCCAGCTTTCACGATCCTTGTCGAGACTCAGGATCAGGCGCGCGCCACGCACGATGACTTCCTCGATCACCAACCGGCGTCGTAATAAAGGCGACCATGCCATGCGCGCCTCAAGTTCCGCCACATGGATGCGCCTGCCAGCCCGGCTGACCACATCCAGCCGCCTGACAATAAGCTTCCCTGCCAGCGGATTGAGCGCAAGCCCGCCAATATGCGCGGAACGCGCACCAGCCGACAGCAGCGCTTGCTGTATCACATGCGTCATAGCCCACGGCACGAAGAGAAAGAGCAGAACACCCGCGCTCGACACGACTGCGGAAACACGTAACCAACGCCTATTCATTGAATGATTCTCGTCCGCCCCATGGTATTTGACAAGCGCATGCGCATCGAGACGCACCGCCGACCATGGTGGGGGCTACGATGCCTCCATCGGCGCATATTCAGGCACCATGCGCCGCAAAACCCTCCGTAAACGGTGTACATCCCGCGCATTGCAAGCCCCGGTCAATTCGTCGAGACATGCACGAATCTCCTGCCAGGGCACCACCCGACTGCTTGCCTGCATGATCTTCGGATGAGACGTATCCTGCAGCTTTTCTTCGCCGTGGAACAACTCCTCGTGCAGCTTTTCACCCGGTCGCAGTCCTGTGAACACGATTTCGATGTCGCGCCCTGGCTCAAGTCCGGCCAGACGAATCATCTGTTCGGCCAAATCCACGATGCGCACCGGCTCGCCCATATCCAGCACGAAGATCTCCCCTCCGTTACCCATGCTCGCCGCCTGCAGGATCAGGCTCACCGCCTCGGGAATCGTCATGAAATAACGTGTGATCTCCGGATGGGTGACCGTGACCGGGCCACCGGCGCGAATCTGCTGCTCGAACAGCGGCACCACCGACCCCGCCGAGCCAAGCACATTGCCGAATCGGGTGGTGATGAATGCAGTCTCGGGGCACCGCGAATCCAGATTTTGACAATAGATCTCCGCCGCGCGCTTGCTTGCCCCCATCACATTCGTCGGATTGACCGCCTTATCCGTCGAGATCTGGACAAAGACACCCACCCCTTGAGCGCAAGCGAGATCAGCCAGTTGGCAAGTGCCAAGCACATTGGTCTTCACCCCTTCTGCCGGGTTATGCTCGACCAACGGTACATGCTTGTACGCGGCCGCATTGAAGACGATGTCCGGAGCATACTGCTCGAACAGCCACTGCATACGTGTGCGATCGCGAATATCGCCCAATACGGCCACGCGTTCGACGTCCGTCTTTAGCCCATACAGCTCGCGCTCGATCGCGTACAGGTTGTACTCGGCATGATCGAGCATGATTAGGCGCGCCGGCCGGTGGCGCACGATCTGTCGGCAAAGCTCCGAGCCGATGGAACCGCCCGCTCCGGTGACCAGCACGCATTTGCTGGTAAACAGGCGCTCGATGCCAGCCTGATCCAGCGTGATGACTTCGCGCCCAAGCAGGTCCTCGATGCGCACCTTGCGCAATTGGGAGAGCTCGACGCGACCATCCGCGATATCCGCCACCGAGGGCAAGGTGCGGCACGGAATCCCGATGCGCTGACATGCCTGCACCAAGGTTCTGAGCAAACGATGCGAAGCCGAGGGGATAGCCAGCAATACGACCTCGATATCGTATGCGCGCACGATCTGATCCAACTGCGCCAGCGTCCCAACCACGCGCACCCCATGGATCTCCTGCCCCTGCAAATCCCTTGCATCATCCAGAAACGCCACCGGATGATAATCGCCGCTCTTAAGCAGATCCCGCACAAGCATCTCGCCGGCGCGACCGGCGCCGACAATCAATGCGCGCGTTCGCGGTTCCCGCTCCAGATAAAGATGATGATCGGTTGCCCAGCGATAGAGCAGCCGCGGCCCTGTCAAAAACAGGATCAAAAGCAAGGGATAAAGAACAGGAACCGAGCGCGGCAATCCCTCCAGCCGCTGCCAGATAAACATCAGCACAAAGCTGATCACCGCTCCGAGCAGCACCGCCTTGGCAATGCGCAGCAAATCGGGCAGTGAGGCATATCGCCAGACCCCGCGATACAACCCGAAATACCAATACATCGCCGCCTGTACCGGAAGCGCGATCGCCATCAATACCTGCATCGCATGCAAGTGGACCGCCGGGATCACACCAAGGTTGAAACGCAAAAGAAACGCAAGCCAAACCGCCGCTGGAAGCCAGAGGCAATCATGCACGAAGACAAGCCAGCGGCTCCGCGGAATGCAGATCTTCATCCGACGTTAGCCGCCTCTCCGGTATCGCGGTTGCCCGCAAGCTGCGCAGCCAACCCTGCCGCCAGCAACAACAAGGCCATCAGGGCCGAAAAATGCTGCTCCAGACTGATCGAAAACAAACCATCAATCAGCAGCATCAAACCGGACAGGAAAACCAACGGCGCCGCCACGTCCTTCCCCCAAGCCATTCGCCAACCAAGGCGTAACCAAACCGACAACAAGCCCAGCAAACTGAGCAAACCGAACACCCCCCAACGTACCATGGCCAACAAGTACTGATTGTGCGGATGCGCGAGTCGCAACGGCGCATGCGCCAATCGCCGATAAACTGGACGCGCCTCATGCGCAAAGCTCCCCGTGCCCGAGCCCAACCATGGATGTCGACGCCAAAGC
>RFFT01000059.1 GCA_003696795.1 Zetaproteobacteria bacterium | reverse complement strand
GGCTTGGGCTTGGGCTTGGGCTTGGGCTTGGGCTTGGGCTTGGGCTTGGGCTTGGGCTTGGGCTTGGGCTTGGGCTTGGGCCTGTCGACCGCATGTTGCATTTGCGCCAGCTGATTGGCGGAGATCATCGTGACCTGCACCCGCTTGAGCGTTTGGGGATGCTGCGTGCGATGCCCGAAGTGCAACGCGGCAAGGACCGCAAACACCATCAAGTGCAGGACGAGCGCGCCCAACAAGTCCCGCCCGCGGATGTCAGCAGGATCTCCTGTGCGCGGCCTTGGTGGTTTCATGTCCTGAATGATGTGCGCTCTGGCATGGATGCCCGCTTAGCGCCGTTCGGGCTCGGTGACCAGCCCCACCTGGCGGATGCCCGCGCTTTCCAGGCGACCCATGACTTTGGCTATATATTCATAGGGAGTCTTGGCATCGCCGCGAATGAATACGGGAAGGTTGGGCTTTTCCTTCCGCATGGCGGCAATGCGCGGCGCGAGCTGGTCGAGTTCAATGGCATGCTTCTGGAGGAAAATCGAGCCATCCCGCTGAATGGTGACAACCAGCGGCTCCACGTTTTGCTGCATGGCTGGCGCTTCGCTATCCGGCAGGTCGACATTGACGCCTTGGGTGAGCAGGGGGGCGGTGACCATGAAGATAATCAGCAGCACGAGCATGACATCGACCAGCGGGGTAACGTTGATCTCCCCCATGGGTTCGGTGTCCTTGTTCCATTTGCTACTGCCGGCCCACATTGGCTACTCCTTAACGTGACGGCCTACGATATTCAGGAATTCGCTGGCGAATTGCTCCATGCTTGACGCCATGCGTTTCAGGTCGGCCGTGAACTTGTTGTATGCCACCACGGCGGGAATTGCGGCAACAAGTCCGAAGGCGGTGGCGACCAAGGCTTCGGCAATGCCGGGTGCGACGGCGGCAAGCGAGGTGTTGTGGGTGAGCGCGATGCCCTGAAACGCGTTCATGATGCCCCAAACCGTGCCAAACAGGCCGATGAACGGGCTGGTGGAACCGACCGTGGCCAAAAAGGCCAGGTTGCGCGAGAGGCGCTCCATTTCGCGGGAGAACGCCGCATCAATCGCCCGGCGGATGCCTTCCAGGCCGACGCCGGCTGTGATCTTGCCCCCTTCCTGTCGGTGCGCATCGGCACGCTGCCGTTTGAACTCCCTGTAGCCAGCCTGAAAAATGTTCGGCAATGGGCTGTCGGGGAACTGCTGCGGGATTGCAGCCAACACGGTATCCATGTCCGCACCGCTCCAGAAGAGTTGCGAGAAGGCTTCGGCTTCACGTCGGGTGCGCGCATAGAAGCGCCATTTTCCGATGATGACCGTCCAAGACCCAAGCGAGAGCAGGAGCAACAGGGCCAACACCCCCTGCACGGTCGGTCCTGCATGTAGAATCAGGTGAATGACGGACAAGTCCTGGGCGGTATTCATGGCAACTCCTTTGCCGGGCAGAGATGGTGACGGAAGAACGCGCGCAGGTGCTGTGGCATGCGCCGCACCTTGCCTTCGCGCGAGATGCTGGCCAGCCGAATTTTCGCCGAGACAAGCAGGCGATTGTGCTGGGCATGAACGACACGCTGATCAAACAGCACCTGCGCGCCGGAATAATGCGCCACGCGGCTTTCGACACGGATCAGGTCATTGAAGCGGGCGGGATGGTGATAGCGAAGATGCGCTTCGGTGACCGCGAACAGCAGGCCGTATTCCTGTTCGACCTGTTGCTGGTCGATTCCGCCGGCCCGAAGAAACTCGGTGCGCGCGCGTTCCATGAATTTCAGGTAATTGGCATAATAGACGACACCGCCATGGTCGGTATCCTCGTAATAGATGCGAATATTCATGCTGTGTACGACACCGGTCATAACAACGACCCCTGGCGTTTGGATGCGGGCAAATCCCGTTTGAGATGCGCATAGGCGAGCGGGGTGGCCACACGCCCCCGTTGTGTTCGCGCCATCAGCCCCTCTTGCATCAGATAGGGCTCGAGCACATCTTCAATGGTATCTTTTTCTTCCGAGATCGAGGCGGCCAGAGTGTCCAGGCCAACCGGTCCGCCATCGAATTTTTCGATAATGGTGAGCAACAGGCGACGGTCCTGAGCATCCAGCCCCAGGCTGTCGACCTCCAGGCGTGAAAGCGCCATATCCGCCACGTGTTGGGTGATCACCCCGCCGTGCTCGATTTCGGCAAAATCGCGGACGCGACGCAGCAGGCGGTTGGCAATGCGCGGTGTGCCGCGCGAACGCCGCGCGATTTCGAGCGCGCCATCCGGTTCGGTGCGAATATTCAGCAGGCGGGCCGAGCGCTCGACGATGCTGGCCAGTTCCTCATGCGAATAGAATTGCAGGCGCTCCACAATGCCAAAGCGATCGCGCAGCGGGTTGGTGAGGAGGCCGGCGCGTGTGGTGGCGCCGATCAGGGTGAAGCGGGGAAGATCCATCTTCAGGGAACGCGCGGCCGGACCTTGTCCGATGACCAGGTCGAGTTGAAAGTCCTCCATGGCGGGATACAGGATCTCCTCCACCTGCGGGCTCAAGCGATGAATCTCATCGATGAACAGCACGTCACCCGGTTCGATATTGGTGATCATCGCGGCCAGGTCGCCAGGGCGCTCGATCACCGGGCCGGACGTGGTCTTGATATGCACCCCCATTTCATGGGCGATGATGTTGGCCAGCGTGGTTTTGCCCAGGCCGGGCGGGCCAAAGAGCAGAATATGATCGAGCGATTCGCCACGCGATTTCGCCGCCTGGATATAGACGCGCAGATTGTCGCGAATCTTGCGCTGGCCGATGTACTCGTCGAGCTTGTGCGGACGCAGCGCGCTGTCCCAGCGTTCTCCGCCGTCGTTGGGATTGAGCAGGCGATCGGGCTGATCCATAAGCCTAGCCCAGCAGTTTCAGCGCCGCGCGCAGCATGGGCTCGAATGCATCGTCATCCAGATGATTCAATACGCGTTCGACCTGCTGCGCCTTGTAGCCGAGGTTGACCAGGGCCGAATGCACGTCCTGACGGACCTGGTCGTTGGCGTTTGCGGGCGATTGAGGTTCGGCATCGACCAGCTTGCCTTTCAGCTCGAGAACCAGGCGTTGGGCGGTTTTCTTGCCGATGCCCGGAGTGCGTGAAATGGTGGCGATATCGCCATGCTCGATGGCTCGCTTCAGCTCGTCCGGGGACAGCCCGGACATCAGGTTCAAAGCCATGCGCGCGCCGATGCCGGACACCGTGTTCAGTTGGCGGAACAAGGCGCGGTCGCTGGCGCGGTCGAAGCCAAACAAGGTGATCTGATCTTCGCGAACGTGCGTGTGAATGGATAACTCGGCGCGATCCCCTGGCTGAAAACGACCAAGGGTGAACAGGCTGACATGCACCTCATAGCCCACGCCAGCGGTGGTCTCCAGCAACAACAACCCCGCAGGGTCGATATCCCGTACGATGCCGGAAAGCCAGCCAATCATGTGCGGCGTCCGGATTCAAGTCTTTGCATGGGGGTATGATGCGCATGACAGACCGCGACCGCAAGCGCGTCCGCGGCATCCTCCGCCAGCGGCTCCGGCGGATGCAGCAGGATGCGGATCATATGTTGCACCTGCTCCTTGTCCGCACGTCCGAAACCCACCACGGCCTGTTTGACCTGCGTCGGTGGATAGGGTGTGACACGCAAGCCATGGGCGCAGCAGGCGGCAACCAAGGCGCCCCGCGCCTGCCCCAGCTTCAACGCGGACGCGATATTGCGCGCCACGAACACGTCTTCCATGCCAACCGACTCCGGTTTGAATTCGGCGATGATTTCATGCAGGCGCACATACAGGGCATGGAGGCGCGCATCGAATGCCCCGCGACCACAGTGGATGACCGTATGGTAGACATGATGGATGCGCGAGCCATGGGCGTCGATGATCCCAATGCCCGTTTTGCGCGAGCCGGGATCAACTCCAAGCAGGCGCATCAGCCGTTGATGCGCGCGAGTTCTTGTTCGGAAATGTCGTAGTTCGCGTACACGTTCTGCACATCGTCCAGATCTTCGAGGCGCTCGATCAGGGCCAGCAACTTCTCGGCGGTTTCACCTTCGACATGCACGGTATTTTCCGGCACCCAGGAGATCTCGGCCACTTGCGGCGTGAGTCCCGCTTGCTCGAACGCCTGCTGAACCTCACCGAAAACGGCGGGTTCGGTGCTGACCACGATGCAACCTTCGTCGGGCCTGTCTTCCACATCGTCAGCGCCCGCCTCCAGCGCGATTTCCATGATGGTCTCCTCATCGACCTGATCGCGATCGAAGATGAATTGGCCCTTTTGATGGAACATCCAGCTCACACAGCCAGATTCACCCATGCTGCCGCCGCCTTTGTTGAATGCGGCGCGCACCTCGGAGACGGTTCGATTGCGGTTGTCGGTCATGCAGTCAACGAGGATGGCGACGCCACCCTGGCCATAGCCCTCATAGCGGACTTCCTCGATATTCGCCGCATCTCCACCACCCGTACCGCGCGCGATCGCGCGTTCAATATTGTCTTTGGGCATGTTGACGCTCTTGGCCGCCGCAATGGCTGCGCGCAGACGCGGGTTGGCTTCGGGATCGCCGCCCCCGGTTCGCGCGGCCACCGTGATTTCACGGATGTAGCGGGTGAAAATCTTGCCCCGCTTGGCATCGACGGCAGCCTTCTTGTGTTTGATACTGGACCATTTGTTGTGTCCCGCCATGCTTGCTCAGCTCCTCATCTTTGGTGGTATCG
>RFFT01000058.1 GCA_003696795.1 Zetaproteobacteria bacterium | reverse complement strand
GCGGCGCGCGTGCGCGGCAATCCGAAACAATTTTCCCAAATGTTGCGCGCGGTACTGGTCAATGCCTGCGAAGCCTATGCGAACCAGGACGGCGGCGTGCATGTCCGGACGACGACGCGCAAGCGCCAGGGCCACGAATGGCTACGCATTGAAATCACCGATACCGGCCAGGGGATGGACAAACAAACGCTGGAAAAGGTGTTCGACCCGTTCTTTTCCACCAAGTTCACCGGTCGCGGCCTGGGCCTAAGCCTCGTTCATGGCGTCATCCAACGTCTTGGCGGCCACATTGCCTTCGACTCGACTCCCGACAAGGGAACAACCGTGTGCATCGATCTTCCCGCCGTTTGTTGACTCAACGCGCTGCTTTCAGCCCGGCTTGTTTTTCCTCCAGTTCCTGCCAGCGCGCATAGGCCTCGGCCAACTGTGTTTCCAGCGTTTGCAAACGTTGCTGGTCGCGCCGAAAGCCCGCTGGATCGCGCTGGAAATAATCGGGCGCGCAAAAGCGCGCTTCGAGTTCCGTCTTCTGGGTCTCCAGCTCCTCGATGCGTTCCGGCAAGGCATCCAGCTCGCGCTGTTCGTGGTAGGAAAGTTTGGTCGGTGCTCGCATACCACGCCGCGCTCGCGCAGTGCGTTCATCCTTGGCCGAGGTTGGTCTCGCCTGCGTGTGTTGCCGCTGCTGCCAAGCCAGATAATCGGAATAGCCGCCCTCGATCGGCACGATGCGCCCCTCCCCCTCAAACGCCAATACGCGGGAAACCACGCGATCCATAAACGCGCGGTCATGGCTGACCACCAGCACCGTCCCCTCATAGCGCGCCAGCGCCTGCTCCAACACGACCAGGGTACCGATATCCAAATCGTTGGTGGGTTCATCCAACACCAACAGATTGGCCGGCTGAAGCAGCAGCCGGGCCAATGCCAAACGCCCGCGCTCGCCGCCCGACAAAGACGAGACACGGGCATGCAACCGCTCCCGGTCGAACAGGAAGTCCTGCAAATATGAGACAATATGACGCGGTTCATGTCCCCCGATATACACATAGTTGCCACCCTCGGGCAGCAGCACATCCCTGATCTTTTGCTCGGGCTCGAGTTCGCGCAGCTGGGTCAAAAATGCCGGCGTCAGGCGCACCCCATGGCGGATACGCCCTCGCTCCGGTTTGAGTTCGCCCAACAACAAACGCAGCAGCGTGGTCTTACCCACACCATTCGGACCGATCAAGCCGATCCGCTCTCCAGCCATGATACGATGCGTGAAATCCCTCGCGATCACCGTGTCGCCAAAACGGTGCGACACGTCCACCGCGTCGATCAATAGCCTGCCCGGCTTGACCCCTGACGCCACGCGTAGCTCGACGTCGCCCGCGCGCAGTCTTCTCGCCGCGCGCTGCCGCCGCAGCTCCTCCAAGGCACGCACACGCCCCTCGTTGCGCTTGCGCCGGGCCGGAATGCCACGCCGAATCCAGCGCTCCTCATTGGCCAGCAGCTTGTCGAACTTGCGATGCCGCGCCTCCTCCATGGCCAGTAGCTCGGCCTTCTTTTCCAGATAACGCGCATAACCGCACGGAAAATGGGTAAGCTTGCCGCGATCGAGCTCGATGATCTCCTCGGCCACGGCATCGAGAAAATAGCGATCATGGGTGATGAACACGACTGCGCCCGAAAAGGCCGCGACGAAATCCTCCAACCATTCGATCGAGGCGATATCCAGATGATTGGTCGGCTCGTCCAGCAACAGCACATCGGGCTCGCGCACCACGGCCTGCGCCAAAGCAACCCGGCGCAGCCAGCCGCCGGACAAGGTCCCGACATCGCAATCGGCATCCAGCGACAGCCGCGAAATCGCGGCTTCGATGCGGTTATTCAACTGCCATGCGCCCTGTTGCTCCAGTTGTGCCTGCAGTGCATCGACGCGCTTCAGGGCCGCATCATCCTGCTGCGCCTCCAGCGCCCGCAGCGCGGCATGATATTGGTCGAGCAGCGCCGCAACCTCGCCCAGCCCTTCGGCCACCACCTGAAACACGGTGCGCCCGGCGGAAAACTCGGGAGCCTGCGGCAAATAGGCGACCCGCACGCCGCGCCGCAAAGTCACAGACCCTACATCCGGCTCGATCAGACCCGCCATGATCTTCAGCAGGGTGGACTTGCCCTCGCCATTGCGTCCGATCAACCCCACGCGCGCTCCCTGCGCAAGCGAAAAGGACACATCATCGAGCACCACCTGCGGACCGAACGCCTTGCGCAGGTGATTCAGGGTCATGACAGGCATGGACTAGGCGTCTCGCTCCGGCAACAAACTGTCGACAAATGCCTCGCCGTCAAACGGCATCAAGTCTTCCAGACGTTCGCCAACACCGACATAGCGCACCGGCAAACCAAAGCGGCGCGCCAGTTGGAGCACAATCCCACCTTTGGCACTGCCGTCAAGCTTGGTCACGATCAAACCGGTGGTATGGGCTACCTCGCGGAAGCGTTCCACCTGTACCACCGCATTCTGACCCGTGCCGCCATCGACCACCTGCCACACCTCGTGCGGCGCGCCCGGCGCCGCCTTGCCGATCACGCGATAGACCTTGGCCAGCTCATCCATCAGTCCGCGATCCGTTTGCACACGACCGGCGGTATCGATGATCGCCACGTCATAGGCCCGCGCAACCGCCCGCTGCACGCTGTCAAAAGCCACCGCCGCCGGATCCGCTCCACTGTGCTGCCGCACCAGATCCGCCCCCGCGCGCTCGGCCCAAACCGCCAACTGATCTACCGCCGCGGCGCGAAACGTATCCGCCGCACCGATGAGCACCCGCTTCCCTTGCCTGGCATACATCGTAGCCAATTTACCGATCGTCGTCGTTTTTCCCGTGCCATTGACACCGACCACCAACAGCACAAATGGGCCATGCTTCGGCTCATGCACGGGTGGCGCTGGAGGTAAAAGCTCCAGCATCGCCTGCCGCAATGCCGCGACAACATCGCCCCGCCCCTTCCGCGCCCGCGCGACCAGCTCGCCGGCCAGATCGGCGCCGCAATCGGCCATGACCAGGCTGTCCTCGATATCCATCCACTCGACATCGGACAATTGTTGCTTGCCCGCACCGGGCAACAAACGGGAAAGGTTCTCCCGACTCCTGCCCAGCCCCTTGCGCAAGCGCTGAAAAAAAGATGCCATCGAACACTCTCCTGCGATTCGAGCTCTGCTACTCGCCGCCCGCCGGCGCCACCGCGCGCATCGTCGCAATCGCGGCGCCGAAACAGCCCACAAGCGCTCCGCCCACCAGCATGGGCAACAGCAACACCCATAAATGAGGCTCAACACCGACATGACGCAACCATTCCGAGGCAAACCCGGTCAGCGGCCATAACAACAGCCAGGCACTGAGCCCCGCGCCCGCGCCCATGACGATACCCTCCAGCACGAACGGCAAGCGTACAAACCATTCCCGCGCCCCCAGCAAGCGCATCAGCTGAATTTCATCCGCCCGCGTCAACAAGGTCATACGCAGGGTATTGGAAATGATCAACATCATGGCCAGCGCCAACAATAGGCTCGCGAACATGGCCACACGACGAATCTGGACCAGCCAACGATTGGCCTGGGCCAAACCGATTTCACTCTCATTCACCTCGGCCGAATATCGACGCGCCACGTCGCGCATATCGTCGAACAGGAATTCCCCCGCATCCGGACGTACCTCAAGCTCGAAGCTTATCGGAAGCCGCGCGCGCAATGCCTTGGACTCAAGCCCGACATCCCCCAGCCAGCCTTGCATCCAACGCGCAGCTTCGGCAGGTGATATGCGATGCAAGGCAACCACCCCCTCAATCCCGCTCAACTCACGCGCGACGCGGTCGGCATCCTTGGCGCGCGCGGGATCAAGGTACACATGGATGCGTACATCATGCTGCCAGCCGCCCACCCATTGCTCGACCGCCTGCAAGGCAAGCCAGGCGCAACCCAGCGTCCACAGCGCAACGCAAACAATGATCGCAGCCAGCAACTGGTGGATGCCGAACGGAGGCAAATGAAAGCCGCCCGGCAAACGGGGACGGACTTGATCGGGCATCGCCGTCATGCCTCATCCCCTACCAAAGCACCCGCATGCAAACGGACCACTCTGCCCGGATGCGACTCAAGCAGGTGTAAATCATGCGTGGACATGATCACCGTCGTACCCTGGCGATTCAACCCGACCAGATAATCAAGCACGCGGCGCGCGGTTGCGACATCGAGATTTCCGGTCGGCTCGTCGGCAAGCAACAGCGGCGGACTGGCGGTCATCGCGCGCGCAATGGCCACCCGCTGCTGTTCCCCGCCGGACAGCGCCTCCGGATACGACCACAAGCGATCTTCCAGCCCCACATATTCAAGCACCTTGCGCACGCGCGGCACCAGACGATCCGCCGTCCAGCCCTGCACCCGCAAAGGCAATGCGACATTCTCGAACACCGTACGCGAAAACAACAACTTGTGATCCTGGAATACGATCCCAATTCTGCGCCTGATGTCGCGCACCTGTGCCTCGCGCGCCTTGCGCATATCCACGTTCTGCACGCGCAACTGCCCGGAAGTCGGGCGTACCGCGCCATAAATCAGGCGCAACAAGGACGATTTCCCGGCTCCGCTTTCCCCGGTCAAATACACGAATTGCCCCGGTAACACGTCCAGCGTCACGCCACTGAGCGCAGTTTTTCCCGTCGGGTACCGAAGCATGACCTTTTGCATCGAAACCATGGCGCGTTTATTGCTCATGGCCGTAAACGTATCCCCCTCCCCACGGCTTGTCATGCTTTCCGCAGCAATACCACGGCCTGCGCGGCGATCCCCTCGCCGCGACCGGTGAACCCCAAGCGCTCGCTGGTCGTGGCCTTGATGCTCAAGCAAGAAATATCCGTTTGCATCACCGTCCCCAAACGACGCCGCATGGCCGCGATATAAGGAGCAAGCTTCGGCTGTTGGGCAATCACCGTCGCATCCACATTTCCGACATAAAACCCCTCGGCGCGCACGAGCTCCATCACCCGGGCCAGCAACCGGCAGCTATCCGCGCCCCGATAGCGCGGGTCGCTGTCCGGGAAATGCGAACCTATATCACCCAAAGCCAGCGCACCCAGCAGCGCATCGCAAATCGCATGAACCAATACATCCGCGTCGGAATGCCCAGCCAGGCCCAAATGATACGGCACCTGCACCCCACCGAGAATCAGCGGACGCCCGGCGGCGAACGCATGCACATCGAATCCCTGGCCTATCCGCATCATCCCTCCCGCAGACGCAAGGCGAGCCAATCGAGATCCTCGCGTGTGGTGACCTTTCTGTTCAAGGTATCCCCCGGGCTGACATACACGGCAAAGCCGCACGCCTCCAACATCGACGCATCATCGGAACAATGGGAGGCTTGCGCGCCCAGCGTCGCCAAAGCCTGTTCAAACCAACTTCGTTTCGCCACCTGGGGCGTTTGCACGGCCATCAGCGCCTGCCTCGGCGGGGTTTCGAGCACGCGACCTGCGCCATCCACTCGCTTGATCGTGTCGTGCACCGGTAGCGCCGGCACCGCGGCCCCATGTCGGGCCGCGCAATCGAACACCCCCGAAAGCAATGCCGGCGACGGACAGGCACGCGCCGCATCGTGTACCGCGACCCACTCGACCGCCTCCGGCAAGGCTGCCAGCCCATTGCGCATCGAATCGGCCCGCTCGGCGCCTCCCTGGACGGCAGGCAGCAGCGCAAACGGCCAGCCATGCTGCGGCACCAAGCGCTCATAATAGCGGTCATTGGCGGCGACCACCGGCTGTACCCAGCGAATGCGCGGCTCGGCTGCCAAGTGTTCGAGGGCCTGAACGAGCAAGGGCTTGCCGGCCAGGCGCGCATACTGCTTTGGGATTTCGCCGCCGAAACGCCGTCCACTGCCAGCCGCGAGCAACAAAACCGCAATCTCCATAATGCGATTGTGCCGCATACCAAGGGCTGGTCAATCCTTGCGTCCACACTTCATGGAAACATGTCCATCTCTTGTATATCTTTCTCACATGCGGAACATTGCGGCATGAACCTGACCATCCTGTTTCCCATTGCAGGTCTGCTTACCCTGGGCGCCGCCGCTCTACTATGGCTCGGCGTTCGACAACGGGACATCACGACCATGCAACAGCGCAAGCCGGGTGTCGGGGCGCTGGTGACCGCCAGCATCCTGTTGACGCTGCTGGCACTTGTTCGCCTCAATCCGGTCACCGAACATGGCATCAATTTCACTCTCGCCGCCGGAACGGCGTCGGCCACCTTGCTCATTCAGTTGATCTATCTTTACGGCATCGTCCGACATGGGGTGCAAGGGCTTGGGCTGTTTATTCTGCCGGTGACCGCCTTGCCGCTGATGATCCTGCCCGCCCTACCCGAGGCCAGTACACCCAACTGGGTGGAAACGAGCTCCATCCTCGAAGACACCCATCTGCTGACTTCGCTGGTCGCCTATGCCGTGCTGACGCTGGCAGCGGTCCATGCGCTGATGTACCTGATGCTCGATCGCGCGCTCAAGCGCAAGCGTTTATCCTTCCTGATGCAAGCGCTACCGCCGTTGTTCGACATCGACCGGTACATGTTCGCCCAAGTGCGTGGAGCAACCACCCTGATCGGCATCAGCATCCTGTCCGGCCTGAGCTGGCAATGGATGGCCTATGGCACCTTTATCCTCTGGAATCACAAGGTCCTGCTTGCCTTGTTCGCCTTTGGCATCCTAGTCCTGCTGCTCGTCAAGCGGCAAAAAAATGAATGGCCGGGGCGCACCTCGAGCCGGGTGATTCTTGCCGCCTATGTGCTGATGTTGTTGGCCTATTTCGGCGTGAAACTGATCACCGCCTGGCTGCACTGACACCATAATCCACACATGCGCAGATGAATATTTCCAACCTCTCCCTATCCATCATCGGCGGCATTCTCTTGCTGCTATTGTTGCTGTCCGCCTTCTTCTCAGGCTCGGAAACCGCCTTGACCCGGGCGCACAAGGCGCGCCTGCGCACCCGACAAAAGGAAGGCGATAAAGGCGCCGGGCTTGCCTTGAAACTAATCGAGGCGCCGGAGAACATGCTGTCCACAATCCTGCTGGGCAACAATTTCGTCAATATCGCGGCATCATCCCTGGCAACCGCGCTGTTTCTGTCCCTGTTTGGCGAGGCGGGCATCGCCTATGCAACGATCGCGATGACCATCATCGTGCTGGTCTTCGCCGAAGTGCTTCCCAAAACCATCGCGGTCGCCAATGCGGAACACTTTGCCTGCCGCGTGGCTCGCCCGATGCGCGCGATTCAATGGCTGCTAACCCCGCTGGTTTGGCTTTTGATGCACATGATCGATCTGCTCAAGCGGCTGCTTCGCCTGCCCGAAAAGGATGAAACGCCGTTGACCCACAAGGAACTTGCAACCTTGATCGACATCAGCGCGGAATCGGGCATGCTCGATCGCGCCCGGGAACAGATGCTCAACAGCAGCCTTCACCTGCACGAAGTGCCGGTGAAGGCGCTGATGGTGCCACGCAAATCGATGCAAACGATCGATGGTGCGCAAAGCATCGAACAGGTCATCAAGGGCATCATGCAACAACCCTACTCGCGCTATCCGGTTTACCTCGGGGAAACCGACCACCTGATCGGCATTGTGCACTTGCGCGACCTGATCAAACTCCCCGACAAAAAGCAACGGCTGGCCGATGCGTTGGTCTGGCAGGAGCCCAGCTACATCCCGTCCACCAAGAACGCGCTGGCACAACTGTTCGACTTCCAAAGCCAGCACCAGCACATGGCCATCGTCGTCGATGAATTTGGCGATATTGAGGGGCTAATCACCCTGGAAGACATCATTGAGGAAATTGTCGGCGAAATCCACGATGAATCGGATCGTCCCCGTTATGCGGACATGTGGCCACAACCGGACGGCTCGCTGATTGCCGCCGCCACCGCCAACCTGCACGACATCAACCAAACGATGGACTGGGAACTGCCCGAGGATCGGGCCAACACCATCGGTGGACTGATCGTCGCCACATTGGGGCTACAACCCGAGGAAAAGCTGTGCCTGGTGATCGCCAGAGTGCGCATTGAAATCCTGAGCCTGCGCGATGACTGGATTCAACGCGTACGCCTTTCCGCCGAGCCTGACAAAGTGGAGCCATGATGACATCGGCGGGGGAAATGCGCGCGCGTGCAAGGCAATGCCTGGCGGAACGCGATGTGCATCGCAAACTGGACAGCGTGCGCCAACTCGTGCGAGACGGCGACGCGTTGCGCATCGATACCACGCGGAACTTCCATCCCGTCCCGGTAGGTTGGCCGGCACGACCGAAGCTGGTGCCGGGTAGCAGGGTGCCCAAGCGTGGCTTCGCCAGTCGTGAAGGGCGGGCGGCGCTGATGCATGCGATCGCGCATATCGAGTTCAATGCAATCAACCTCGCCCTGGATGCCGTTGTACGCTTTGCCGGCATGCCGGAGCGTTATTACCGGGATTGGCTCAAGGTCGCACATGAAGAGGTCTATCATTTTGAGTTGGTCCGGGCTCATCTGCGCCACCTCGGCATGGAATACGGCGATCTGCCTGCGCATGGCGGGCTATGGGAGATGTGCGAACGCACAGCTGATGACGTCCTGCATCGCATGGCAATCGTGCCGCGTGTGCTGGAAGCGCGCGGACTGGACGTCACGCCCACCATCCGCCAGAAACTGTTTGCCGCCGGCGACGCCAACGCGGCGAATATTTTGTCGATCATTTTGCGCGACGAGGTTGGGCATGTGGCAACCGGATCGCGCTGGTTCCGCTACCTGTGCGACCAACGCGGCCATGATCCCGCGAGCAGGTTCCAACACTTGCTGCGCACCCACTTCCCGCAGGGGGTGCATGGCCCCTTCAACCTCGAGGCCCGCCAACAGGCGGGATTCACCTCGGACGAATTACGACAACTGACGCAAGGCTAGCCAGCCGAGGCGGGCAGATGCTTGCGCAAGCGCAGCAGATCCTCCCAGCTATGCCGCTTTTGCGCCGGCGAACGCAACAAATAAGCCGGATGGTAGCTGACCAGCACGGGCACGCCATCCAGTTCATGCCAACGCCCACGAAGACTGCGTAACGGAGCGTCAGTAGCCAGCACTTTTTGCGCCGCCACCCTGCCCAGCAGGCAAATCACCTTGGGCTGAAGAATGGAAAGCTGGCGCACAAACCAATCATGGCATGCCGCCACCTCGTCGGGCTGAGGATCCCGGTTGCCCGGCGGACGACACTTGATCGTATTCATGATATATACTCGCGAACGGTCCAGCCCAATTGCCGCAAGCATCTTATCCAACAACTGTCCCGCCTTGCCGACAAAAGGCTCTCCCTTGAGATCCTCATCGCGCCCGGGGGCCTCGCCAATCAACACAAGATCCGCCGTTGGATCCCCCACGCCAAAGACCACCTGCGTCCGCGTTTCCGCCAACGCGCAGCGACGGCATTCGCGCGCCTGTTCCGCCAGCATCGCCATGCGCGCCTGGGGCGTTTGCGCAGCGCCGGCTGGATCGGATGCCGCAGCCAGATCAGCGGCATGAATCGGCGTCACCACCCCGATCTCGCGCAAATAGCGGGCGGCAAACGCATCCATCGAGTCAGGCGAGCATATCCACCGCATCGGCGGAACCGAGATACACCGGCACCCGCTGATGCAAGCCTTCCGGCTGAATGTCCAACACCGAGCCGCCACGGCTCATCGCCTTACCGCCTGCCTGCACGACCAAAAAACCCATCGGAATCGCCTCATACAACAAGCGCAGCTTGCCGTTCGGATTTTTCTCATCGGCCGGATACAAGAACACGCCACCCTTGAGCAGGGTTCGATGCATATCGGCGACCATCGAGCCAACATAGCGCATGCCCAGGCCGGTACGCTGTTTCATCATCACGAACTTGTCCTTGAGCCCATCCAGCCACTTGTCGGCATTGGCCTCGTTGACCGAGTAATAGCCACCGCTTGCCGGCATGCGCATATCCGGATGGCTGAGCTCAAAGCGCGCACTGTTCGGGTTATAGGTGAAGCCATGCACTCCGGCGCCTACCGAGCAAACAAGCATCGTCGCCGGACCGTACAGCACATAGCCCGCAGCGATGACATTGCGTCCCGCCTGCAAAGTATCGCTCTCGACCGGTCGCTGCGAGCGATCGGAAATACGCCGAACGACTGAAAAGATCGTTCCCACCGGACCATCGATATCCAGGTTGGACGAACCATCCAAGGGATCGACGAGCACCAGGTATTCGGCATCGGCATATTCCTCAATGACCTGCAATTCCTCCTGCTCCTCCGAGCCGACTGCGCACACGAAACCTGTGGAACGCATTTCCTCAAGGAATATCTCGTCCGACAACACATCGATCTTCTGTTGCTGCTCGCCCTGCACGTTTTCGCCGCCGGCCGCGCCAAGCGCGCCACGAAACACCGCACCGCGCAACAAATAAGCGATTTCGGTCGCCGCGCGGCCCACGCCCTGAATAATCGGCATCATCGCCGCGCCGTGCTTTCCCTGCTGGGCGATGCAACTTAGCGTTGTGGACATCATATCCCCTCCTCGCGATAATTTGAGTGCATCATAGCAGCTTTGTCTGTGGCTCAAAAGGGGCTTTCCTTATGCCGTTCGACCTCGCCGTCATCGATCTGGACAACACCTTGTACGCTGCGGATAACGGCGTCTTTCAGCGCATGGATCAAAAAATGACGGCGTACATCATGCGGGAACTGAACGTGAACGAAGCCGAAGCCAATCGGCTGCGCGTTCGTTACTGGCGCGCATATGGCACCACCCTGAAAGGGCTGATGCTGCATCACGGCGTGGAACCGGAAGGATTTCTTGCCGAGGTGCACGACATCCAGGCGGAAGAGCTGTTGCAAGCGGATGCGTCACTGGATGCCGCCCTTGGCCGGCTGAAGGCGCGCAAGGTCATTCATACCAACGGCATATGCGAGCATGCCGAGCGCATCCTCGCAGCCCTGGGTATCCTGCACCATTTCTCGGCAATCTACGATATCCGATTCAATGATTACACGCCCAAGCCTTGCCGCCGCACACTGGCGCAATTAATCCAGCGCGAAGGTGCCACCCCGCACCGCACGCTGGTGGTCGACGACATACCCGAAAACCTGGACGCCGCCCGTGCACTTGGCTGCAAAACCGTATTGATCAGCCGCGAATCCGATGGCCGCTGGGATTTCCACCTGCCGTCATGTCACGGACTCCCCGATCTCTTTGCGCAACCATAAGCTATTGGTTCATCTTCTCGAAAAATTCGGCGTTGTTCTTCGTCGCCCTTAGCTTGTCGAGCAGGAACTCCATTGCATCCACCGCGTTCATTGGCGACAAAATCTTACGCAACACCCAAACCCGCTGCAGGATGTCCCGCTCGAACAACAAGTCCTCCTTGCGTGTGCCCGAAGGCGCGATATCGATGGCCGGGAATACGCGCTTGTCCGCCAGGCGACGATCAAGGCGAATTTCCATATTGCCCGTACCCTTGAACTCCTCAAAAATCACTTCATCCATCTTTGAACCGGTATCGATCAGCGCGGTTGCAATGATGGTCAGCGATCCCCCGCCCTCGACATTGCGCGCCGCACCGAAAAACCGCTTGGGACGATGCAACGCATTGGCATCAACACCACCGGTCAGAATCTTGCCGCTGGAAGGTACAACCGTGTTATAGGCGCGCGCAAGCCGGGTGATCGAATCCAGCAGGATCACAACGTCCTTGCCATGCTCAACCATACGCTTGGCCTTCTCGATCACCATCTCGGCAACCTGCACGTGGCGCTGCGCCGGCTCGTCAAACGTGGACGAAACCACCTCGCCCTTTACCGACCGCTTCATGTCGGTCACCTCTTCGGGCCGCTCATCAATGAGCAATACGATCAACTCAACCTCGGGATGGTTGATCTCCAACGAACGGGCGATGGACTGCATCATCACCGTCTTGCCGGTACGCGGCGGCGCAACAAGCAAGCCTCGCTGACCCTTACCAATCGGTGCTACGATATCAATGACCCGGCCAGTCAGATCCTTGTTGGTCGGGTCATCGATCTCCATGCGCAACCGTTCGTTGGGATACAAAGGCGTCAGATTATCAAACAGCACCTTGCTACGCGCCACCTCCGGCGGCTCGCCATTGGTCAAATCAACGGTATTCAACGCAAAATACTTTTCCCCGCGTCGTGGTGGACGGATTTCCCCCGCCACTGTATCGCCCTTGCGCAGGTAATACTTGCGAATCTGATGCGCGGAGACATACACATCGTCCGGACCCGCAAGGTAGTTTGCGTCCGAGGAGCGCAAAAATCCGAAGCCATCGGGCAGGATTTCCAGCACGCCCTCGCTGTAAATCGTACCGCCCATGCGCGCATGGGCGCGCAGAATCGCGGACACTTGCTCTTGCTTGCGCATGCCCGCCGCATTTTCGATGCCATAAGACTCGGCCATGGCCAACAGTTCCGTTGGGCTCTTGGCCGAAATCTCCTTGAGATTCAGGGTGACCCCCGCCATCTCCTTGGAGACGGGCTCGTCCTCATCCCGGCGACGCCGATTTCCGTTTCGCTTGCCGCGACCGCGCGCCCGCGTTGCCTCTTTGCTCTCGCTATCATCCGCCGTCTCGTTCTGCTCCACCTCCTCGGCGACCTCGGCGGACGACTTCTCCTCGACCTTGGATTCCTCACCGACCTTCTCGCTTTTGCGCGCGCGTCCACGCCGCCGCTTAGGCTTGTTGTCCGTGCTTTCGCCTTCCGCCGCAGCAACCTCTTGCGGCAACGACTCGCGGTTTTCCTGCTCGATTGCTTGCTTTGTTTCGTCCTGAACAGACATGTACGCTCCAACTTATAGGGTGGTGGGGAACAAACCGACCGCGCGCCTCGTCGCGCGCGCTTCCGATCGTGGCTTCCATGGGTGTTTATTGAGGAATTCGAACTTGGCTCCACCAAGCGAATAGCGCATTGCTATCCCTAGCCTTGGTCACTGTCAAGCGCATATTGCGCGCGCAATTGCGCATGCAGTTGCACAACCTGGCGGCGCAAGTTGGCCATGCTACCCTGATTATCCAGCACATAGTCGGCAACAGCACGGCGCTCCTCATCACTGGCCTGCCGGGCCAGAATCGCATCGAACAAGGATGGGTCCGGACGTCCACGGTGCTGGACCCTGCGCCTGCGCACAGTCTCGTCAGCCAACACCACAATAACCTTGTCCATACGCGCCACCGCACCGGACTCAATCAGCGCGGATGCCTCGATCAGCGCAAACGGCGCGTGTTGCGCCGCCAGCCAGCATTCCTCCTGCTGCCAAATCTCCGGATGCACGATCGCATTCAGCCGCCGCAACGCCTGCGCGTCAGCAAACACCAGCCGCGCCAAACGATCGCGCCGCACCGTGCCGTCAGCGGCCAACATCCTTCGTCCAAAGGCAGCGGCAATGCGCTCCGCCATCGCGGGCCGGGCCAGCACCCGATGCCCCACGCGATCGAGGTCAAGCACGGGCACCCCCAACTCGGCAAACATGCCGGCCACCGTGCTTTTGCCACTGCCGATCCCGCCAGTCAGACCAACAGGTGCCGCACTCATGGCACGGGCGCCATCCAGCCAAGATACCAGTTCAACAACGAATCATGCCAAACAAACCAGATCATGCCCGCCGCAGCCAAATACGGGCCAAACGGAAGCTCGGCACGCCATCCCGCCCCCCTGCGCATCAAGACCAACCCGCCCACCACTGCGCCGGTCAAGGAGGAAAAAAATATGATGAACGGCAGCGCCTGCCATCCCAGGAAGGCCCCCAGCATCGCCAGCAACTTGTAATCGCCATGCCCCATCCCTTCCTGTCCGGTGGCCTTCAGATAGAGCCAGCCAATGAGCCAGAACAGCCCATAGCCCGCCAGCATCCCCAGCAGGCAGTCCTGCAAGCGCCCGGTCGACCAGGCCAGCAGCAACCCCGCAGCCATGCCCGGCAAGGTCAGGGCATCGGGCAACAAACCCGTCTCAAGATCAATCACGCTCAGGGTCCACAACAAAAACGAGAGCACCAACCCTTGCAGCAACAGCCACTGCATCCCGAAATGCCAAGCCAGCCCGCCCCAACTCAACGCCATCACCCCTTCCAACAGGGGATACCGCCAACCGATCGCCGCCGCGCAATGACGACATCGGCCAGCCAGCATCATCCAAGACAGCAAGGGGAGGTTGTCATACCAACGAATCGCCGCTCCGCAATGCGGACAGCGGCTGCCCGGCCAGACAATCGACTCTCGGCGCGGCAAACGATGCACCAAGACATTGGCGAAGCTGCCGAAAACAAGCCCCAAGAGCGCAAACACCCAACTCATGACTCCTCTTCCCGCAGACCGAGTTTGTCCATACGGTAGCGAATCGAACGAAAGCTGATTCCCAACAGCTCAGCGGCACGGGTCATATTTCCGTCACAGACGCGCAGTGCCTGCCGGATCAATGTGCCCTCGACATGGGCCAACAACGCATCCAAGTCGCCATGCTCGTGCAACATGTCCAAGGACACCTCGCCCTCCGCCCGCGCCGGGGGACATACATCCCGCAACAGTGCCTCATCCAGCTCACCGTCGTCGGACAGGGCCAGCATGCGCTGCAACAGATTCTCAAGCTCACGCACGTTGCCGGGCAAGGGCAAGCGCTGCAATGCGGCCATGCAGGATGCACTGATCCGGGCGGAAGACGCTCCCCAGCGATGCATGAGTTGCGCGACGATGGCCGGTATATCCTCGGGCCGCTGCCTGAGCGGCGGCATATGCACCGGCAGCACATTCAGCCGGAAAAACAGATCCTCGCGAAAATTGCCTTTCCGCACCTCTTCATACAGGTCGCGGTTGGTCGCCGCGACGATACGCACATCGACATCCCGTTCGCGCTCCTCGCCCAAGCGACGCACCTTGCGCTCCTGCAGGACACGCAACAACTTCACCTGCATCAGCAGGGGCATCTCACCAATCTCATCGAGAAACAACGTACCATGCTGCGCAGCCTCGATCAGACCGGCGCGATCCATCACCGCCCCCGTAAACGCCCCCCGGCGGTAGCCGAACAGTTCAGCCTCAAAAATGCCCTCCGGAATTGCGCCGCAGTTCACCGCCACGAACGGGCCATTGGCCCGACGCGAACGCGCATGCACGAATCGCGCCGCAAGTTCCTTGCCCGTCCCCGATTCACCGGTAAGCAATACCGTGAACTCGGTTTCCGCCGCCCGCCGCAAGCGCGCGCGCACACGCGCCATCAGTGGAGAGTCCCCGGCCAACGTCTCCTCACCCGACGTTTCCCGCCCTTCCTTTGCGTCCCGTTGATCCTCGGCCAGCGCCCGGTCGATCACCTGCCCAAGTTCCTCATTGGAGATGGGCTTGGTCAAATAGTCATAGGCCCCCATTTTGATCGCAGCCACTGCGGTTGCGGAACTAGCATAGGCGGTAATCAACAGCACCTTTGCCTGGGGCTGCAATTCGACAGCGCGCCGAACGACATCCAGTCCCGCATCGCGCCCTTCCATGCGCAGGTCGGTCAACACAACATCGAATCGCTCCGTTTCCAATGCCCGCGCAGCGGTATCCGGCCCATCACAGGCACGCACTTCATGCCCCAAAACCTCCAGCCCCATGCATAGCAGCCGGCGCGCGTTCGCATCGTCATCGACCACCAGGATCATCGCCATCGTTCGATCACTCCATCTCGCTGCCACCGCGGACGGTAAAGCATGTGCCGCCATCCTTGTGCAGCACCTCGATCCGCCATCCATTGGCCTCGCAAACCTGCTTCACCGTCGCCAAGCCAAGGCCAACGCCATCCGCCTTGCCACTAATGAAAGGTTCGAATATACGCGCACGCAATTCAGGGGCAATGCCGCCGGCTTGATCGCATACCTGCAGGTTCCACTGACGATCGTCGCCACTCAAGGACAACTCGACCGTCTCCTCTGCGCCCTGCTTCAATGCATTGCTCAGCAGGTTGTCCACCACCATACGTAAATGCTCCCGATCCAGCGTCAATTGGGTGCATGCAAGATTCAAACTCACGCGTTTCCTATCCTGGGCCGACAATGCATGCAGCACCTGGCGGAAGAACTCCTCCATATCCACCGGTTCCACCCGCGGACGCAAGGGACGGACAAAATCCAAAATGCCGTTCACCATACGGTTCAGGCGCGCCACCTCATGCTGCATGATCTCAATGATTTGCATCCGCCGGGCATCACCCACCTGCATAAACAGCTCAAGCCCCTGGGTAAGCGACTGAATCGGATTGCGAATCTCATGCGCGACCATGGCCGACATGCGCCCGAGCATGGCCATCTGACGTTGTTCAAGCAACTGGCGTTCCAGGGCGCGCACAGACGTGATGTCAACCAGGGTAAACAACCAGCGAGCGCGTAGTTCGCTGGCCGGCAAATGGGTCACATGCACCAGGATCGAACGGTCGCCAATCGTGCACTCGCGCTGGAAGCCCTCCCCCTTCTCGCTCTCGATATAGGCCTGCAAGCCGTCCACGCTGGCCACCAGTCGCCGCAACAGCTCCCGTTCCTCCACGCCATCATCCCGATCGAGATACTGTCGTGCGGCCTGATTCATATCGATGGGGCGCAGAAACGCATCGGCCACAATCACTCCCTCGTCCATCGCCTCAAGCACGCGCGTATGCAATGCGGCCAGTTGATGTTGGATCTGCTCCGCGCGCCAACGGGCGGCGCGCACCGCGGCATGTCTGCGCGCAATCGCCGCCATCACACCGCCCACCAGCATCAGGGCGAACACCTGCAGCTGAACTTGTGTCAGTTCGTATTCCCCCAACCACGTATGCCCGAACCAGGCATTGGCATACACCGCCGCCAAATAGGCGATGCACGCCAGCACATTGAGCACCATGATCAGCAACACATGATCGGAGGCGCCAATCACCACCAACAAAAAACCGAGCAGCAACGCGAACGGACTCCCCACGCCGCCTGTGCAAAAGATCAGCACTGCAACCAGCATGATCTCCGGCACAAACAGCGCAGCCAACGCGCGCGGCGAATGCGGCGCCCGCCGCAGCAGAACACCGGCCAAAGCGACGCATGGAATGAACACAAAAACGGCAAACAACAGGGTGCGCTGCGCGGTCGGCATCATCGCCGGATAGAACTGCGTTCCCACGACGACCGCCATCCCGCAGGCAATCATCAAGTGATAAACGATGAGATTCATGCTGGAAGTCCCGGCGACCTGCGCGCCGGGCGCCATGCGTTCGGTGACCACCCTTAGACCACGGCGGCCATCTTGAAGATGGGCAAGTACATCGAGATAACCAGCCCACCGATCACCACCCCGAGAAAGGCCATGATGAACGGCTCCATCAATGCGGTCATATTAGCCACCGCGGTATCGACCTCCTGTTCATAGAAGTCCGCGATTTTGGCCAGCATTTCCTCCAGGTTTCCCACTTCCTCGCCGATCGAAATCATTTGCGTGACCATCACCGGAAACAAGCCACTTTCCGCCAACGGGGCAGCCAAGGTCTTGCCTTGACTGATGGCCAGCTTGGCCTCATTGATCGCTTCTTCCAGAATCACATTGCCGGCTGTCTCGGCCACGGTATCCATCGCCTCGATAATGGGCACCCCCGCGCCGATCAAGGTGGCAAAGGTGCGACAAAAGCGGGCGACCGACGCCTTGCGCAGCACCTCACCCAACACCGGCAAGTTGAGCAGCAGGCGATCGAGCATTCGACGCCCCCGATCTGTTCGATACCAGGCGCGGATTCCGAACACCAACGCAAAAGGCAAGCCGACGATGAGATACCAGTAGGCGACAAAGAAGTCCGACACCGCCATGGTGATCTTGGTTGGCAATGGCAGATCCGCGCCGAAATCGGCAAACATTTCGCCAAACACGGGAATCACGAAGATCATCAGAATGGCGGTGACCACGAAAGCCACCACCAGAATGGCCACGGGATACACCATGGCCGACTTGATCTTGGCCTTCAAAGCCAGAGCCTTTTCCTTGTATTCGGTCAGGCGCAGCAGGATCTTGTCGAGAATACCGCCCTGTTCGCCCGCTTCCACCAAAGCGCAACTCAATCGATCAAAATGATCGGGGAACTTGCGCAATGTCTCGGCCAATGGACTTCCTTGCTCAAGTGACTGGCGGATTTCGGCAAGCAATTTTTTGAACGCCTTTTTTTCCGTGCCCCGCTCGGCCAGCTGGAAACATTGCACCAGCGGCAGCCCGGCATTGATCATGGTGGACAATTGGCGATAAAAGATGGCCAAATCCTTTTCGGTCACCTTTTCGGAAAACAGCTCGATCTCGATCGGCTTCTTCTTGACCGCAATCGCGCTCAACTGCTGCCGACGCAACAGCGCGACGGCCTGATCGCGGTTTGCCGCCTCGATCTCGCCCTGCCTGGCATTCCCCTGGCGATCACGCGCCTGCCACAGGAAGGTGGGCATGCTCGCTACTCCGGCATGGTTGCGCCGGCAGATCGCCAGCCGGGCAAACACTGACGCGAGCGTCCCAGCGCGTCCTGCATGAAGTCCAGAGTGGCGGCCAGGTCCGGCATCCCGCTTTGCAGCCACCAAGCGAACGAAGCAGCCCCTTGCGCGATCAGCATGGGCAGGCCATCCACGACCCGGCGCCCCCCCGCATGCGCTGTGCGGCAAAATGGCGTATGGCCATCAGGCCGGTAAACCGCGTCGATCGCCGCGCCTTCTCCGTCGAGCACAAAGGGAAACGACCGCGGGCCATCCTTCAAGCCGATGGCAGTGGTGTTGATCAACAGCCTGGCCTCAACGCATAGGGGCTCCACAATCTCCGCCCGCCAAGGTATTCCCTCACAGGAAAGCTCAGGGTAGTGCATGGCGATATGTTGCAGCAGCGCCTCCCTGCGCGCGTCGCTACGGTTGCAAACCAGCACATGCGCGCCGGCATCGGCCAGTGCATGGACGACCGCCCGAGCGGTACCCCCGGCGCCAAACAGCAACACCATCTCGCCCTGCAGCGCCAATTCAAGTCCCTCGACAACCGCCTTGAACCCCTGCCAATCCGTATTGGTGGCCCGCCAACGATCATGTTGCGCATCGAAGAAACCCAGCGTATTCACCGCGCCGATTCGCGCGGCATCCTCGTCCGTTAGGCACTGGGCAAAGACCGTCTCTTTGTGCGGCACGGTGACATTCAGACCGCGCACCCCTGCAGCCGCGAGGCCGGGCAGCGCGCGCGCGACCCGCTCCGGCTGGACCGGGAAAGGAACATATACGGCATCCACCCGATGCCGCCGAAAAAACGCGTTTTGAAACAACGGCGACAGGGAATGCGCAACCGGCCAGCCAATCAGCCCATAGACAGCCGTTGTTCCCCGTATCATCCGCCTACTCCACCGTCACGGACTTGGCCAGGTTGCGCGGCTGGTCAACGTCGGTGCCAAACATGCAGGCCACCTTGTAGGCCAGCATTTGCAGCGGAATGCACACCAACAGCGGGGTGGAGAAATAGTCTCCTTGCGGAATCGTGATCCGCGCCTCCGCCTCGCGCGCCCAATCGGCATCGGGGGTATCGACAATCAGAATCACCCGCGCGCCGCGCGCCTGCACTTCGTGCAGGTTGGAAACGACCTTGTCCAGTTGATACTCGTGCGGTGCAATGACGATGACCGGCAACGTGCTGTCGATCAACGCGATCGGCCCATGCTTCATCTCCCCCGCCGCATAACCCTCGGCATGCAGATAACTGATCTCCTTCAACTTCAAGGCGCCCTCCAACGCCATTGGAAAGCATGGCCCGCGCCCCAGATACAGTGCCCCATGCACATCGGCGAACAACCGGGTGGCTCGATCGATGTCCGCTGTATCGGCAAGCTGTGCCTCCATGCCATGCACCACGCGTTCCAGCCCCCGCACATGCCGGGAGACATCCTCGCCACTCAACGCGCCGGCGCGCTTGGACAACATCAAGGTGAACAAGGCAAGAACCGCCAACTGGGCCATATAAGCCTTGGTCGAGGCCACACCGATTTCGGGACCGGCGAACAGCTCGATCAAGCCGTCGGATTCACGCGCCAATGACGAACTAGCGACATTGCACAGCGCAAGTGTTGGGTTGTCCGGCGTCTGTCGTTTGAACATGCGCAACACTTCCAGCGTATCCGCTGTTTCGCCGGACTGGGACAAGGTCACCAACAAGGTGTTGGCGCCAATCACCGGATTGCGATAGCGGTATTCGCTGGCGATATCCACCTCGACCGGCACCTGCAGATAGCGTTCAATCCAATAGCGCGCGGTTAAAGCCGCATGATATGAGGTGCCGCAGGCAACCATCACGATCCGCTCAGGTAGGGGCTGCTCATGCAAGAAGCGCGCCTTGTCGAAACGGATCGTGCCGTCATGCGCATAAGCGCGAAGAATCCTGCGCAACACGGCGGGCTGCTCATGGATTTCCTTGAGCATGTAATGACTGAAGCCGCCCTTACCCGCACTGTGCGCGGTCATCGGCAAGGGCTCCCAATCGCGCTGAACCGCATGACCATTCAGATCATACAACTCCACCCCAGCAGCGCCCAGGCATCCCCATTCACCTTCCTCGACATACATGACCGAATCCGCCAGCCCCGCCAGGGCCAACGCATCGGATGCGACATACACACCTTCCGGCCCACGCCCCAGCAGCAGCGGACTGCCCTTGCGCGCGAACCAGAGCGCCTCGGGCCAGCCCCGCACAATCGCCGCAATGGCATATGCGCCTTCCAACTCTCCCAGCATCGCCCGCCAGGCGGCGAGGATATTGCCATCACGCTCGGCCAGCTTGTGTTGCAGAAGGTGGGGCAAAACCTCGGTATCCGTTTGCGAGGTAAAGATGCAGCCCCGTTCCCGCAGTTGCTTTCGCAGCCGATGGTGATTCTCGATAATCCCGTTGTGCACGATCGCGACCTGCTCGCTCAAGTGAGGATGCGCATTGTCCACCGACGGCTCGCCATGCGTCGCCCAGCGCGTGTGCCCGATACCAATCCGCCCGGGCGCTCCATGCTCCCGCAACTTCTCGCGCAGCGCCTTAAGCTTCCCCGGCGCCTTCACCTGGTGAAAGCGGTCCACATCCAGCGTACAGATGCCGGCACTGTCATAGCCCCGATATTCCATCCTCTGCAGGGCACCCAATAGCGCGTCCTGCACCGCGTGGGTCCCCAAGGCGCCAATAATCCCGCACATCGGTCAACCTCCCTTCTTGCGTGGCCGACGCCAGTTCGGCAGATGACGCTGATCCGGCCGCGCGGAAAGCGTCAGCCCTCCCGGCGACACATCGCGGGTAATAATGCTGTCCGCGCCGATCGTCGCGCCATCCCCCACCCGCACGGGGGCGATGAACTTGGTATTCGAGCCCACAAACACATCATCGCCAATGATGGTCTGATGTTTGTTCGCACCATCATAATTGCAGGTGATCGTTCCCGCACCGATATTGCAGCCCGCGCCAACCGTCGCATCACCGATATAGGTGAGATGATTGATCTTGGAGCCCTCGCCAACGACGGCCTTCTTGATCTCGACGAAATTGCCGACATGCACCTTGCTATCGAGTTGCGCCTCCGGACGCAGACGGGCGAAGGGTCCGATCCTCCCATCACTGCCGACACTGGCGTCCTGCAAATGGCTGAAGGCGTGCACCTGCACCGCATCATCGATCCAGCAATTGTCAATGACCGCATACGGCCCCACGCAACACTCGTCTCCAATCACGGTCGAGCCCAACAACTGGGTTCCCGCACGAATCACTGTATCCATCCCGATACGCACCGAGGCCTCAATGCGCACCGTGTGGGGTTGCTCTATCGTCACCCCCGACAACTGCCAGTCCTCAATAATGCGCTGCTGCAGGATAGCTTCCGCCTCAGCCAGCTGTTTACGATTGTTGACCCCGACGATTTCGCGCACGTCGTTCATGTGCACGGCTTGCACATTCATCCCGGCATCCAACGCCAGCGGCACGATGTCCGGCAGATAATATTCTCCCTGGGCATTGCGATTGCCGACCTTGGCCAACAAGGTAAACAGGACATCCTGCTTCACACAATAGATGCCGCTGGTGACCTCACGAATCGCCTTTTGTTCATCCGTGGCATCCCGCTCCTCGACAATGCCCACAATGTTCCCGTCCCGATCCCGTAAAACGCGCCCATAGCCGAATGGATCGTCGAGCACAGCGGACAGAAACGTCACTTTGGCGCCGCTCTCGCGATGATGGCGCGCCAAGGCATCAAGCGTTTCACAGCGCAACAGCGGCGTATCGCCGCAGACGATCATCACATCTTCCACGTCCGTGCAAACGCTTTCACACTGTCGGACCGCATGACCGGTGCCAAGCTGCTTATCCTGTATGACCCATTCCAGATTCGCCAAATCGCCAATATGAGCCCGCACCTTGTCGCTGCCGTCGCCGGTCACGACCGCGATCTTGTGCGGCCTAAGCTCTTCCACCGTATGCAACACATGCTCAAGCATCGCCTTGCCCAACACCGGGTGCAAAACCTTCGGCAAGCTGGAACGCATACGCTTGCCCTTGCCGGCCGCCAATACGCAAACCATCAATTCAGGATAATGCATCACTTGGCTCATTGTGCCCTCCAAAACAAAATAGGGTCGCACGTTGTGCGACCCTATCCTTCATTGCCTTGGCTTCACAATCAATGCTTCTTTCGTTTCTTCAACCATTCCAGACGCGCGACTGCGAGCGCAAGTTCGGCTTCAGCCAATGCCAGTTCTTCATCACCCTGGCGTTTTTCAACGAGCTCACGCGCTCTGCGCTCCGCCTCAATCGCTTGCGCCTCATCGATGTCGCTGGCCCGCTCGGCAGTATCCGCAAGGACCGTGATCATATCGGGCTGAACCTCCATGAAGCCGCCGGACACAAAGACATGATCCTCCTCGTCGCCGCGCTTCAGCCGCAACTCGCCCGGCTTCAGCGCGCAGAGCAAAGGCGCATGCTTAGGAAGGATGCCAAGCTCGCCGGCAACACCAGGCGCAACCACCATCTCCGCCTCGCCGCGATAAACCTCGCGCTCGGCGGTGGCGACGAGCACATTCACCGTGGAGGCCATTATCCCTTGGCCTCCATCTTCTCAGCCTTCTTCACCGCCTCTTCAATCGAGCCGACCATGTAGAAAGCCTGTTCAGGAATGTGATCATACTCGCCATTGAGAATACCCTTGAAGCCCTTGATCGTGTCTTCGCGCTTCACATACACGCCCGGCGCACCGGTGAACACCTCGGCAACATGGAAGGGCTGGGAGAGGAACCGCTGAATCTTGCGTGCACGTGCCACAATCAGCTTGTCCTCGTCGGACAACTCGTCCATACCCAGGATCGCAATGATATCCTGCAACTCTTTATAGCGTTGCAGGGTCTGCTGCACACCGGAAGCGACTTCGTAATGCTCGACACCGACCACCTTGGGATCCAGTTGGCGGGAGGTCGAATCCAACGGGTCGACTGCGGGATAAATGCCCAGCTCGGCAATCTGACGGGACAATACGATCGTCGAATCCAAGTGCGCAAACGTCGTTGCCGGAGCCGGGTCGGTCAGGTCGTCGGCAGGCACATATACAGCCTGTACTGATGTGATCGAACCCACCTTGGTCGACGCAATACGCTCCTGCAGTTTACCCATTTCCTCAGCCAGGGTCGGCTGATAGCCCACCGCCGAAGGCATGCGCCCAAGCAAGGCAGAAACTTCAACACCCGCCAAGGAATAACGATAGATATTGTCGATGAAGATCAGCACGTCACGACCCTCGTCGCGGAAATACTCCGCCATCGTCAGGCCGGTCAGCGCGACACGCAGACGGTTGCCGGGAGGCTCATTCATCTGACCGTATACCAACGCAACCTTGTCGAGTACGTTGGACTCCTTCATTTCATAATAGAAATCATTGCCCTCACGCGTGCGTTCGCCGACGCCGGTGAACACCGAGTAACCGCCGTGCGCCTTCGCGATGTTGTTGATCAACTCCATCATGTTCACGGTCTTGCCAACGCCAGCGCCGCCGAACAATCCGACCTTGCCGCCCTTGGCGATCGGAGCCATCAGGTCGATCACCTTGATTCCGGTCTCCAAAATCTCGGTCGCCGGCGACAATTCCTCAAACGTTGGCGCTTCGCGATGAATACCCCAGCGTTCCTCCGCCGGAACCTCTTCCCCTTCGAAGTCGATGCCGCGTCCAAGCACATCCATGATCCGCCCTAGCGTCGCCTTGCCGACGGGCACCTTGATACAATCACCCGTGTCCTCGACCGGCATGCCGCGCTTCAGCCCATCGGTTGAACCGAGCGCGACAGCGCGCACCGTGTTGTCACCGATATGCTGCTGCACCTCCATCGTGAGGTCCGCTTCCTTGATATACAGTGCGTTGTAGATATTCGGCAATTCGCCTGACTCGAAACGGACATCCACAACGGGCCCGATTACTTGAACAATGGTTCCACTCATCGTTTTGACCTCTCCAATCTTAAATCATCAATCTTATGCGGACGCAGCAGCACCGGAGCAAATCTCGGCGATTTCCTGAGTAATGCTCGCTTGCCTTGCCTTATTGTACGTGATCTTCAATTCACGCACGATACCCTTGGCATTGTCGGTCGCGCTCTTCATTGCCACCATACGCGCCGAATGTTCGCATGCCTTGTTCTCAACAACGGCATGATACACCAGCGACTCAACATAGCGACGCAACAACGCATCGAGCGCAGACTTACTGTCCGGCTCATAGATATAGTCCCAGTATCCCGGATGGCTCGGCTCCTCCGCCTCAAGACACGGCAGAAGTTGCGTGCATTTTGCGCGCTGCGTCATCGTGTTCACGAACTCGCTGTAGACGAGATAAACCCGATCCACCTCGCCGGACAGGTAGCGATCCATCGCCACGCCGACAACGCCCATCACATCCTTCAGCTCAACCGCATCGGGAATATCATCCGTGGCGGCGGGCAATTCGCGCACGCACTTGCGCATAAACAATCCACCCTTGCGCCCGATCGTATAAGCCTCGACCTCGACATCGGATTGCTTGACCAAATCCAGCGCCTTTTTCAAGGCGTTGGTATTGAGGCCGCCGCACAGCCCCTTATCCGTGGTCACTACGATCACACCGATCTTCTTCACTTGCTCACGCGCGACAATGAAGGGATGACGGTACTCCGGATGCGCCTGCATCAGATTACCAATCACGCGCAAAATACCTTCCGCATATGCGCGCCCGGCAAGCACACGATCCTGCGCCTTGCGCATCTTACTGGCCGCCACCAGCTCCATCGCCTTGGTGATCTTGGCGGTGTTCTGTACCGCCTTGATCTGACCACGAATTTCCTTTGCCGTTGCCATATCAGGCTCCTCAGTACGTTCCCTTGGCCTTGAACTCGGCCGTGGCCTTTTTCAGACCTTCGGCAATTTCATCGGTCAGCGCCTTTTCCTCGTTGAGCTTCGCCATCAATCCGGCATGCTCGGAGTTCAGGAACGCCAGAAACGCCTTTTCAAACGCCTGTACACGATCGGCCTCAACGTCGTCCAGGTCTCCTTCGTTGAGCGCATTCAGGATCGCCGTGATCTCCGCAACCGACATGGGCGAGTTCTCACTCTGCTTCAGCGCCTCCATGCCGCGTTTTCCGCGCTCGATCTGCGCACGCGTCGCCGGATCCAGGTCGGATGCAAACTGAGCAAAGGCCGCCAGTTCGCGATACTGCGCCAAATCCAGCCGCAGACCGCCGCCAACCTTCTTCACCGCCTTGGTTTGCGCCGCGCCACCCACGCGCGATACTGACAAACCCACATTCACCGCAGGACGCTGACCGGCATTGAACAGCGAGGTCTCCAGAAAGATCTGCCCGTCGGTAATGGAAATCACATTCGTCGGCACGAACGCCGAGACGTCACCTTCCTGGGTCTCGATGATCGGCAACGCGGTAAGCGAACCCGTCTTTCCTTCCACCTTACCCTTGGTGAAATTCTTTACATATTCCTCGTTTACGCGGGATGCGCGCTCGAGCAGGCGAGAGTGCAGGTAAAACACATCGCCGGGATATGCCTCGCGCCCTGGCGGACGGCGCAAGATCAACGATACCTGACGATATGCCCACGCCTGTTTGGTTAGGTCGTCATATACAATCAATGCATCCTCGCCACGATCACGGAAATATTCACCCATCGTGCATCCCGTATAGGGAGCGAGGTACTGCAGCGCAGCCGACTCGGAAGCACTGGCGGAAACCACAATGGTGTGATCCATTGCCCCATGCTCTTTCAGCGTGCGCACCACGTTCGCCACGGTGGACGCCTTCTGGCCCACTGCGACGTAAATACATGTCACGCCCGTATCCTTCTGGTTGATGATGGTATCCAGCGCAATCGCCGTCTTACCGGTCTGACGGTCACCAATGATCAACTCACGCTGGCCGCGACCAATGGGAATCATCGCATCGATCGCCTTGATGCCTGTTGCCAGCGGCTGATCAACGCTCTTGCGCCAGATCACACCCGGCGCCACTTTCTCCACAATGTCCTTCTCTTTCGTGTTGATCGGCCCCTTGCCGTCAATCGGATCGCCCAGTGCGTTGACCACGCGCCCCTTAAGCTCTGGTCCAACTGGAACCTCAAAGATACGGCCGGTGCACTTGACCTCGTCACCTTCACGCAAATGACGGTAGTCGCCGAAAATCACGGCACCAACGCAATCTTCTTCCAGGTTCAGCACAATCCCGCGCGTGCCCCCTGGAAATTCGAGCAATTCTCCCGCCATGGCGCCAGCCATGCCATGGATCAGCGCCACGCCGTCACCCACTGCCACAATGGTGCCGACATTTGCATCAATCGCGGCACCCTCGAAGCCTTTGATCTGCTCCTTGATGATCGAACTGATTTCAGCCGTATCGAGTTTCATAGTTGTCAACCTCTATCCAAGCTCTTTATTTTTGTCCCGCAATCGCCTGGCGCATCGCTTCAAGGCGGGTACGCAGCGAGTAATCAATTAGGCGATCACCAATGCGCACAATCAAGCCGCCCAATATCTCTGGATTTCTCCGCGTTCGCAAGGAAACCTTCTTGCCCACGGACCGAGCCAGCGCTTCGGCTATTTTCCGCTCCACCTCTGGGCTCGTTTCACTAGCCACCGTGACCTCAGCAGTCACCTCATCACGCGAGGCGCGAACCATATCCTCGACCAGCCGCGCAATCTCCGGCAAAAGCACAAGCTTGTTTCGCTGCGCCAGCAATTGAACCAGGCGATGCAACTCCTTCGGCTCGTCGGCAATCACCTTCTCCAGCAACGCCACTTTCCGCTCAGGTTTAATGGTCGGCGCCGCGAGAATTGCGGACACCCCATCCACCGAGCAGGCAGCCGCAAGCTTTTGCAGCCCAGACTGCAGCGACACGCCCTCAACGATCAAGTCATACAGGGCGCGCGCATAACGCCGAGACACCTGCTGCGTACTCATGCCGCACCGAAGCCCTTTTCGACGATGCTATCGATCAGCTTGCCATGCCGTGCCGCATCCAGCTCGCTCTCGATCACCTTCTCCGCGGCAAGCAACGCCACCGCAGCAACCTCCTTGCGTAATTCCTGGCGCGCGCGATTCACTTCAGCACGAACCTCCTCCCGCGCCGCATCCAGGATACCCTCAGCCTCCTGCCGCGCCTTGGTCACCGCCTCTTCGTTAATCTCATTGGCGCGGTGTTCAGCAGCCGCAATAATTTCATGCGCCTTGGCACGAGCATCGTCCAACAGACGCGCGATCTCCGCCTCGGCCTCGGCTCGCGCCTCCAGACCCGCCTCGGCGGCAGCCAAGCCTTCCGCAATTTTCTTGGCACGCGCCTCCATCAGGTCGTTCAGCGGACCATAAAGAAGCTTCCACAGCACCGCCACCATGGTGACAAACACAATGATCTGCGCGACAAATGTCAGGTCGATACTCATGCCTTAACCTCGCTATCTATTTTCAGCCTGCCGCAGCACCCTTAGCCAAGAAACGGATTCGCAAACAGGAACCACAGTGCAAAGGCCATGATGATGAACGGAAAGGACTCCATCAAACCAGCAAAAATAAACATGTTGAACATCAACTGCGGGCGCATCTCAGGCTGACGGGAAATACCCTCAAGCGTCTTCGAGCAGATCAAACCCCAGCCAATCGCCGAACCCAGGCCGGCGGCAGCCAGAATCACACCCACCGAAATCGCAGTCGCAGCAGTGATAATTGTTGTTGCATCCATTGTTTTACTCTCCTATATCGTGTTATAAATTTATCAATGTTCAGCCGGCTGATGCGCAATCGACAAATACACAACCGACAGAATCATGAAAATGAACGCTTGCAGCAAACCGATGAACATATGAAACAGCGACCAGCCCAACCCAACAAGCAAGCCAAAGAACTCGGAAACCACCCCACCCGCGGTCATCAAACCCTCAAGCTCACCAACCAGCAGCAGCGAAGCAATGAGCAGGAAAATCACTTCGCCCGCGAACATATTGCCAAAAAGTCGGAAGGAAAGCGAAAGCGGCTTTGCCAGCTCCTCGATAAGCTTCAACACTAGGTTCAATGGGATCAGCAACACACCGATAAGCTTCACAAGCGGATTTTTCGCATCCAGCAACAGCGCGGCAAACGGCTGAAAAAGCAACTCTTTGACAAAGTGCGCCGGCTTCAGCTTGAACTCATAATAGAGCACCAACACAAACACCGAAAGCGCCATTGCAACCGGCAGGTTCAGGTCATTGGTCGGCACCTGGCGAAAACTATGAAGCCCGAACAAACCCGCAATATGGTGCATCAGGTATGCCGGCAAGATATCCAGCGAGTTGCAAAGAAAAATAAACAGAAAAATGGTCAACGCCAGCGGCGCGATCAGCGGATTCCTTGTGGGGAAATTATCGCGCACCGTCTGATTGATGAACTCAATCACCGACTCCATGAAATTCTGCACGCCACTCGGTACGCCAGACACCAAACGCCCGCGCAACCAGGCAGCAAAGCCAATCATCCCGGCCGCAATCAGCAGCGTCAGTATCATGGTATCCATATGAAGCTGCATGAACGGATTGCCATCGTCAAAAGACACCGTCCAGTATTGCAAATGCTCGGCAATGCCGCCGCTCTGGCCATGTTCAGCCAATGGACCCCTCCATCAAACCATCATTCGCGCTTGCACGCGCGCACACCATGCACATAAACCGCAGCCTGCGCGACCAGCATACCACCCGCAACCCACGGCAAGTACAAGCCAAGCCGATACGCCACAGCCAGCAATGCGACCAGCAACACAAACCGCACCGCCGCGCCACGGTAAAGGAGCTTTCGCCCATCGCTGGCCTTTTCACCAGCAAGCGCCCGATGAACACTCCCGGCCAAAGCCAGACCGTTCAGCATCATCAGCACGCCACCATACCAAATTTCCGCCAGCACATTTTCGTAACCGCCCATCCATGTCATCAACGAGGCAGCAACGAGAAAGGCCAACTGCATCGCGAACAACTGTGGGATCCACAGACGCCCCACGCCCTTCGCTTTATACGTGGTGGTCAAAGCCCCTCCGTCCAAGCGCGGCGATTTCTAACAGATTGGCACACCCAGCGCAATCACCAATTATTCGTAAACCGCGCGCAACCCCTCCAAATACTTTTGCGCGCGCGTCAAACCATCCGGCAAACGCGCGTCAGGGTCGCTGCCGGAAGCTTGCAACAGCGCGCGCACGTATTCCATTCGCTCACTTGAGTCCATGCGCCCCCAATCCGAGGCATCGACCAGACCGTCGCCAGTCTTGTCGAACCGTACATCCACCTCAACCATGCCAGCCGCAACCAGCAGCCAAGCACCAGCAACCAACAACCACGCGCGCCGCCGCGGCATGCTAGTATCGGTAGTGCTCCGGCTTGTAAGGGCCGTCCACCGGCACACCGATATAATCCGCCTGCTCCTGGGTTAGACGCGTGAGCTTTGCGCCGATCTTGGCCAGATGCAACCGCGCCACTTCCTCGTCCAGCTTCTTGGGCAGCATGTACACCCGGTTCTCGTACTTCTCGCCATGACAGAACAGCTCAATCTGCGCCAGCACCTGATTGGTGAAGGAATTGGACATCACGAAGCTTGGATGGCCG
>RFFT01000057.1 GCA_003696795.1 Zetaproteobacteria bacterium | reverse complement strand
CGCTTTACAATTTTTCGCAAGTCCTGATGGACAAATATGTGCGCGGTGTATTCCCTCCCCGTGGTTCCTTTCCCCATCAAAACTCTTTGGGCGCCTTCCAGAACCTTCTCAATTTCATCATCTTCGCGTTTTTGATGGGCGGCAAGGAAAAGCTTTTCTCCAAGGAGAACCTGCTCATGTGGGTCGCGTTTGGCGCCGGATCCCTGACATCCCTGGCAACGCTTTCCCGCGCCACCATGACCACGATGATTTTAGGATATATCCTGACTATAGGCATGAGTCTGTATCTGAAGCAGAAAAAGAGAAAAAAGAAGAAAAAACTGAAGAGTATCGGGATCATTATCATGATGACGCTGCCCGGACTCGCGGTCTTGCTGCCACCAATCATTCACCGCTTTGAAACAGCACCCAAGGAATCGGGAGAATCACGGATCGAGGCCAACCGGCAGAGCGCGCACATGGCGCACGATCATCCATTGGGGGTGGGAATCAACAACTACTCCTTCGCCATCAACTCACTAGAGCTTCCCTATGCCCGTCATCTGAAACCGCTGGACCGAGGCATTACGCACAACATCTATTACCTGACCTATGCGGAGCTTGGCTGGATCGGATTGATCCTGCACTTAACTATCATTTTCACCTTCATGTACGTGGGTATTCGTTTCATCCTGCGACGACGAGACAGTCCGGAAAGGAACTTTGCCATCGGGGCGTTGACCGCAGTCTTGATCAACGCACTGCACCAAAACCTGGAATGGGTGGTCTTTCGCGAGTTTGCGATTCTTACCGTGTACTTCATCATCGTCGGCACCCTGTGCTCCATGGACCGCGTCGAAAAAGAGCGCATTCGTAGTGAAAAGCGCGAAATGATGATGCAATACTATATGCTATCGATGTTCATGAAACGCCGTCGAAAACGGCGCTGATCACAGCAAGCGAACGCGAGACTCCGTTGTCGCGCTCGCCCGCACATGGCCAATCCTGAACACCGTCTCCCCGGCTTCGCGCAGGACACCAATGGCGTCATCCACCGCGTCCGGTGGAACGATGGCCACAAATCCAATGCCCATGTTGAATGTGCGATAACGCTCGTCGCGCGGCACATCGGCAAACGACAGCAAATACTCGAATACCGGCGGCACGGGCCAAGCGGCGGTATTGACGGTCACGCCCAACCCAGCGGGCAGAATGCGTTCGAGATTGTCGAATAATCCGCCGCCCGTGATATGCGCAAACCCGTGCACCGGTGTCCCGCTCTCCATCAAGAGTTTGACGGCGGGCACGTACAGCCGGGTTGGAGCAAGCACGTGATCGATGGCCGGGGAGCCGTCATTCAGTCGGTCTCGGGACAGATCGGCGCCACCGAGTTCAAGCAACTTGCGTATCAGCGAAAAGCCATTGGAATGGGGGCCATGGGACGCCAATCCCAGCAGCACATCTCCCGACGCGATGGACGTGCCATCAATGATCCGGTTCCGATCCACCACACCGACCGAAAAACCACCAATATCATAGTGTCCCGGCGCATACATGCCGGGCATTTCCGCGGTTTCGCCACCAATCAAGGCGCAATTGCAAATACGACAGGCCTCGGCGATCCCTTCCACGACCCCGGCCAGGGTCTCGCCATCCAGTTTTCCCGTGGCCAGATAATCGAGAAAGAACAGCGGTTCCGCACCCTGGGCGGCCATATCGTTCACACACATGGCAACCGCATCGATGCCGGCCACATGCGGGCGTTGATATTGCTGCAACAACAACAGCTTGGTGCCCACCCCGTCGGTCGAAGACACGAGCACTGGCTCCTTAAGGTGACGGAAATCGGCGCGAAAAAGCGCCCCAAATCCGCCCAACCCGCCGATCACTTCGGGACGGGTGGTGGAAGCCACCGCCTCTTTGATGCGGCCCACAAAAGCGTTGCCGGCATCGATATCCACTCCGGCATCGGCATAGGTGACGCGTTGCTTGTTGCAATCAGACATCGAGATTCCTCACCTTGAGCGCATTGCTCTGAATAAACCGGCGACGCGGCTCCACCGCATCGCCCATCAGGGTGGCAAATGTTTCATCCGCGGTGACCACATCCTCCAGAGTCACCTGCAGCAGCGTCCTGTTTTGAGGATTCATGGTGGTCTCCCATAACTGCTCCGGATCCATCTCTCCCAAGCCCTTATAGCGCTGAATGTTCATTCCACGTCGCCCTTCCTGCTCCACGAGCCTGGCGAGATCATCCACATGTTCAACAGCCCACCGCTTTTCGCCATGTGCCAGATACGCCCCATCATGCACCATGGCCTGTAAGGAGGCGCAAAGCTTTTGCGCCTCCCCGAACTCGGCTGTGGCTACAAGATCCTTGTCCAGTCGCGAATGGATGCTTCGACCGTGGTCACGTCGATTGAATTCCACCCAGAACACACCCTCGCTTCTGTCCTCATGAATCTTCCAACGCAGCGCCTCATCAGGTCGGGATACGTTGTCGAATTGCTGCGCCAACGCATGTATACGCGCTTCCAACCGTTCGCGCTGGCGCAAAGTCTTGAGGTTCAGTTTCCCCGTCTCCAGCAACAATTTCAGAAGCTTTCCGTCCAGCCGTTGCGACAAACGCGCGCGCAGTCGTTGCAAGCGATGCACGCCACGCACAAGACTCAACAATCGTTCGCCGGTAATTGGTCGCGCATCGCGATCGGGATAGTATTCCTTTCCCTCTCCGCCCTGCACGAGAAGAAACTCAAACAGCTCCTCATCGTTGGCGACATATTTCACCTTCTTGCCGCGCGCCACACGGTAGAGCGGAGGTTGCGCGATATACAGATGACCACGCTCAATGATCTCGGGCATTTGCCGGTAGAAGAAAGTCAACAGCAGTGTGCGGATATGCGCGCCATCCACATCCGCGTCGGTCATGATTACAATCTTGTGGTACCGAAGCTTGGCAATATCAAAATCCTCCTTGCCAATGCCCGTACCCAACGCGGTGATCATGG